>JAQTNX010000135.1 GCA_028713635.1 Candidatus Bipolaricaulis sp.
GATCCTCGCCCCTCCCGTCCACTGCTCGACGCCGGTTGTCTACGCCGCGTGGGACGCCCACGGAGCGCCCGACGATGCCCCCTGCCGTCTCGGGGTCAACGACCTCCTCGCCCCGGCGCTCGCGACGCACCCGGCCCTCCTCCCGTATGATCAGGCGATTCGCGGTCTCGGTGCGCTCTATGCGGGGATGAGTGGAAGCGGAGCCGCGTTCTATGCGGCGTTCAGCGACCCCGCGGCGGCACACCGCGCCGCCGAGATTCTCGAGCGTGCGGTTCCGGAGGCGAAGGTGTTTGTGTGTCGACCGACCCCCTCCGCGAGCCGCCAGGTCGAAGAGGAGAGAACGACGTGAAGATCGCCATCGACGGTCCCGCCGCATCGGGGAAGACGTCGCTCGGACGGGCGCTCGCCGAGCGCTTTGGGTGCCGGTTCATCGAGACCGGGAAGATGTACCGAGCCGTCGCCCTCGGTCTGGCGCGCGGACTGCCGCTGGATCGGATCGTCCTTGACGTCGCGGAGCCGGAGCGGTTTCTCCTCAACGGGGAAGACGTCACCGATCTCCTTCACACCCCCGAGCTCGATCAGGCGTCTTCCGAAGCGGGAACGCGCCCCGAGGTCCGAGCGCGTCTGGTCGCCCTCCAGCAGCGGATCGCGGCGAGCATCGACGTCGTGATGGAGGGGCGCGACATCGGCACGGTCGTTCTGCCCGACGCCGACGTCAAGATCTTTCTCCGGGCCAGCTCCGACGTCCGAGCCCGGCGGCGTGTCGATCAGCGGGCCGGCGCGGATGTCGGTCACACCCTCCACGAGCTGCTCGTCCGCGATCGACGGGATTCGACCCGGGCGATCGCACCCTTGAACCCCGCTTCTGATGCGACTATAATCGACACGGATCGAAAGACCCTCGCAGAGGTCATTTCCGAGGCAGCAGACCTGGTCAAGGAGCGGCTACTAGAACATTGACACGGCGCGTACGTATCGTCCTCAAGAGCGTCTTCTACGCGGGCGCCGTCTGTCTCCTACACCTCGTTCTCGGACTCCTCTTCCGACTTCGGGTCAAAGGGAGGGCGAACGTCAAGCGAGATGAAGGATACATCGCTGTCGCCCGGCATCGGAGTTACTGGGACATCCTGTTGCTCGCGGCCGCGATGGGGGTCCGGAATCGAATCCACTTCATCTCGCGCAAAGGACTCATGAAATCCAACCCTCTCGTCCAGCCGCTGATCCGCGTCTACTCGACGATCATCGATCGCGAGAACTTCGGGAAGTCCGACTTCCGTCGGATGCTCGAGGCCGTCAAGACCGAGCGGATCGTCGCCATCTTCCCGGAGGGAACGACGCGCAAGCAGGTCGACGCCAAGGCTGGCGCCGTCTACTTCGCGTCGCTTGCCGGCAAGGCGATCGTTCCCGTCAACATCCGGTCCCAAGGGCCGTACCCACCGAGGTACCCGTTCAGCTTCCCGCGGATCACGGTGTCGATCGGCAAGCCGGTGACCGTCGAGGCTCTCGAGCGCGACGTCCGCGAAGACGTATGCAGGTCCGAGAGACTCCGTGCGATGAGCGATCGACTCATGGAGTGCGTGGATCGAGCATGATAGGTGTAAGATGCAGCTTGAGGAAGCGGGCCGGGCGCCCTAGCGCGCGCCGGGAGGCGAAGTCCGGATCTGGCAGTGGAGCATGGAACAGAAGATAAAGATGGAGGACGCTTTCTCAGAAAGCGATGTCAAGACGTACAGTCGCGGAGACACGATCTCCGGGACTGTCGTTCAGGTGAGCGACAACGAGATCCTCGTCGACATCGGATACAAGTCCGAGGGGATTCTTCCGGTGTCGGAGCTGTCCCCATTCCGCCCCGGCGGCAAGATCGAGCAGGGCGAGCACATCGAGGTGCTCGTCACCTACATCGACGAGGAAAAGGGGACGGTCTACGCGTCCGAGAAGCAGGCCGAATACGAGAAGCGGATTGACGGCCTCGAGGCCGCGTATCACGAAGGACACGTTGTCGAAGGCGAGATCACAAGCGAAGTCAAGGGTGCGGGGTATCACGTCAACCTCGACGGCATCCGCGCCTTCCTACCGGGTTCTCATCTCGGCGGAGATCTGCCGAGCAGCATCGACGAACTTCGCGGCAAGAGGATCCAGTTCAAGATCCTCGAGCTGTCGCGGCGCGATAAGAACCTGGTGGTTTCCCACAAGGAGTTCATCAAGGAGCGCGAGCGGTTGCGACGAAAGGCGCTCTTTGACTCGCTCACGCCCGACCAGGAGCTCGACGGCGTCGTCCGCAGCATCGTCGATTTCGGGCTCTTCGTCGACATCGGCGGCTTCGAGGGACTCGTGCACCGATCCGAGATCGCGTGGAAGGACCTCCCTGTCCCGCCTGCCGAGTACAAGATCGGCAGTCCGGTCAAGGTCAAGGTCATCGACTTCGACCGCGAGAAGGGGAAGGTGTCCCTCTCGATCAAACGGCTCCGCCCGAATCCCTGGGACGGCATCTCCAAGCGGTACTCGGCCGGCACTCAGGTCGACGGGAAGGTCGTCAGCGTCACCGACTTCGGTGCGTTCGTCGAACTCGAGCAGGACGTCGAGGGATTGGTCCACGTCTCCGAGCTCTCGTGGGGACATCCGGAGAACCCGAAGGATGTCGTCAGCGAAGGGGACGTCGTTCCCGTCGTCGTGCTCAGCTGCGACGAGGACGCGCACCGAATCAGCTTGTCGCTCCGCCGGACCCAGCGCGATCCGTGGGAGGACGCGGAGAGCAAGTACCCGCGAGGGCAGGTGGTCGCGGGCGTCGTCACGAAGATCACCGACTTCGGCGCGTTCGTCAAGCTCGAAGAAGGGATCGAGGGACTCGTCCACGTGTCGGAGATCGACTGGGGCCACGTCAATCACCCGCGCGACCTCCTCAAGGAGGCCGACTCGGTCAACGTGAAGGTGCTCGGCGTCGATTCGCGGGAGCGCCGCATCTCGCTCAGCATCCGCGAGCTCAAGGACAACCCGTGGCGCCGGTTCGTCGACCGCTACGCGATCGACGAGATCGTCGAGGGCGAGATCACCGAGATCAAAGACTTCGGCGCGTTCATGAAGATCACGGACGATGTCGATGGCTTGATCCACGTCTCGGAGATCTCCAACGAGCGGATCGCGACACCCGCGGATGTCTTGGCCGTCGGATCCAAGGTCCAAGCGAAGATCATCGGAATCAACGAGGAGAAGCATCAGGTCCGCCTCAGCATGCGAAACCTGTTCGGTCCTCCCGAGGTTCCGACGGTGGCCGACGACGAGAGCGATCGCGACCGAGGAGGGAAGGGCCGACGCCGCCGTGGCGCCACCCCCGGAACCCCCACAACCGGCAAGGAGCGGGGTCCGAAGGCGCGGGATCGCGAGCGCGTCGATCGGCGCTTCCTCGACGAAAGCGGGCACGAATCGCTTAGCATGCGCGATCTGCTCGGCAAAGCGGGCATTGACGACGAGTCCTGATCCAAGGTACCTGTGCAGCGTAAGCAAGGAGGATTGTAGATGAACAAGGGCGAATTCATCGATCGGCTGGCTGACAAGTCGAACCTGACGAAGAAAGAGGCGAGGAAACTCCTCGACGGGGTCCTCGATCTGATCCAGGGCACCCTTCTCGAGGGCGAGGAGGTCAAGCTCGTCGGGTTCGGGAAGTTCGCTGTCCGCGCTCGCAAGGCGAGCAGTCGCATCAACCCGCAGACCAAGCGCCCGATCCAGGTCGAGGCGAAGGTCGTTCCCCTGTTCAAGCCGGGAAAGGAACTGAAGCGGCGGATCGAGAAGGCCCTGAAGGTCGCGCCGAAGGGCGTCACGCGGAAGTAACGCCACGTCCTTCACCTGAGCGAACTGATCCAACGGCCGGCGCTCGTCGCCGGCCGTTCTTTTCGTTCCCCTCGGACGCTGCCTAGGCGTCTGCGACGACGCGGAGTCGCTCGGCCATGACGATCGCTCGGAGCTCGTCCACGGCCGTGGCAAGATCCCCGTTCAGAACCAAGTAGTCGAAGATCTCGAGGCTCCTCATTTCCCGCGCCGCCGCCCGCAGTCGCTCGGCGATCTCGGCCTCCGACTCCGATCCGCGCGCACGCAGCCGCTCGCCCAACTGGCTGAGCGAGGGAGGCGCGAAGAACACGAAGGAGAGAGCCACGCCCGGAACGCCCACCCGGCGAAGCGTGCAGGCGCCCTGCACGTCGACGTTCAGTACGACGTCCGCGCCGAGCGCCGTCAGGCGCTTTATCTCCGCCTTCGACGTGCCGTATTGATCTCCGAGATAGACGGCGTGTTCCACGAACTCTCCCGCGGCGACCATGTCCGCGAACTGCGAATCGGCCACGAAGTAGTAGTCGATGCCGTTCCTCTCGGCCGGTCGAGGGCTCCGCGTCGTGTGGGAGACGGAGTAGACAAGGCCCGGCACGCGGGCAATCAGCGCGCTGATCGCCGTGTTCTTTCCGGCACCGGACGGCCCGGACACGACGAACGCGAGGCCTCTGCCCGCGCCTCGCCGAAGAGTCGAGAGGTCGTCACTCGACATTCTGCACCTGCTCCCGCATCTGTTCGACGCACATCTTCATATCCAGGACTGTGGCAACGATCTCGCTGTCGCGCGCTTTCGAGCCGAGCGTGTTGATCTCGCGGAGGAACTCCTGACCAAGGAAGTCCAGCTCCTTTCCAACGGGCGACGTTCTGCGGAAGAGCTCGCGCGCCCTCGCGATGTGGCCCTTCAACCGGACCAGTTCCTCCTGAATGTCGAAGCGATCCGCGTAGAGCACGACCTCCGCCTCGAAGCGCTCCGGGTTGATCGCGACATCGAGGCCTTCGATCCGCTCGCGGAGCTTGTCCCGCAACCCAACGAGCACCGACGGAAGGCACGCCTCGATCGCCGATGTCCCTGCTTCCAGGGCGTCCGTCAGTCGGGCCAGCTCGGTTCGGAGCACGGCTCCCTCCCGCTCGCGGGCCGAGATGAGAGCCGCGAGCGCCTCGTCGAGGGCGCGCTCCGCGGCGGGCCACAGCGCCTCGTCGCTCTCCTCGTGGATCTGGAAGCCGCCGGCGCGAACGAGGTCTCCCAAGGTCGGCGGCGCTTCGAGCCCGAGTTCGTCGGAGAGCTCCCTCAGCGCCGCGTGCACCCGACGCGCAAGCGCGTGATCGACGTCAGGGCCTTCGCCGAACTCCTCGCTCTCCTCCACGGCCAGCCATACCCCAACCTCGCCGCGAGCGAGCACCGCGCGCACCTTTTCCTCAATCTGAGCGTGAAGCCACGGACGCTCGCCGACCGACCGGATGCGCACACTGAGGAACCGATGATTCACCGACCGAATCGTCGCCTCGACTCTCCATCCGTCGAGCGACGCCCCGCCGGCCCCGAACCCGGTCATGCTTCTCATGTGCCGATCCCTCCCTGTGCGATCGCAATCCCCGCGTACCCCACGACCG
>JAQTNX010000136.1 GCA_028713635.1 Candidatus Bipolaricaulis sp.
GACTCAATTGAGTCCGGTATCCCATCGTCGTCAAGATCTGTGTCCATGGCCGCGATGGCGATGTCGATGGCGATACCCGCCCCAGCAACGATGGCAGCGGCGATGTCGCTGGCTGGAATCGTGGCCCCCGTGACAACGACGCAGCCTGCGGCCGTCAGGGGATCGGGGATGACGTCGAGGACGAGAGCGACCGCATCGAGGGCCATCTTCGCGGCCGTCAGGGCGACCTCGGTGGAGTTCAGCGCGTAGATCGCGTTCTCTACGTTCGTCCCCCCAGTTCCGCAACCATCAGTGCAGTTGTCGTAGTCTGTCGGGTTGTCGGGCAAGACACCAGGGTCGTAGTAGCTTGATCGGTCGATGTTTGCTGAGCCGAATGATGCCAGGTGGACTCTGTCGGTGGGCTCGTACTGGACTGTGACGTTCAGGAGCGGCGAGGCACTGGTCACTGTGAAGTCGTGGCTCAACGTAGCTGCAGGGCCATGCGCGCCTGCGGCCGTGTTTGGAGCCAGAAGCGTGAGCGTCCCGGCAAGAGGGTACGGAGTAGGGCCAAGCCCCGGCTTCTCAACCGTCTCCGACGTGAAGGTCGCTCCCGAAGAGCTAGTCAGCACGTTCGTGATTGAGGTTACCGTGTCCCGCCGTCTCACTCCCTGGCCGAAGGCGCGGTTGTTCTCGGAGCCCTCCGGCGCAGCATGGATCCCATCGTTCGGGGTGTACGTAGCTTTCACGATGTCGTATCCCTGCGCCGAGTCGAGACCACGGCAGAGGTACGAGAAGGTCGCCGAGGGCGCTGACCCAGAGGTTGGAGTGAACTGCACATCCGCGGGGGGCAATGTGCTGGAATAGGCAAGGCTACCCGTCGGGTCCGGCGACGTCCCCGTGCCAGAGCCTGCGATGTCCTCGACGGTAACGGTGAAGTCGTACGACTGGTGCACGTAGAGCGGATTCGTTGAGCCCGTGACGGTCACCCTCGTGGGACGCAGCTCGGCCACGAGGTCTTCGGCTATCGATGCTCCGTCGTAAACAGCCGATCCCGCATAGGTGGCCGTGATGGCTATGACTCCCGCGTCGTTCTCATGGGGAGTGTAGGTGACAGTGCACTGCCCAGCGCTGAGCGTGGTAGAATCCAAGGAGAAGACGCCGCTCTTTCCCCCGTCGGAGAACGTAACGGTCCCAGCCGGCACGGACGGGCTTCCCGCCGTCGTGTCATCCGCCACCGCAACCGTTACCGTCACGGGTTGGTAGATGTAGGCGGTGGTGGTAGATAGGTTCATCACCATGTCTGCCTGGCGCTTCTCGACTGCCTGGCTGAAGGTGTCGTTGCTGGAGTTGTACAACGTGTCGCCCGGGTAGTTTGCCGTGATCACATGCGGCGCCGTCGCGTCCGTCGCGGTGTAGGTGAACTCGAACCGGCCCCCGTGGGCAGCTGTCAGGTTGAAGGACGTGGGGCTTAGCGTGCCAGTGCCCGTGTGCGAGAGGGTCACCGTCCCGGTCGGGGAGTTGAGGTAGTCGCCGGGGACGCCTTCGACGACGACTGTTCCGGTAGCGATGTCCCCCACGATAAGCGGCGTGTCGGAGACGAAGACGGTGGTGATTGTGTTGCGCTTCGACACCGTATGAGAGTCCGTGCCAGCGCTGCCAACGTAGTCGCCGCTTCCTTGGTACGTCGCGGTGACGGTGTGCGTTCCGACAGGGAGCGCGTCCGTGTCAAGAACAGCCTGGCTCGTGGAGGTCCCCGAGCCCACCAGCTCTGCTGCGCCGAGAACGGTTCCCGACCCGTAGGTGAAGGTCACCGTTCCTGTCGGAGCCCCACTTCCGGGAGGGGTGGCCGTGACAGTAGCCGTCAGGGTGATTGTCTCTCCGACTACGGATGGATCTGGCGCACTGGCCAGGGCCACGCTGGTCGAGGCCCGGTTGACCGTGTGAGAGATCGCGGGTGAAGTGCTTCCATCATACGTCCCGTCGCCGCCGTACGTCGCAGTCAGGCTGTGGCTGCCAACGCTCAGGGCAGACGTTGACAGGGCGGCGACCCCGCTGCTGAGGCTTCCCGAGCCCAGTGAGCTGCCGCCGTCATAGAACGTGACAGTTCCCGTCGCCGCCGCAGGCGCCACCGTGGCCGTCAGGGTGACCTCCTCACCGTACACGCTCGGATTCGGAGTGGTCCCCAGCGTGGTGGTTGTGGCCGTTCCGCATTCGGCCGCAAGAGAGAACACAAGACACGCGAGAATCGCAACCCACACAGGGGCCGTGCGGTTCGCTCTTCCCGCTCGCGCCGGTGCCGTGTTGGGTCGAGAGCGAGAGTCCCCTTCATGCGTTGATCGTAGTTGCATCGGTCATTCCCCCTAGAAGGTCACGCTTGTGCCGAGGCCGGCGCGCGTCAGGCCGTATCGACTGAACGTCGCCTGCACGGAGATCGTCCCTGGCGTGAGGCGGAACGTCAGTTGCGTCGCCATGCTGGCAAACTTGAACCCGTAGGAGCTGTCGGCAAACGACACGCTCGTTCCGGCCGAGAACAAGCCCTGAGTCAGCGACAGCCGCATCGAGAGCCCCGTCAACCCGGCTTGGAGGCCCGTGGCGCTCACGCTGAACGCGCCCTTCATTACGCCGAGGTTGAGGGACTGGTTGAAACGCGCGGACAGCGACGTCAGCCTGAGCTCGTCGAGTCGAGCTGCGAAATGGAAGCAGCCGATACCTCCCGAGACACTGATTCCGCTGAACGAGCCGGCGTTGGCGAACAACCCGAGGGACGCGCCCACGCCCATCCCTCCGGGGAGGCGCGCCGAGAAGTCGACGGAACCGGACATCGTCTGCGTCGTGGAGACGACGAACCCTGCGCCGATCTGGACGTCGGTCAGCCAATCGGAGGCTCCCATGAGGACGTCCAGGTTGATCCCGCTGACGGATCCGGATGCGAACCAGTTTCCGGGATCGACGCTGCCGACCGCCGAGTATCCCTTGGCGCTCGTGCTTGCCTGGCTCGCGTTCAGGCCGAGCGTTGCGTGCGCGGAGTATCCGAACGGCGACCGCCAGGAGACGTAGAGGAGGCTTCCGAGAGCGAAGCTCTGGCTTTGCACCTCGTACGTGTGCGGCGCCGTGTACGGCGAGCTCGGCTTGGGGAAGTTCACGTCCTGGAGCATCGCGACGTGCTTCACCGTGAACCCGCCGATCGTGCATGTAGACGAGACGCGCCCGGTCACGAAGAGGGCGCTGCCGGGCGGGATCACGGTCGAGTTCGCGAGATTGTTGACGTCGGTGACGGACCCGAAGGGAATGGCAAACCACACCTCAGGCACGAAACGAAGCTTGTCGATCACGAACCCGTAGAGCGTCAGGTCTTCGATCGGCAGATCGCCCATCAAGACCGCGTGCTCGGGCCCGGCCATGTTGACGACCGCATCAATGAGCATGCTGCCGAAGCCGGCGTCGACCTTCACGTTGAGGTCGGAGGCGATGGCAAACTCGAGCTCTGCGTACTCCGTCGGCGTGTCGAGCACGATGTCGCCCGTCAGCGTGGCAGGGATCCTGCGAACGCCGATCTCGACCCCGAACTGCCCCGACACGACCCCACCGAACAACGTCCAACTCGCCGCAGCGAGGATCGCCACGACGGTCCACAGGAGCGTCAGCCGGGGCCGCACGTGATCGGGCTCAGCCGGCCTCCCACCGCCTCGTCTCGCACTCCGCGTCTCCCTAGCCATCCACCCCTCCAACTACGGACCTCTGTCCCCGCTTGCCGCCGCGGTGGTCCCCCAACGTCCGTGGAGTTCGGCTAGACTGAGAACAAAGGGAAAGGCAAGGGAGCGCCAGTGAGGAGCAGAGCGGTTCCGTGGGCACGGGACAACTTAAGCAAATCGCTACGCTCCCTTCGTCTTCTCTCTCAGGTCACGTCGTGTCGCTCTACCGAACTCCCACCCTCCTTGCTCCTAGGAGCCGTCCAACAAAAAAGCGGCCCGGCAAGCGGACCGCATCCCATCGTCGCCACACCTACTCCGCATGTTGTCGCGCCTCACTACACCGCTCTCGGCGCTTCGGCAGCTCGGCTGACCCGCCTCAGGTCCCGTGGCTTTGCGTCGCCGCCTCTCGGCGGCTCTGCCTTTTCGAGCACCGCGAAGTCTAGCAGATTACCTGCTTCGTGACCCGGAAGTCAAACGGTCAGTCTCGCGCTGTCTGCGCGGAGCGGCGTTGCACTTCGCTGGAGACGGTGCTTCGCATGCACGAGGGAGGTGCCGGTCTCTTGGCGAGTCCGAGCTGAGTTCCTGGCACGATTGCCTACCATACAGTCTGATCGACGAGAGTGCCGTCGGGCGCGATCAAGTAGAGCTCGTCGTGGTCAGGGTCTAGGTAGAAGAGGAAGACGTCGGCCGGGTTGAGCGCGCCGATGCACAGGTGGTACAGCTCGCCGGGGCCCAGTTCGAATCCCTCGGGGAACACGTACCGCCCTTCGGAGTCGGTGAGCACCCAGCCGCTGAGGTCCGCGGGGATGGCGTCTCGGTTGAACAAGAGAATGCACTGCTCGTCGGCGTTGATCTCCTGGATGGCGACCGACATCGAAGTCGACGCCGCCCCGGCTGGTTTGGTCGCCGACTGCATGCCGCGAAGTGAGTCCCAGAGCCGCAAGAAGTCCGCCGAGTACTCGTCGGCCTCGGAACGTCCAGAGGTCGCAGAACCGCAACGGATCACCGTGAGGGTTCCAAACGCGACCTGGCTCGTGCCTCCCGCCCACTCGTAGGTTCCGGAGACGACGGTTGCTCCGTCCATCACCGCGAACCGATACGAGAACGGCGTTGACGCCGGCACGAGCTTCAGCGGCACGGTGCCCGCCGCGAGCTTCGCGTACTGACCGCCGGGTTCGGTTCGAGCCGACACGGGGAGAACCACGCGGACCGAGACCCCGCGTTGCACGGCCCGAATCACTGCGTCCCCCAGCGCACCGTCGGCGAAGCTTGACACAGCAATGTCCAGAGAGCGCGCGGTCCCGTCGATCGTCTGCACGATAGCGGCTTGAGCCGCTTCCGCAGTCCCTCGCGTCACCAAGTACGACTGCGTCGGGCAGTCCTGCCCGTGCAGCGCAACTCCGACGAACAAGATCAGCACGAAAGCCAGTCCAGCGTGCTTCGGCATGCGCGTCCTCCCGGTCCGCTCCACCATGCGAAACCGAGAGCACTGTACTCTCACCGCCAAACCGCAGCCAAGCCCCGGCCGGCCGGAAGCCCGATGGGCAAGTGGCGACCCCTGTTTCCAGACCGCGTTTGCTCTTCGCTAGAACCGCTCGCGTCCGCCTCGTACACTCTTTGGAAAGCATCGGGACGCCCCCAGAGAGCGTATCCGGAGACAGGAAGAGCATGATTGAGATCACACAAGCGAGCGATCGAGACGTCGAGTCGATCGGCGAGAACCT
>JAQTNX010000137.1 GCA_028713635.1 Candidatus Bipolaricaulis sp.
GGCGGCCAAGTACCTCAACTCCTACCCCGACGCCCTCGCCTTGAAGCTGGACGAGAAGACGCAGCAAGGCGTCGTCTACTCGCCCGCGATCGCCGATCGCTCGATGAGCCTGAAGGAGCTTGCGACGCGCTGTTGGGCGGAGTCGTGGAAGACGATCGCCGCGGTGGAGAGCTACCGGCCGACGAACTGCCCGCCGGCGTACGTGGCCGTGTTCCTCGAGGTCGAGGTCGACACGTGGACCGGTCAGGTGCGCACGGTGAACGCAGCGATGGGCTCGGACTGCGGCACGGTCGTGAACCCGGCGATGGCCCGCGGCCAGCTCGAGGGCGGGCTCTCGAAGGGCGCCGGCTACGCGCTCGTCGAGGGGTGCTTCTGGGACGGAGACGGGCAGCTCACGTCGCGCGGCCTGTGGCTCGACGCGAAGACCCCGGCGATCTCGGAGTCGCCGCCGATCGAGAACCTCCAGACCTACTTCGCCGACACCTACGAGCCGACGGGCCCGTTCGGCGCGAAGGGAATCGGCGAGGCGGCGATGAACCCCGTGGCCGCCGCATACGCCAACGCCATCGCGAACGCCATCGGCGTCCGCTTCTTCGAGCTACCCATGACTCCCGAGAAGATCCTCGCCGCTCTCGCGAAGAAGGTGACGTGATGAACCGCGAACCGCGCACTGCGAACTCCGATTCACGAAGTCCCAACCACGAACCGCGAACTGCGCACAGCGCACCAGCGTCCGGCTCAGCGAACCCAACGAACTCCATGAACACCCACATCCTCTCCCACCGTTTCGCCTACCTGCGGCCGAACTCCCTGAACGAGGCGCTCGCTCTCCTGAAAGAGCATCCCGACGCGAAGGTCCTTGCCGGCGGAACGAACCTGATCGTCGACATGAAGCTCGGCAAGGCGGCTCCGGCGAAGGTGATCGACATTACATTCGTCCCCGAGATGCGCGGCATCGAGGAGCGCTCGGACGGCGTGTGGATCGGCGCCCTGACGACGATCCGCGAGCTTGCGGTCTCGAGGCTTCTCTGGACCTCGTACACGGCGCTGGCCGAGGCCGCCGCCGCCTTCGGCTCGACGCAGGTGGCGATGCGGGGGACGCTTGGCGGCAACGTGTGTAACGGATCTCCGGCGTCGGACACGGTGCCGGCGCTGCTCGCCTTCGGCGCCGAGGCGTACTTGATGGGCCCCGACGGGGAGCGGACGGCCGTGCTCGGCGACCTGCTCGCCGGGCCGGGGCAGGTCAAGCTGCGCAAGGGCGAGATCCTCGCCGCGGTGCGACTGCCGAAGGTCACGGCGGGGACGGGGTCCGCGTTCCTCAAGATCAGCCGCGTCCACGCCGACCTTGCCAAGGTGAGCGCCGCCGTGCGGCTCACGCGCGACGAGGGCGGGCGCGCCATGTCGGTGCGGATCGAGCTCGGCTCGGTGGGTCCCACGGTCGTACGCGCGAGGAAAGCGGAAGCTGTGCTTGCCAAGCAGCCGATGTCTGACGAAGTGCGGTTGGCCGCTGCTGAGGCAGCGGCTAGCGAGATCCAGCCGATCGACGACGTGCGCTCGACGGCCGACTACCGACGGAAAGCGGCCATGGCGCTGGTTCACGATGCGGCCGGCCTCGCGTGGGACAGGGCCGTGACGCCGGTCAAGCATCGCCTGAGAGGCAGCGTGGTGGCGTCCAAGCCCCGCGACGTTCTCTCGTTGTCAATCGATCCGGATGAAAGCGTCGTCGTCCGCATGACGGTGAACGGCGAGGAGACGGAGGTCGACGTCGCTCCGAACGACCTCCTGCTCAACGTGCTGCGCGAGCACCTGGAGCTGACGGGATCGAAGTACGGGTGCGGGATCGGCGAGTGCGGGGCCTGCACGGTGTGGATGAACGGGACGCCGGTGCTCGGCTGCCTCGTCCTCGCGGTCTCGGCCGACGGCGCCGAGGTTCGAACCATCGAGGGCGAAGCCGCCGACGGCCGGCTCACCGCTCTGCAGCAGGCCTTCATTGACGAAAACGCATTCCAGTGCGGCTACTGCACGCCGGGGATGCTCTTGATGTCGAAGAGGCTGCTCGAAGAGATCCCGCAGCCGACCGAGGACGAGATCCGCGACTACCTGAAGGGCAACCACTGCCGCTGTACGGGCTACGCGTCGATTGTCCGTGCGGTTATCCGCGCTTCTTCTTCGGGGGGTGAGCTATGAGTCTGCCGATGTTCGAGGTGGAGCGTCCCCAGTCGCTGGGGGAGGCCTTGAAGATCCTCTCCGAGGTCAAGGGCGCCGAGCCGATAGCCGGGGGGACGAACCTGATGGTCGACATGCGCAAGGGAACGCATCGGCCTCGGGTCGTCGTGGACGTCGCGGCGCTCCGCGATCTTCACGGGATCGAGGCCACGGGTCCGGAAGTCGTGATTGGAGCGGCCACGACGATCGCGGAGATGCTCGAGAGCCCGATCCTCATGAAGCACGCGCCGGTGCTCGTCCTCGCCTGCTCCAGCTTCGCCAACGCCTTGATCCGCAACCGCGCGACGGTCGGCGGGAACCTGGTCACGGCGGCGCCGTGCTCCGACACCGCGCCCGCGCTCTTGACGCTCGACGCGGAGGTGAAGCTGGCCAGCGTGCGCGGAACGCGGCGGGTTCCGCTCGATCGATACCTCGTGAGCGCGTTCTCGACCGTCCGTCGTTCCGACGAGCTTCTCGTGTCGGTGAGGTTCCCGATTCCGTCGGCCACCGCGGCGGCCGCGTTCCGCAAGATGGGGCTTCGCAAGGTTTCGTGCATGGCCAAGGTAGACGTGGCCGTGATGCTCGACGCCGACGCGGCCGGACGCTGCACCAACGCGAGGATCGCTATTGCGGCGGCATCTCCGATCGCCGTGCGAGCCCGCGCCGCGGAAGCGGCCCTGGTCGGGAAGCCGATCACGCCTGAGGCGATCGCCGCGGCGGCGGGCCTGACGGCGAAGGCGGCGGCTCCGCGCGCCGGCTCGGAGTACAAGCTCTCGGTTGTGCAAGGACTTGCGCGCCGGCTCCTGGCCGAGGCGGCCCGTGCGCTCGAGCGAGGGGGGACGCATGCCTAACAAGAGGAAGGTTGTGCTTCGCGTGAACGGGCGGCAGCACGAGCTTGCGCTCGATCCGAACGTGTCTCTCCTCCAGGCGCTTCGAGACCTGGGCCACACCGACGTCAAGAACGGCTGCGAGATCGGCGAGTGCGGCGCTTGCGCCGTCCTGCTCAACGGGAAGGCCGTGAACAGCTGCATGGTGCTGGCGTGGCAGGCCGACGGGGCGGAGGTCGTGACGAACGCCGGCCTCGGCACGATGGACAAGCCCCACGTGATCCAGGAGGCGTTCGCCGACGCAGGCGCCGTCCAGTGCGGCTACTGCACGCCGGGGATGGTCATCTCGACCAAGGCGCTCCTCGACCGCAACCCGGACCCGAGCGAGGCCGAGATCCGCGAGGCGCTGTCCGGGAACCTGTGCCGCTGCACGGGGTACACCCAGATCGTCGAGGCTGTCCGTCTCGCCGCCGAGAGGCTGCGAGATGGACAGCTTGCGGTTGCCGCGGTCGCACCGCCTACGGCGTTGCTTAAAGGAGAACGCGTCGCTGAGTCGTCGCGTTCTCCGGGTGGTCCTGGCGTTGCCGCGGTCGCACCGCCTACGGCGTCGCTTAAAGGAGAACGCGCCGCTGAGTCGTCGCGTTCTCCGGGTGGTCCTGGCGTTGCCGCGGTCGCACCGCCTACGGCGTCGCTTAAAGGAGAACGCGCCGCTGGGTCGTTGCGTTCTCCGAGCGGTTCTGCGCCGTCCGGCCACGAGAAGAGGGGGGATCGGCGATGACCGACCGCGTGACTCCGAAACCGCTTCCTCCGACGAACCTTCCTCCACTCAAGCAGGTGGGCCGGCCGCTTCGGCGCGTCGACGCGCTGGGTAAGGCGGTCGGCGCGACGGTGTACGCCGGCGACTTCTCGATGCCGAACATGCTCCACGCCAAGGTCTTCCGTAGCCCCGCCCCGTCGGCGCGCATCACGCGCCTCGACGTCTCGAAGGCGCGGGCACTGCCCGGCGTGGTCTGCGTCCTGACCGGCGCCGATCTGCCGAACGCGAGATTGGCGACTGACCTGCCGGGGCAGACTGGGCGCGCGCAGCGGAAGGGCTCGGACGCGCCGGTCCTCGCGACCGACGTCGTTCGCTTCCACGGGGAGCCGATCGCCCTTGTCGCCGCCGAGACTCCGGCCGTCGCCGAGGCGGCGCTGGAGCTAATCGAGCTGGACCTCGAGAAGCTGCCCGGGGTGTTCGATCCCGCGGAGGCGCTCCTGCCCGATGCGGGCGGCCACGCGGTGGCCGCTAGCGCCAACTCCGGCTCGGGCGATGACGTTGAGTTGGCCGACCGGGACGGTGCCGCGGGTAACCCCAACCTGGTTGCCAGGTGGACGATCCGAAAGGGGAACCTCGAGCGGGGGATGGCCGAGGCCGACCTCGTGGTCGAGAACACGTACCGGGTGCCGTTCGTTGAGCACGCGTACATGGAACCGGACGCGGGCGTCGGCTGGGTCGACGAGCAGGGCGTGATCAACCTCCGCATCTGCACGCAGGTTGTCGAGCACTTCCGCACGGTGGCGAAGGCGCTCGGGATCCCGCAGAACCGGGTCCGCGTCCAGGGGACGATGGTGGGCGGCGGGTTCGGGAGCAAGGAGGACGTGACGGTCGAGATCTACCTCGCCCTCCTCGCACAGGCGACCGGGCGGCCGGTCAAGCTCGTCTACACCCGCGAGGAGGCGTTCCTCGCGACGTCGAAACGGCACCCGTTCACGATCACCCATCGCACCGGCGTGAAGCGCACGGGCCGGATCACGGCAAGCGAGATCAAGATGACGGCCGACTCCGGCGCCTATCCGTACCTGACGCCGTACGTGCTCCTCTACGCGACGGGGATGGCGGCCGGGCCGTACAAGATCGACCACGTGCACGTCGACTCGGTGGCGGCGGCGACGAATCAGCCGTTCACGAGCGCGTTTCGCGGCTTCGGCGGCCCGCAGGCCGCGTTCGCCTACGAGTCGCAGATGGACGAGATCGCCCGAGTCTTGATGATGGACCCGCTCGAAGTCCGGCGGGTCAACTACCTGAAGACGGGCGACACGACGGTGACGGGGCAGGCGGTCCGATCGGCCGTCTGGTCCGAGGAGTGCGCCACGCGGGCGATCGCCGCCCTCGGCGACCGGACCCCAAGCACGGAGACGAGGAAGGTGGGACGCGGTTTCGCGAACTACTTCCAGAGCTACGGCCGGATCACCTGGTTCCACGACACGTCGCGGGCGTGGG
>JAQTNX010000138.1 GCA_028713635.1 Candidatus Bipolaricaulis sp.
CGCGGGCCGTAGCTCAGGAACCCGAGAATGGCGTGATCGAGTGACACGGCTGCACCTCCTTGGGATGGATATGCCACGAGACATATATAGCACAAGTGGCATATAGAAGCAAGAGGGCGTCGCCGCGGCCGTGGCTTCGCGAACGTTGAGCGTCGCCTGGAAGCGCTGCCCGCAGACGGTGAGCATGCGAGGCGTGGGCGTTGCGGAGCACCCGGTGAGCGCCGCAACGCGACGCTTTGGAGACGGCGAACAGGCAAGTTCTCGACGTTGAGTCGCGGCCAACCGACCGCACCATCTTCCCTGTGTCAAGGAGAGAGCATGGATCACAAGACGGCTCGTCCGGTGCTGATCACCGGCGCAAGCAGCGGAATCGGCAACTGCGTGGCAAGGTACCTGGCCGAGAGAGGCTGCCTCGTCTATGGGACGGTGCGCAACGATCGGGCCGCGGCCGATCTGGGGAAGATCGACAACGTCGTCCCGCTTCGGTGCGACGTGACGAAGTCCGTTGAGATCGCTGCGGCCGTTCGGACGGTCACGAGCGCTGGACACGGCCTGTACGGCCTCGTGAACAACGCCGGGCTCGGCGATCTTGGCATGCTCTCGACGTGGACCGACGAGGAGATGCTCCACATCTTCGACGTGAACGTGTTCGGTCCGCACCGGATGACGAACGCGTTCCTTCCACTCCTTCTCGCGTCGCACGGGCGCATCGTGAACATCGGCTCGCAGGGCGGGATCTTGGCGAAGAAGTACTACGGCCCTTACACGATGACGAAGCACGCGATCGAGGCGTATACCGAGACCCTGCGTGCGGAGCTCGAGGAGTACGGCGTCCTCGCGAGCGTCGTCCAGCCGGGCGGGATCGCGACGAACATCGGCGAGGCCTCGCATACGGGAACCGTTGCCCGCTTTGAGCGCGCCGAGGCGCCCTTCCGCGAGGAAGCGGACGCGATCCTCGGCTACCTGCTCGCTCCTCCGCCTGCGGAGCAGAGCCCGAGCGGTGGCGACGGCGATGCCACCGCCGAGTCCGAATCGGAGTCGAACCGCAAGCCTTCCTCGCCCGAGATCGTCGCCGTGGCGGTCTACGATGCGCTCTTCTCCCCCACGCCAAAGCTTCACTACCTCGTCGGCACGAGGTGGGAGGGAGACCGCGTGCTCAACACCCTCGTCGCAAAACTCCTCGACGAGAACGACAACCCGCGGCACAACTACTCGCGCGAGCAACTCGTTGCCTTGCTCGACAAGCACACTGCGGAACGGGAGAAGCGCGAGTAGCCAAGCGGCCAGCCGGGCGTTCCCTGCTGATTCACGCTAGAGGTGGCTCGGAGGCAGGCGCCGCACTTCGGGCACCTGTCGATGTACCACGAACGTCCGACGCCGCACGCGGCGGGACGCCGCAAGGTCGCAGGCTCCTCGAGTATCCGGTATTCTCCGCATCTCGACAGGAGGCTCATGATGCGGAAGCTCGGGCTTGTCGTCGCTGTGTCCATCCTGGTCGCGCAGTCCATGGTGGGTTTTGTTGGGGCAGCCGAGAGCGCGGGGACCAAGATCCTTTTCTACTCCGAGCGCGATGGCAACGCGGAGGTCTACCTCATGGACACGGATGGGAGTGGGCTCCAGCGCCTGACAACCAACCCGGCGAACGAGTGGAGTCCCGCCGGGTCGCCTGACGGAACCCTGATCGCCTTCGAGTCCGAACGCGACGACCCGCACCCGGCGTCGTGCTTTCCGAACTGCACCACGACGCTCTACCTGATGCGCGCCGATGGGAGCGCGGAGCGCCGGCTCATGAACCTCCCGGGACCCGAGGGACACCCGGACTGGTCGCCCGACGGTCGATCGCTTGTGTTCCAGGCGGACCGGAACAACGACGGCAAGTTCGAGATCTACGTCATCCCCGTCGCAGGAGGGGAGGCGACGCTCGTTCTGGGCGACTCGTTCGACAACATGGCGCCGGATTGGTCTCCGGTCGGGGACGAGATTGCGTTCAGTTCCGATCGTGACGGGCAGTACGACGTGTTCGCCGTGCGCGTGGACGGGACGGGGCTGCGGAAGATCGCCGACACAGGTCTCGACGACTGCTTCCCTGCATGGGCGCCGGACGGCGGCAGCGTGGCCTTCTTCGCCGCGCGGTGGCCGACGGTGGGCCAGGACCTGTTCATCGTCGGCAGCGACGGGACGGGCCTGCGCCGGCTGACGAGCACACAGAGAGTCGTCGACGAGGACCCAAGCTGGTCGCCCGACGGCAAGCGCATCGTCTTTCAGAGCGACCGAGACGGCAACTTCGAGATCTATTCGATGGGTGTGGATGGATCGGACGTCATTCGGCTCACGCGCCACACACGCGGCGACTACTGGCCCAGCTACTGGTCTCCGGCCTCTTCCCCGGCTCCCGCGTTCGACGCACCGACGTCGGTGGACGGCGACCACGCGATAGCCTTCGTATCGACGCGATCGGGACGGGCGCAGATCTACGCTATGAACCCGGACGGGTCGGATCCCGTTCGCCTGACGAACGAACCGTACGACGACTACTATCCAGCCTGGTCTCCGGACGGCTCGCGGATCGCCTACTACGTCCACCTCTCCTGGCAGTCGTGGGCCCTCGTCGTGATGAACGCCGACGGGACGGGGCAGCGCCAGATCACCGAGAGCGCGGGGTGCGCGGCGTGCGCGATGGGGCCGCACTGGTCTCCGGATGGAACGAAGATCGGGTTCTCGGTGGAGCCGAATCCTCGTCCCACGTGCGAGATGAAGGCGACCGAACTCGCTGTCGTCAACGCGGATGGGACGGGATGTCGGCGCCTCACGGACAACGCCGCGAACGATCTCTTCTACGGTTGGTCGCCCGACGACGCGACGATCCTGTTTGTCTCGAACCGCGATGGGTCCGACCAGGTCTACCTGATGGGTGAAGACGGGTCGGGCGTGCGGCGGCTGACGGACCCCGGCTCGACGAACAACATGCCGGCGTGGTCACCCGACGGGGCGAGGATTGCGTTCGTCTCGAATCGCGACGGGAACGATGACATCTACGTCATGAATGCCGATGGGTCGAATGTGATCCGCATCACGTCGGATCCATCGCACGACTGGATGCCGACTTGGTCGGCCGATGGGACGGAGATCCTGTTCTCGTCGGACCGCGGCGGGAGTCAGCTCGACATCTACGCCGTGCGGCTCGACGACCTCGCCGTGCGGCGGCTGACAACGGCAGCCGGCTACGACTACGAAGCAACCTGGCGGCGGTAGCTCGCCGGGGCTCTGCTAGAACGCGATCTCGCTGACGGGGCGCACGTCCGCGAAGCACGCGGCGAGGATCTCGTTGTGGTGCTGGGCGATCGATGCGGCCGTCAAGGTCTTGCTGTCGGCACAGCCGTGCGCATCCTCGGCGAGGATCACGCGATACCCGAGGCCGTGGGCGCGGCGGACGGCGTTGTCGACGCACCACGGGGATGCGATGCCGGCGACGACCACCGTCTGAACGCCCGCGCGCTCGAGGATTTCGGAGAGACCGCTTTCGAGGAAGGCGTCGTACCGGTGCTGCCGAACAACAGGCTCGTCGGGCATCGGGGCGACATCGGGATGGATCTGGTAGGCCTTCCAGACCGGGCTGCCCGGCGGGCATTTCGCTTCGTCGAAGTCCTCGTTGACGTGGACGACGAGAGCGCCGGCCGCGCGCGCTGCGCCCAGGAGCCGCGCGATGTTCGGCAAAACGGGTTCGTCGTGGCAGTTGCGGAGCGAATCATCGCGGAACGCGCCGGCGATGACGTCGATCAAGAGGAGAGCGCGCTTGTTCGCCATGGCCCGATCCTAGCGCCTGGAGCGCGGCAGCTCCAGGCGCCGGCGCTCCCGCCCCGCCTACTCCTCGGACGTGAGCGCGAGGTATCGCTGCCGCAATAGGTTCATCCGTTTCTGAATCGCCCCAGCGGAATCGCTCTGGAAGAAGTCGTGGAGCTGTGTGCACGACGTGTAGTCGTCGCACGCGGCGCAGTTCTGGACCTTACGCTCGATTGCGCAGTCACGAATCCCGCAGGTCGAGGAGTACTTCGCCAAGATCGGCTGGTCCGACGGCGTGCAGCCGAGGCACACCCAGTGCAATCCGCCGGCCGATGCGCTGGCGGCCTCCGCTCTTCGCAGAACCTCGATGTCCGGATTCACGGTCGTCGTGTACGAGGGGCATGCCGCACAGTTCATGCCGCAATAGCCCAGTGCGCTCATCGTCTCCCCTCAGCGCGCGACGCCCGCTCTTCCTTGTACGCGAGGAACCTCCCGCGTAGCCACTCCATCCGCTTGCAGAGAACCTCGGACTCGCCCTTGATGAAGTCGTGGAGCAGCGCGCAGGACTCGTAGCCGTCGCACGCGGCGCAGTTCGGGACACCCTTCCCAACCGCGCAGACGCGGATCTTGCACGTGGCGCAGAACTTCGCGAGGAACGGCTGTTCGGCGGGCGTGCAGCCGAGGCACACCCACTCCTGTGCGCTGTAGGCGCCGCTCCAGAAGCTTCCGGCCGACTTCTCAAGCAGACTCATGTCGGTCGTGACCGTCCCCTGGTAAGCGGGGCACTCCTCGCAGTTGATTCCGCAGTACCCGAGCATCATCCCTCCTCAAAGAGCCTTCTCGAGCCAGGCCACGTCTGGCGTGACCGTCCCCTTGTAGGCGGGGCGCTCCTCGCAGTTGATTCCGCAGCAGTCCAGCATCGTTCCTCCTCACACAGGTCTTGATGCGCAGCTCGGTCGGCGCCGCCCTCCGTTCTCCCGCAATCCGCAGCGAGTCGCGGCGGCGGGAGTGCCTCAGCCGTTGCCCGACCGGATGGCCCTGAACCGCTCCCTCAGCCAGCCCATTCGCTCCGAGAGCCCCCACGGCTCAAGGATCTTCTGGATCTTCTGGCACGACTCGTAGTCGGCGCATGCGGCGCAGTTCTGGACTTCCTTGGCGATGGCACAGGTCCGCATCTCGCACGCGGCGCACGGCTTGGCGAGGAACGCCTGGTCGGCCGGCGTGCAGCCGAGACAGACCCACTCTTTCGCGCTGTGCGCGCCGTTACCGAAGACCTGGGACGCTTTTTCGAGCAGCTCCATCTTGGAACCGACCGTACCTTGGTACGCGGGACACTCCGCGCAGTTGACGCCGCAATAGCCGAGCATGCCTCCTCCCTAGGGTTCCGTGTGATGTCTAACCATCAAACAGCGAAACGGGGGAATACTACTTCGGCCGGCGGTTGTAAAGC
>JAQTNX010000139.1 GCA_028713635.1 Candidatus Bipolaricaulis sp.
CAGCCGGTTGTAGAACGGGAGCGAGATCGACCGATCGCCGACCGTCTCCGTCACCGGGAAGTCGCCCTCCTTCGTGCCAAGAAGCTCGCGGATGTACGGCTGAAGGTGAATCGGCTGGAAGTAGTCGCGGCACCCGATCCCTTGTCGCGAGAGCTCCGAGAGAATTCGATCGCGATCCGAACGCGCGAACTGCCTCGACAACCGGACTACGAAGACGAACCAGCTCATGCGCACTCCGGGCTGCACCGTTGGGAGGACGACGCCCCCAACGTCCCGAAGGCCGTCCAGGTACCACCCCGCCACACACGCCCGGTCCGCGACAATCGTCTCGATTCGCGCGAGCTGGGATAGGCCAAGGGCCGCCGACATCTCGTCCAAGCGGAAGTTGTAGCCCAACCGCACGTGGGAGAGCCACCCGCCATCGCCGCGGCCCTGATCCGCAAGGCTACGGCACAGCTGCGCGAGCGGCTCATCGTTCGTGAGCAGAACGCCACCCTCTCCCGTCGTGACCTGCTTGTTCGGGTAGAAGCCGAAGATCCCCGCACGACCGAACGACCCGCAGCGCCGCCCCTCGACCTCCGAGCCGAGCGCCTCGGCGGAGTCTTCGATCAGCACGATCTCGTGGGCGTCCGCGATTCGTTCGAGCGTCGCCCAATCCGCAGGGTGGCCGAACACGTCCACGGCGAGGATCGCCTTCGTGCGGGGAGTGATCGCCGCCGCCACCTGCTCCGGATCGATGCACAGCGTGACGGGGTCGATGTCGACGAACACCGGTCGCGCTCGCTCGAAGAGGATGCAGTTCGTCGACGCAATGAAGCTGAAGGGCGTCGTGATGACCTCATCACCTTCCGTCAGGCCGAGGGCCCGAACGAGGAGATGCAGCGCGCTCGTCCCGCTGTTCACCGCAACCGCGTGGCGCACGCCGACGTAGTCGGCGATCGCCCTCTCGAACGTGGCCAGCTTCGGTCCGAGCGACAGACGGTCGCTCTTCAGAACCGCAACGACCGCCGCGATATCGGCCTCTGTGATCTCGTGACGGGCGAGAGGAATCGCCATGCAGTCAGCCCTCCCAGACAGAACGACATGACAGGTCCAAGAGCCCCGCGGCCGCGTTCTCCCCTCGGAAGATTCGAACGAGGTTTCGGATCGCCCGACCTCATCGCAAGATCGTAGCAGCCAGCCCGCAGGCAGACAACCGGAGCAGCGCCGGCCGCCTTCCCGTGCCTCAGCTGCCCTTCAGGATGCGCGCCGGACTGCCGCCAACCACGGCTCCCGCCCGAACATCGCTGATCACGGCAGCTCCGACACCCACCACGGCGCACTCGCCAACCCGTACCCCAGGCAAGATCGAGGCTCCGATGCCAACCAGGGCCGCACGTCCAACGATGACCCCTCCCCCCAGTCGCGCCCCCGGAGCCACGTGAGCGTAGTCGCCAACTCGGCAATCGTGCTCGACGATTGCCCCCGTGTTCACGATTGCGTGAGCGCCGATCGAGCCACCTGTATGTACCACAGCCATGGGAAGGACCATCGCCCCCTCGCCCAACGAGACGCCATACGCGAGAAACGCGGTGGGATGAACAATGGCGGCAAACCCGAGGCCGGCCGCTGCGACACGAGCAGCGGCCGCTTCACGGGAAGCGGGGTCGCCGATCGCCACCACGACGCGGCAGAGACGGAATCTTGGCTCCGACAAGACAGAGACGTCGCCAAGAATCTCGGTTGTGAGCAAGCGTTGACCGCGCAGCGTCGAGGCATCATCGATGACGCCGACAACACGCAGCCCGGGCACTCGAAGCGCGGCGTCGAGCACGACGCGGCCATGCCCCCCTGCTCCGTAGATCACGACGTCTTGCGACTCTGGCACTGTGGCTCCTCGCCCCGCCGCCCTCGCCTTGGGTCTGCTCACTCAGCCAGACAAGAGCGACTGCGTTGCCTCACGGATGTGGGGCAGGTCTTCTTTCACGGTCCTCCAAACGACTGCGGCACTTGGCCCGAAGTATCCATGAATGACCTTGTCCCGCATTCCGGCCATGCCGCGCCACGGAATCTCGGGATGCTCGCGACGGAACGCCGGAGCGACATGCTTCTCCGCGGTCCTGCTCATGGCGCTATTGTAGTGGAATTGCAGGACTGGGCGAGCGACGTACGGATGTAGCGTCTATGCGCTCGGTTCTCACGCGAGAGCGCACCACCTTCTGCGTGCGACGTTCGTGGAACGGACGAACGCGACGTCGAGGTCGATCGTTGTAGCGTCGCACCTTGGTGCGACGTTCGGAACGTCAGAGGCAAGCTCCGACGCTACGTGATCGAGCACACCACACCTTGCGTGCGACGTTCGTGGAACGGACGAACGCGACGTCGAGGTCGATCGTTGTAGCGTCGCACCTTGGTGCGACGTTCATGACGTCGGAGGCAGAATGGACGTCCGAGGCAAGCTCGGACGCTACTCCATCACAAACCGCCGGCGCTACAACGGGTCGCGTGGCTCGACGAACGTATCGTTCGTCCCGTCTGGCCCGTACAGCCCCTCGCGCGTCACCAGCACCTTCCACAGCGTCAGAGCAAGGATTCGGATATCGAGTGCGAGCGTCCCGTGGTCGACGTACCAGACGTCAAGTCGGATGCGCTCCGTCCACGAGAGCGCGTTGCGCCCCGACACGATCGCGAGACTTGTGATCCCCGGCGTGACCTCGAGTCTACGCCGCTCGAAATCGCTGTAATGCTCCACCTGGTAAGCAAGCGTCGGCCGCGGGCCGACGAGGCTCATCTCCCCAGCGAGAACGTTCAGGAGCTGCGGCAGCTCGTCGATCCCGAGGCCGCGCAGGAATCGCCCCACGCGCGTGATCCGCTCGTCGTCGCGGCTCATCCGGTCCGGCACCTTCGGATCGACCTGCATCACGCTCATCGTCCGGAACTTCCAGACTCGGAAGGGGTTTCCGCTCCGCCCGACTCGGACCTGGCGAAAGAACACGGAGCCGCCATCGTCGAGTTTGATGGCGACAGCAGCGGCAAGGAACGGAACGACGCAGACAACGAGCATCGGCGCCGCGACCAGGAGATCCAAGCACCGTTTGGTGATGCGACTTGTCTTGGTCATCGTCCAGGAAGTCTCGTCATCGCAATCAGAGATCGCATGGGATTCACTCATCGTTCTAGAGGCGCCTCAGGGGCCTCCGCTTGCACGTCGCCTACGGCGATGGGGTCGCCGAACTCCCTCGAAACACTCAGCCAGCTTCGAAGGGCTCCGCGGGGGTTGTTCAGGGCTTCCTGACGGGAATCTCCACACAAGCAGCCCAGCAGCGCAGGGACGTAGGCGCAGTACCCACCGTCCTTCGAGGGTTCGAGAACGATCTTGTGCGACGTCCTGCGCGGCATCTCTAGTCCACCTCACCCGACATCCCCGTGTGGTCCCACTCTGGTGTGACCGGCGCACATCACCATACGACCTCGGCATCGTAGCGAGCGATCGAAGGATCCGCCGTCAGGATCGGCAATCGCTCCAGCTGAGACTGAGCCACGAGCATCCGATCGAACGGGTCCCGATGCAGCGGCGGCAGCTCCTGCACTCGCAGCGCGTGGCTCATCTGAACTGGAAGAACGTCCATCTGGTTCTGGCGCAACTGCTCGGAGAGAAAGGCAGCGATCGGCCGGGGCAACTCGATTCGCCCAAGGCCCACCTTGATGGCGATCTCCCACCCGCTCGCCGCGCTCACCAGAAGCACGTTGCGTCCATCAGCCATCACGTCGCGTGCCCTGGGCGAAAGGCGAGCGTCTTCCGCGATCCACCACAGCAACGTGTGCGTGTCGAGAAGAACCCTCATGCCTCAAAGCCGTCCAGTACGCCGTCCGGCAGCGGGAGATCGAAGTCACTCCGCATCACGATCCGTCCCGCCGCCGTCCCCGGTCGACGGTCGGATACTTGGCGGTCGATCGGAACAAGCCGCGCCACCGGCGTGCCTGCGCGAGAGATGACGATCTCCTCTCCAGCTTCAACCCGCGCAAGCAGCTTCGAGAGCTGCGTCTTGGCCTCATGCGTGTTCACGTTCGTGTCCGAGTTATTCACACCGCGAGTCTAGACTAAGTCCATGACTTAGTCAATTCCAAGCTCACACCGCGTCTCTGCGCCCCCACGGCAGAGAGGCGCTCCCGGACGCCGGCCTGATCGCCCTTCACGCGGGTACAACGTCGAACCGTCGTTCGTTCGTCTTTCCGAACCGGTAGACCCGGAAGTGCGCGTCGAGGGCAAAGGCGGTTTCGATCTCCGCGCGCTCCATCAGGGCGAAGCTCGTCGCATCGACCAAGGAGAACGTCTGATCGGAAAAGCGTTCGACAATCTCACGCGCACGATCCAAGTCGGACGCGGTCACCTCGACCACCCGAACGATGCCCGATCGCAATGCGTCCCAGAACTCGATCGCGGCATCACGCCCGAGACGACTCCCGATGAGGAACCAGCACTCGACCAGGACGTGGTCCGTCGTGACCAGGCGGTCCTGAGCCAGCTTGCTGTACGCGGCCTTCGCCCGCCTGTGGTTTCGATCGCTCTCGTCTGCGAGAGCGTAGAAGGCAGACGTGTCTACGAAGACGTTCATGCCTTCGATACCGCCTCGCCGATGTGCCGGTCGTGGTCCTCCGAGACGTCACGGGCGCCGCTCTTGCCGAGGCCGACGATTCTCGTGAAGTCGTCGCGGCACGGCTTCTTGTAGAGATGGTCACTCGCCAGCTGGCGCATGAGCTCCGCGAGGGAGACTCCCTTGGCTTCGGCTTCACGCTTCAACAGGCGATGCTGCTCGACCTCCAAGTAGACCTGCGTTCGCTTGAGGGTCATCTTGCACCTCCCTCGATGATGGCACCAACATTATAATGTCACTAGCATCGCACGGCAATCGCGTC
>JAQTNX010000140.1 GCA_028713635.1 Candidatus Bipolaricaulis sp.
TTCCCCCCGTGATGTTGAGGCTCACACCAAGCTCAAAGGACAGGGGGTAGCCGAGGACGATGGCCTGGTCGAAGAGTTGCACGGCGTCAGAATCGCCGAGGGGAATCGTCGGCAGGCCGGTCGCAGCGATCTTGAGCAGTGCCGCATCGTAGCCGCCGTCTTCAAAGGCCGGGCTGTACCCCACCACTTGTGCTTCGAGCTTCCTGCCGTCACTCAAGGTCACCGTGATGGGTCCGGTCGCACCCTCGACGATGTGGTAGGCCGTCAAGATGTACCCGGAGGACGCGACGATGAACCCCGTGCCGCTCGTTGTGTAGGTTTGTGCCGTCGCGCCGCCGACGCAGACCGCCACGAACAGCAGAGCAACGCACATCACTCGGTATCCCGCGAGGTCCAGGAAGCTTCTCATTGCGTGGATCACCCTCCATTCTCCCAAGGCAGCCTAGTCTATCACTCTCGGCGCCCGGCGTCCGTGGTTCCTGCGCCGCGGGCACCGACTGCCGGCCGGCCGAACCCTGGGGCTCGCTCGTCCTACAGCGGCGGGGATTGCACGACCGGGTTGCGCCAACCTCGTTCAGCCGCAACCGCAGCTGCTGGTGGAGTGAACCGTCGCTTCCGCGGTGGCCGTCGCTCCTCGATTGTCGACGACCGTCAGGGTCACCGTGTAGGTTCCAGCCCTCACGTACCTGTGCCTTGCGCTTCTCGCTACCACGGCGCTGGCTGGGGTTCCGTCACCGAAATCCCAGAGATAGAGCACGATCGAGCCGTCCTCGTCGGAAGAGCCGGTTGCAGCGAGGGAGAACCAGTCGGCGACCTGAACCGTCTCCGGGCAGCGGATCTTCGCCGCCGGAGCGGAGTTCCCGGGACGCTCTTCCAGGCGGTCGAACGTCAAGTACGCCGTATCGAATCGCGTGGAACCGTCCGCGCTCGCTTCTTCTGGGATAGCGCCGAGGACATGCTGCGTCTCCCCAATGTTGGGAGACGCTTCGACAGGGATCCACGCCACACGGTCGCCGACCGATAGGCCCACGAGGATCCAGGTGTGAACGCCGTCAGACCACCCGGCCGCACTGACCAGCCGGACCTCGTATCCGCGCCCAGCGAGGACTCCGGCGGTGTAGTCAGCCAAGTCGGCACTCGTCCACGTCCCCCATCCGGCGAGCCCGAACGTCTTCTGCGAGGCGTACGCCGACTCGGAAAGCGCGACACGGAGTGTGTCTAGCGCGCCGTGCAGAACGCGGAGCTCGCCAGCGTTGTATGCGCCATCGTCCGGCTGCACCACCTGTGGAAGCTGCGCCGCCAGGCCGCTCGCGGCAGGGCTGCTCGAGAGAAAGACGACACAGAGCGCGGCGAGAGCGAAGCATGTCAGACGGTTCATGTCGCCATTCTAGCGCCGTTCGTCGCTCCGGCAAGCCGGACCTTCACTCCATGACTCTCGTGGGGCTCCTGTTCGGTGGTGCTACTGCCATGTCATCGCGTAGGTGCTTTTTCTATCTCCTAAGCTGCGCTATGATCTTTCCTGTGACCTACCCCATAGACCCACCCAAGCGCCGTGCCATCGGCCTCTGTCTCGCTTGGTTTGGCGTCGCCGGTTGCTTCTCGCTCGCCGTCTGCGCCCGGATTGAACTTGGCGCCGCCGGTGAGGCGGCGATGAACGCCGTCGCCCGCTCGTCCGCTTCGGCCGTCGGGTGGACAGCCAACTGGGCGCCCCCCGCCACGGAGTCCGGCGCCTTGAGTGTAGCCGCAGGCCAGTCCCGGACTGCAAGCTTCGTCCGGCTCCCCACGGAGGAGGAACTTCGCAGGCGGATCGCAGGCGGCGGGGAGCACCTCCGCGCAACATGGCGCACGGTCGAGGCAGCCCTCGATTCGATCCGCGCTCTCCCCTGCCCGGCGACGCCCCGCGCGATCGAGACCTGCCTTGAGGTGCTGGCAAAGTCGGTTGACGCGTGTCATGTCCAGGCTATGCACGAGGTCTTCGCCCGTGCCGACGCGGCCGTCCTCCTTTCGGCGCTTGGCGAGCTCGCGCTGCATGCGGATCAGCTCGAGTCGATCGCAAGCCGAGTCCGCCTCTACTGCAAGGGCACCTCGGCCGCTACGCTGGCAGGGGCGCTGCGGGACAGCGTTCAGGCGCTCGCCGACGGGCGCGCTCAGCGCTACCGGGCCGAGCTGTTGCGCATCGGCTGTGCAGCCGATGCGGCACGAGGCGGCGATCTGCGCCGCGACGCCGCTGACTCCATCGGCATGTCATGCGACAAGCTGATCCGGCGGATTGCCGTCGTCGCCGTCGAGCGGTCCCTCAAGGTCGCGTGGGCTGCCGAAGCCCTGGGCGTCAATCTGGATGCGGAGTTCGCGGCGGCTCGGGCTTCTGTGAAGGCGCCGAGCGGAGGGACGCGGTCCCTGTCGGCGGCGGGAGCCACCGCGTACGAGTCCGGGGATACGGAGATCGTCTTCTCCTTCAGCGCGAATGCCGCTCAGGTCGACGACCGCCTGCGCAAGGATGCGGCACAGGCAACGTCCCAGGTCGAAGCCTCCGCTGCGTGGCGTCTCGGGGAGATCGACCTCGAGGCTCGAATCGCCGCCGAACGGGAGCGCCGCCCTCTCCAGATCGACGCGGAGATTGAGGGCGACAACATTCCGGGCGCACAGGGCGTCGTTGAGATGCTGGCCCAAGAGGTGGCCGCCGAAGCCCTCGCGAGCGCGACGAGGCGGCTCTTGCTGGCCGACCTCTCCGCGGCAGAGGCGGCGCTGGAAGAAGGGCGCCGGGGCGACGCGGCGGACGCGATCGAGGACTTCATCGGCCACGTCGAGTCCGAGCGGTGGAAGGGGTACGTCCCGGCCGCGGCCGCCGCACGGTGGACGGAGATGGCGACGGAACTCCAGCCCCGCCGTAGTGTGCGGAGGCTCGAGATCCCCTTCGCCGCCGAGATTCCAGTGGGCAACGGCTCCGTCGACCTCGAGCTCGAATGGTCGACGACCGCCTACCCCGCGAACGCCGTGCTGTCCGCGACGAAATCGTCAGCCAGAGCGACGTGGTCGACGGAGCGGGACGGATGGTCGATCGACACGAGCGCCGAACGAACCGGAACTCGGTATCCGGCGGCGTCGGCGAAGGACACGTCGACGTCCGAGCTCGCCGCCGAGCTGGATAGGCCCCTCGTCGTGGGAGACCTCGCGATCGCGACCAAGGTTGCGCGCCAGGCCCGCCCTACCGCGCCGGAGAACGACCGCGACGACACCACGGTGTCCGGTTCGTGGTCCGGGACCTGGAGTGGGTTCTCATGGACGCTCGAAGGGAGCGAGAAACTGCGCCGGTACCCGAACGATCCCTCCCACCTCGGGACGAGGACGCGAGCGAGCGCGCTCGACGCCGCGTTCCCTCTCGCCGGAGGGACGCTCGGAGTCGCGTGGGAGACCGAGGAAATCCGAACGTCGGACGGCGATTCGAGTCAGGACGCGACCACGCTTTCGATCGCTTGGGAGTATTCGGCGGGCGATGTCGAGGCCGCCCTCTCGGCCGACTGGCTGCACCACACGGACGGGACGTCGCCGGCCAAGGATCAACGGAGCTTGAAGCTCGCCGCTGAGTTCAGCATCGAATTCTAGACCGAGGATGCGCGAGCTCCACGCGCCTTGCTCTCGCCCCTGCCTCCCCGTACACTCCCCTCGCGGGAGGTGTGGAATGGCGTACAGATGCTTGGTTCTGGCCATCACGTTGGTCGCAGCCTTTGCCGGAATCGCGCAGGCGCGGGAGATCCGTCTGCCCGAGGAGTCGCCGGTTCGCGGAAACGTGCTCATCGCCGAGTCGTTCACGACGACGGTGAAGGACGAGATCGTGCCGATCGAGTTCCCTGCCTGGCCAGGCGACTACGGCATGCGTCCCTCAACGTGGTTCGCTGTCCGTATCGAGGCTCACCCAGGCGACGTGATCGTCCTCGCTCCGGACGAGTACGACGCCGAGATCTGGATCTTCACCCCCGGCGTTACGCTCTGCACCGATCCCGCTACGTCCGGGCTCGCCGTCATCCGTGGCACGGTCGAGGTCGACGCCGACGGCGTCCTCCTTGAACGCATCTCCGTCACGGCCTCCCTCGACCCGACGACGAGCGGGCACGGAATCGAAGTGAACCGCGTGTACGTTCGGTCCATCACGATTCGCGACTGCTCGTCCTCGGAAAACCAGTGGACGGGCATCCACATCATCGGAGTGAGAGGCACAATCGAGGAGCTGCGCGTCGAGCGGTGCGTCCTTCGGAACAACGGAATGGATGGAATGGACTCGATCTCGGTGCGCCGCCTTGTCGTGATCGAATGCACGATCACGGAGAACGGCTGGAACCTATCGACTGGAGTCGGCATCCGGGTCAGCCGCGCTGTCGAGGCGCTGGAACTCGTCGAAAGCGTCGTCGCCGACAACCGGTACGCCGACGTCTATCGACCGACGGAGTAGCGGTCTCCGCAGTGCGCAGTGCGCAGTGCGCGGTTCGCAGTACGCGGTTCGTGGATGCGTACCGCTGTAGCGTCGCACCTTGTGTGCGACGTTCACAACGTCGGAGCAAGCTCCGACGCTACGAAGTTGAGCGCACCACCATCTGTGTGCGACGTCCGCGTCGGGTGTGCGACGTTCGAGGACGGACGTAGCGTCGCACCTTGGTGCGACGTCCGCGTCGGGTGTGCGACGTTCGAGGACGGACGTAGCGTCGCACCTTGGTGCGACGTCCGCGTCGGGTGCGCGACGTTCGAGGACGGACGTAGCGTCGCACCTTGGTGCGACGTCCGCGTCGGGTGTGCGACGTTCGAGGACGGACGTAGCGTCGCACCTTGGTGCGACGTCCGCGTCGGGTGCGCGACGTTCGAGG
>JAQTNX010000141.1 GCA_028713635.1 Candidatus Bipolaricaulis sp.
AGCAGCATGCTCAGTCTGGCCGACTCCGCTTCGGGAATCATCGCGCCTCTTCTCGGCGGCGGCCTGTACGCCGTGATCGGGCTCCGCGGGATCCTGATGGTCGACCTCTCGACGCTTCTCGTCGCGCTCGGCGCTCTCCTGATCGTTCATATCCCCGAGCCGAAGCGCGAGGAGATCGTGGCGGCCACATCGAGCTTCTGGAGCGACTGCATCTTCGGCTTCAAGTACATCCTGGCGCGGCGGGGGCTCTTGGGGATCCAGCTCCTGATGCTCGGGGTGAACTTCGGCATCACGTTCGGATTCGCGGTGATGGCCCCGATGATCCTGGCGCGCACGGGGGACAACAGCGTGGTGTTCGGCGCGGTCCAGATGGCCGGAAGCGTTGGCACCCTCGTCGGCGGGACGATCGTCGCCGTCTGGGGCGGCACGAAGCGCAAGATCCACGGCGTGCTGATCGGGATGGCGCTGGGCGGGATCGGGAGCCTCCTCCTCGGCGTTGGACGAGGACTCGTCGTGTGGTGGGCGGGGAGCTTCGTCTCGAGCTTCATGGCCGTCTCGATCGTGAACAGCTCGAACCAGGCGATCTGGCAGTCGAAGGTTCCGCCGCCCATGCAGGGGCGCGTGTTCGCCACGCGACGCCTGCTCGCGCAGGCCATGATCCCCGTGGCGACGCTGAGCGCCGGCTTCCTGGCCGACCGCTTCTTCGAGCCGTTGATGGCCTCGGGAAGCTCGACGGCTCGTGTCCTCGGGCACGTCGTGGGAACCGGAGCGGGAACCGGCATGGCCCTGATGATCCTTCTCGGCGGCCTCATCCGCATCGGCTTCGGCCTCGGCGGATACGCGTTCCGATCGATCCGGAACGTCGAGACGGACCTCCCCGATCACGACGCGCTGGCGGCGCTCGCCGGACGCGAGAGCGACGCGGGAGCAGCCGGAGTAGGACTCTGAGTCGCATGCCCGCCGGGGATACGGAGCCTCGGCGGGCAGACGCGGCACTTGCTCCGGATGTCCGGCAGGCAGAGACTACTCGAACAGGCGGCCGGGTCAGCCCTGCTGTTGCGTGTCCGGGTCTCGCGCTTGCGCGACTTCGCACGGCGAACTGAACCGCGAGGCTCAGCTCCTGCACTCATGTGTGGGCGGACGACGCGCCCTGCGAGGAGGGTCTGCTATGCCAAATCGGACATCCAAGTTCCCTGCGCTCACTCCGCGACTTGTCTCTCGCATCGTCAAGAAGACGGCGGAGACGGTGCGCGACCGGTACATCTTCCCCGACGACGCGAAGGCGATGTCCGACCTTCTCCTCGCCAAGCTTCGAGAGGGCACGTTTGACGATCTCAAGGCGGTTCCGGATCTGACGCAAGCGATGACCGAGGCGCTCCACTCAGTGCGGGCCGATCTCCACCTGGTCGCCATGGCCTGGCTGCCGCAGGCTGCGGGCGGGGAAGCGGACGGCGTCATGGATTCCTGGCATCGGCGGATGGCCCGCCACAACTACGAGTTCCGCAGGCTTGAGGTCTTGCTCGGGAACGTCGGCTACGTCGACCTGCGCGGATTCGCCTCCGCCGAGATGGGCGGTCCGACGGCGTCGGCGGCGATGGGCTTTCTCGCCCACGCCGACGCGCTCATCTTCGACCTGCGCGACAACGGCGGGGGCGAGGACCTTGTCTACTATCTGATGAGCTACCTGTTCGACAAGCCGACGCACGTTCACACGGCCCGGTACCGCGACCACGACGAGCAGAACTGGACCTACGGGTACGTTCCCGGTCCGAGGTTCGCCGACAAGCCGGCGTACGTCGTCATCAGCCGGACCACCTTCTCCGCCGGAGAGGACTTCTCGTACAACCTTCAGCAGCTCGGCCGGGTCACGGTCGTCGGCGAGCAGACGCGCGGCGGTGCCCATCCGGTCGAGTTCTACCGCTTCCCGGAACTGTACTTGGAGCTCATGATCCCGAACGCGTGCTCCGAGAACCCCGTTTCCCGCGCGAACTGGGAGGAGACCGGAGTAACGCCCGACATCGCCGCCCCGGCGGACGAGGCCCTCGACGTCGCGCACAGGAAGGCGCTCGAGCGGCTCGCCGCGGAAGACGCCGATGACGAGACCCGCCGGTCCCGTGAGTGGGCGCTCGAGACGCTACGGCTTCGGGCGAAGCACTACATGCCCGAACCCGGCGCGCTGGCCGCGTGCGTCGGCAGCTACGGCTCGTCGGTCGAGGTGGCGATGCGCGGCGACGACCTAACCATGTCTTGGGGCGGCCGGCGGGCGTACGTTCTCGCGCCGCTCGCCAGGAACCGCTTCGAGTTCGACCACGGGACGCAGCAGGTCACGTTCGGCATGCAGAAAGGGACGGCGAAGTCGCTCGTCTGGCGCACCGAAGACGGCGACGAGTGGCGAATGACCCGCAAGGTCTGAAAGCTGTCTGTAGACGCTGCCCGCATCGGCAGGCGTGCGAGGGTCATCCTTGTGATCGACGGCGCGGGCAGGTGCCGCCAATCCCCGAGCTCGCGGAGAGGCGACCCTTCTCCAGGGTGCGATGGAGGCCGTCGTCCGATCCACGATTTCCACACAGCGCCCCGTGTACGATACGCCTCATCTCTTGGAATGGGGTGGAATCATGCGCAGTGGGCGGGTTGTTGTCCTGGTCTGCGTGGCGGTTCTAGCCCTCGGAGCATGGGTTCCCGTGGACGGCGGGAGCGCGGAGCCGAGGACACTCGATCAAGTGCTCGCGGGGCTTCACGGGCTTTCGTTCCGTGACTTCCTGGATGCGTCGTACAAGGAGATCCTGCTCCGGAATCCGGAGGTTGTGACCAGCCTCGGGCTCTCGGCGCAGTTCGGGATGCGGGACGACTCGCTGACGGACGTATCGCCGGAGTTCATCCTCGAGAACTACTCCCTCTACCGGGGCATCCTCGACCTGTTGCACGCCTACGACCGCGCGGCCCTGAGCGAGGCGGACCGGCTGTCGTACGACATCTACGAGTGGTACTTGGACGACTGGATTCGCGGCGAGCCGTACGCGTTCCACGACTACCCGATCTCGGGAATCGGCCTCATGGGTTGGAGCGTCGACGCGTCGCTCGTGACCCTGTTCACCGACGACCATCCGCTCGTCACGAAGGAGAACCTCGACGACTACATCACCCGCCTGTCGCTCGTGAACGGGAAGATGGGCGAGCTCGTCGAGGCGCTTGAGTACCGCGAGAAGCGGGGGATCTACCCGGCACGCTTCACGGCCGACATGGCTACCTCGCGCATCCGCCAATACCTCGGCGTCTCGCAGTCCGGGCAAGTGACGGCTTCGAAGGTTCGCGTCGAGGGGACGATCGTCTGGACGTCGTTCCGCGACCGGCTTGCCGCGATGCAGGGCCTGTCGGACAGCGAGCGAAACGACGCTTTCGCCGCGGTGCGCAATGGGGTCGAGACGTCGTTCATCCCCGGGTACGTCGCGCTCTTGAAGCACATGGAAGCGATTCGCTCGAAGGCGCCCGAGGTCGGCGGGGCGACCTTCCTTCCGGACGGAGAGGCGTACTACGCCTACAAGCTGCGCGACCAGACGACCCTCGACCGTTCGGCCGAGGAAACGCGCGAGATCGGGCTGGCCGAAGTGAGCCGCGTTCAGGCTGAGATGCGGGAGAAGTACGCGGCCCTCGGGCTCGATCCGAATCAGCCGATGCTCGACCTGCGCCGCGCCGCGAACGCGAACGAGCCGTCCTACGACCTCTCGACACCGGAGGGTCAACAGGTGTACCTCGCCGAGAACGAGCGCGTGCTCGCGCTGGCGAGCGCAGCGATCTCGACGGTGTGCAGCCTGACGCCGAAGTACCCGCTCGACGTCCGCCCTGCGCCTCCCGGATCGGGGAACTGCTACTTCTCGCCGGGATCGCTGGACGGCTCCAGGCCGGGCGCGTACTACGTCAACATGGACGGCGGGGTGGCCGACCTGAACTCGGTTCCTGTCGTCGCCTACCACGAAGGAATCCCCGGACACTACTTCCAGATGACGATCGCCGGAGGGCTCGACCTGCCGCTCTTCCGCCGCTGCGAGGCGCCGATGGCGTTCCTCGAGGGGTGGGCGCTCTATTCGGAGGGGCTGGCGGCCGAGATGGGGCTGTACTCGACCGCGCTCCAAGACCTGGCGCGCCTCGACCTCACGCTCCAGCGCGCCTGCCGCGTGGTGATGGATACGAGCATCCACTCGCTCGGCTGGTCGCCGCAGGAAGCCGCGGCGTACTACGAGACCGAGCGCGGCGCGCCGCCGGGATCGCAGTACTGGATGATGGGCCGCTACGTCGGCTTCCCGGCGCAGGGGCTCTCGTACATGATCGGCATGCTGGAGTTCGTCGCGCTGCGCGCGAAGGTGGAGGCCGCGCTGGGCGATCGATTCAGCCCGATCGAGTTCCACGACCTCGTCATCGGCGGCGGGGCGATGCCTTTCCCGATCCTCGAGCGGCTCGTCGACGAGTACATCGCGAAGAAGCTGGCCGCATAGAGGCCGGCGCCAATGGCTAGGAGCGTGACGACTTCGGAAGCCGCTTCTCGATGAGACGCCGCACCTTCTCGTACGACGGCGGCGGGCCGGTGCGGACGGCTTTGTCGTCGATGAACAGGGCGTCGGAGATGCCCCACTCGAGGAACGTGCTTCGGTCTGACGTGTCGAATGCCTGGAAGAGGACGCGGTCTCCGAACGTCGCGGCGGCGCGCTTCGCCCGCTCGTAGACGAGGTTCTGGGCCGGGCACCAGCCGTTCTTGAACGACGTGACGGTGACCCGCCCCGGCGTTGCTTGCGGCCTCTTCCGCGGTCTGATCCACCTGGGTGCGACGGCGTCTTGGCCGAAC
>JAQTNX010000142.1 GCA_028713635.1 Candidatus Bipolaricaulis sp.
GCACCGCCTCGACCCCCTCGAGGGCTTCGCTCTTCGCGCCTAATTCGGCGTTCAAGGCGGCCAGCCGCGCCTGCGCCCGGAGATGCGCGATCATCGCGCCGAGTCCCGCGCCGACGATCAGCCCAATCGCAAGAAGAACCCACTCCATGCGCACCACCTTGCCAAGCGAACGTTACCTCAACCTTGGGAGATCCTACCCCAGGCGGGAAGAGAAGACGAGCATGACGCTGGGTGCGCGGATGGGCGTAGCGTCGCACCTTGTCTGCGACGTTCGTGATCGGTGTGCGACGTTCGTGGATGGGCGTAGCGTCGCAGCTTGTGTGCGACGTTCGTGATCGGGGTGCGACGTTCGCGGATCGACGTAGCGTCGCAGCTTGTCTGCGACGTTCGTGATCGGGGTGCGACGTTCGTGGATCGACGTAGCGTCGCAGCTTGCCTGCGACGTTCGTGATCGGGGTGCGACGTTCGTGGATGGGCGTAGCGTCGCACCTTGTCTGCGACGTTCGTGATCGGGGTGCGACGTTCGTGGATCGACGTAGCGTCGCACCTTGTGTGCGACGTTCGTGATCGGGGTGCGACGTTCGTGGATGGGCGTAGCGTCGCAGCTTGTCTGCGACGTTCGTGATCGGGGTGCGACGTTCGCGGATCGACGTAGCGTCGCAGCTTGTCTGCGACGTTCGGAACGTCGGAGCCAAGCTCCGACGCTACAGCGAGAGCGCACCACCATCTGCGTGCGCTGTCCCACGACGTGGGGCTTGCTCAGCAACCGCGAACCGCGCACTACGTCCCGACGAGGTCGATCTCGCCGGACTCCTCGCCGGGGCCGCGGAGGACGTGGCCGCGGACGCCGTCGACGCGGACGAGGATGTAGTCCGGATCTTCCGGGCCCTGCGGCCAGTCGTCGCGCCACTCCTCGTGCCACAGGCGCGCGCGCCGCTCGGGGTCTTCGACGAGCCGCGCGATCCCGTGGAATGCGGCGTAGTTGAAACGGTCGGTGTCGACGAAGAGCACGGTGACCTCGGGGTGCTCTCCGATCTGCTGCGCTTTGCGCGAAGCTCGCGAGGTGGCGAACCAGAGGGTGCGACCTTCGCGAAGGACGAGGTCCATCGGCCGAGACTGAGGGAAGCCGTCGCTCCCGAGCGTCACGAAGAGAGGGAACTCAATCCCGTCCACCATCGACCAGAGCGTTTCCGCCACAGGGCCGGTCTCCCGGTCCGGACGCCGCGGCGCGAGGCGGAACACGTCTGCGCCCTGCAGGCCGAACGTGGCGATCACGTCATCGACGAACGCTTCTCGGACAAGAAGGACGGCCACCGCGCTGGATGCCGTCAACTCTCGGACGCTTTCCGCGTGGCCGCCGCCGTCCAGCTCCCACCGCCCCACCTCGTCGACGAACACGACGTCGCACTCCTCCGCGGCGCGGTGGACGGCCGCGCGCGCAAACCGCAGCGCCTCCGGGCGCACAAAGAACCGTCCGACCGGACGACCTGGCGGTGTGGGCTCCGCGAACCCGCGCTCCTCGCCCGTCAGGAGATTCACCACGTTGTAGCCGACGGTGACGCCACCCTCGAGGCGGCGCGGCGCAAGGATGCCGCCGACGGAGAGTCCCCGATCCCGCAGATGCTCGGCGACGCGCTCGGCGGTCCGGGTCTTGCCGGCGGCGATCCCTCCGGCGAGGATCACGGCCGCCCGCGGCGTGGCTCCACGCCTGGCCTCGACGGAGTCGACGATCTCGAGGACGAGCCGCTCGTCCTCGGCGCTCGCCGCCTCGCGCGACGTCATGCGCGCGCCAGCTCCTTGCGCAGCCCGACGCGGTCGTTGAACGCTTCGATCCGCTCGTCGATCGCCGCCACGGATTGGTGGATCCGGTCCCAATACGCGGGGTAGTCGTTCCACTGCGCATTCAGCTCGTCGACGGAGTGGCCGAGCTGCTCGACCCACGTGAAGTACTTCAGGTTGTGGATCCGCTTTCGCTCTCGGTACCCGAGCTCGAGGGCGTTGTCGGTCTTGATCCCGTGCAGGCGCGCGTGGAAGTCGACGGCGGCCTGCGTCTCCGTGTACGTCCCGTGCGCCTCGTCCAGCTCGGCGAGGCGGGTCCGGTAGAGCTCCATGGAGTCGGTGAGCACCGTGAGGACGATGTCGCTCTCTCCGAGCTCGTAGTACTTCGCGAACTTGACCGACGAGAGCAGGTTTGCCACGCCCGAGATCCCGAGGAGATCGAGCCGATCGACGAGTCCCGCGTCGACTCCCTGCCGCTTCAGGTAGGCACGTCCGCCGGGCTCGTTGAACAGCCGAATCAGCGCCATGGTGTCCGCGTCGTCGATGGCGACGACCATGTCCGTGTTGCGGACGTTGTGGATCCACGGGACGTGCTTGTCGCCGATCCCTTCGATGCGGTGCGCGCCGAAGCCGTTCTCGAGGAGCGTCGGGCACTGCAGCGCCTCCGAGACGACGAGTTTGCTCAACGGGTACCGCTCTTTCAGGTAGTCGCCGCACCCCATCGTTCCGGACGATCCTGAGGTAAGGACGACGCCGGCGTAGCTCCCGCCTCGCAGCTCCGCCTTGAGAACCTCCTCCATCGCGTGCCCCGTGACCTCGTAGTGCCAGAGGTGGTTCCCGGGCTCGTCGAACTGGTTGAAGATCATGACGTTGTCACGCGTCGCTTCGAGTTCTTTGCACTTCTGGAAGATCTCCCAGACGTTCGACTCCGAGCCCGGCGTGGCGATGACTTCCCCGGCGATCTTCGCCAACCACTCGAACCGCTCGCGCGACATCCCTTCCGGGAGGATGGCGATCGACTCGCAGCCGAGGAGGTTCGAGTTGTAGGCCCCGCCACGGCAGTAGTTGCCCGTGGAGGGCCAGACGGCCTTGTGGAACGTCGGGTCGAACTGCCCGGTCACGAGGCGAGGGGCCAGACACCCGAAGGTCGCGCCGACCTTGTGGGCGCCGGTGGGGAACCACTTCCCAACGAGCGCGATGATCCTGGCCCGAACCCCCGTCAGTTCCCTCGGGAACTCGAGGGTGTTCACGCCGCCGAACCCGCCGCCACGCTGCACCGGTTCGTTCTTCCACGTGATGCGGAACAGGTTCAGCGGATGGAGGTCCCACAGCCCGATGGACCCGAGCTTCTTCACGATGGGAGCCGGGATCTTGCGCGGATCCTTCATCTCGGCGAAGGTCGGAACGACAATGCCCCTTTCTCGCGCGCGCTCGATGGTTCGCTTCAGCTGTGCAGGATGCTCTTTCAGGTCGATCATTCGGTCTCTCCTCGGGCCCCGCGGCCGTCGCGGATCTCTCCGATGCAGTCTCGCCGGTTGAGGCCTCGTTCGGGCAATGCTATCATGCTGTCTGACCAGTTCGCAAGATCCTGCATCTCGCCGCGAGAAGAGGAGCCCATGTACGATCTCGTCATCCGCAATGGAACCCTGGTCAGCCCGCTGGCCGTCGAGTCGGCCGACGTTGCCGTCGACGGAGAACGAGTCGCCGCCGTCGGTTCGGGGCTCCGAGGGCGCCGCGAGTTCGACGCCTCGGGACTCCTCGTCTTCCCGGGCGTGATCGACGCCCACGTCCACATGGCGCTGCCTGTCGCTGGAACCCGCTCGAGCGACGACTTCCTCTCCGGAAGCCGAGCCGCGGCGTGCGGCGGAGTCACGACGATCGTCGATTTCACAGTCGGCGCCCCCGAGCGAACGATTCCACAAGCGATCGAACAACGCCTTGAGGACGCGGCCCCATCGGTCATCGACTACGCCCTGCACGGAGAGGTGGTCGGGTGGCACGCGGGGCGTGCGGGCGAGTTCCGCGACGCGATGGATCTCGGGGTCTCGAGCTTCAAGTTCTACACGACGTACACCGCGTCGGGACGCCGGACGGGGCCGCGAGAGATGACCGCGGCGTTCCGCGAGCTGGCTCGATTGGGCGCCCTGGCGGTCGTCCACGCGGAGGACGACGGGCTGATCCAATCGATCGCCGCGCGTCTGACGGACGAGGACCGCAGTCGCATGCGAACGCTGGCCGCCGCGCGCCCCGACCTCGCAGAGCAGGTCGCGATCTCGCAGGTCGCGGGAGCCGCGCGCAGAGCCGGCTGCCCCCTGCACATCGTGCACGTCAGCTCGCACATCGGCCTCGATGCGGTCCGCGCGGCGCGGTCCGACGGAACGTCGATCAGCGCGGAAACCTGCCCGCAGTACCTTCTCCTGACGAGCGCCGTCTACGACCGCGACGACGGGCATCTCTTCTCGGCGGCGCCGCCGCTGCGTGCGGACGGCGACCGCGAGGCGCTGTGGGCCGGCCTCCGCAGCCAGGACATCGACTACGTCGCCACGGATCACTGCCCGTTCACCCGCGAGCAGAAGGCATGGCACGGCTCGTTCCTCGATCTTCCATACGGACTCCCGGGCGTCGAGACCCTGTTCCCGCTCCTCTATACCGAGGGCATCGCGACGGGGCGCCTCCACGTGACCGACCTCGCCCGCATCCTGTGTGAGCGCCCAGCAAGGCGCCTGGGCATCTACCCACGCAAGGGAGCCCTCGATGTCGGGTCCGATGCCGACGTCGTCCTGTACGACCCGAACGGCACGTCGAAGCTTGCCGCCGCGGACCTCCACTCCCACACCGACTTCTCTCCCTACGAAGGGAAGGCGATCGTCGGCCGCGTGGCCGCCACGCTGTCGAGGGGCGAGGTTGTCTGCGAGAAGGGGCGAATCGTGGCGACACCCGGTCGCGGACGTCCCGTCCGCACCGGAGGGAATCGGGAGACCCCGAAGAGCCGGTAGCTTGCAAGG
>JAQTNX010000143.1 GCA_028713635.1 Candidatus Bipolaricaulis sp.
TGTTCGAGCACGTCCTGGCGAACCTGATCGAGAACGCGGTCAAGCACGCCGATCGCGGTCGCTCCATCCGGATCTCCGCCCGAAGAGAGCTTGAGAACCTGGTCATCGTGGTCGCCGACCGCGGCCCGGGCATTCCCGAAGGAGCCGAACAGGCGATCTTCGAGAGGTTCTACCGCGGGCCGGGGGCCCGCGGCGGCGGCGTGGGTCTCGGACTGGCCATCTGCCGGGTGGTCGTCAAGGCGCACGGTGGGGAGATCACTGCAGAGAACCGCGACGGCGGCGGGGCTGCATTCCGGATCACTCTTCCCCTTCCACCGGAGGCTCCGACGGCTCGTGACGTGGAGTCTGAGACGCCGAACCCTACTGGAGAGGAGGAGATGTGACGGACAGCACGGCTCCCCTGATCCTGGTCGTGGAGGATGACGCTCCCGTACGCCGTTTCTTGCGGACCGCACTCTCGGCGCACGGATACCGCGTTGTGGAGGCCGAGTCTGCGGCGGAAGCCTTGGCCGTCGTGACCACCGCCCACCCGGACGTCCTTCTACTCGATTTGGCGCTGCCGGACCGTGACGGCATTGACGTCACGCGAGAGATCCGGGAGTGGGGGCATGTTCCGATCATTGTCGTGTCGGCAAGGGGCCGCGAGGAAGACAAGGTACGAGCGCTGGATGCCGGAGCGGATGACTACCTGACGAAGCCCTTTGGCACGAAGGAGCTGCTCGCAAGGATCAGCGTGGCACTGCGTCATGCGGCGCAGATCGGCGCGGCGCCTGCGCCTGAGATCATCGACGTGGGGCCGCTACGGATCGACCAAGGGCGACGCGAGGTTTCGGTGGGCGGTCTCCCTGTGCATCTCACGCCGCTCGAATACAAGCTCCTTGCCCTGCTTGCCCGAAACGCCGGGCGAGTCTTGACGCACCATCAGATTCTCAAAGAGGTCTGGGGATCGTCGTACGCCGTCGAACGACACACGCTCCGCGTGTTCATGATGCAGCTGCGCCGCAAGCTCGAGCCCAGCTCTGCGCGCCCGCAGATCCTCATCACCGAGCCCGGCGTCGGCTACCGCCTGCGTGAGCCGTAGTCGCGCGCTCGGTAGCTTCGCGCGGCACAGGGATGTTGGCGGCGGCCGAGGTCGGCCCGACCCTCCCGGAGCCGATGCTCCGGCCGCGGCCGGGGCGGACTTCTCGGAGGTCAAACCGCAGTTGGGAACTGGAGTTCGCAGCCATCCCGGGCTGGGCAATCGTGTTCCTCGAGTCTCTCTGTGCTTAGCGGAACCTGCGAAGGAGGGCGTGGAAGAATAGAAGGGTCGGGATGATCTCCAAACGACCGGTGAACATGCTCACCGACAGCACGATCTTGGCCCAGGTGCTCATCGTCGGTCCCGTGATCCCGGTGGACAGCCCCACGTTGCTCTGCGCGGAGGTCACCTCGAAGACCACGTCGCCGAGCGTCCATCCTTGGGGAACCGTGTGCAGGAGTGCAACGACCCCGATGGCGATCGCGCCGATCCACAAGAACGCGAGTTGCGTGGCGGCCTGCAGCTGCTCGTGCGCCTCCTCGTCAGAGGCTGAGTGCCGGTTGGATTGCAGCGGAACCACTACCGATCGACCGACCAAGGCTCGCCGAAGCTGCCAACGGAGGCCGTGCACGATCGTCTGGCCACGGGCGACCTTGATGCCTCCCCCGGTCGACCCGGCGGACGCGCCAAGGAACATCGCGGCGACGAGAATCAGCTTCGCCGTGCCGGACCAGGCAGAGAGACTCATTGTGGTCTGAAACCCCGTCGTCGTCATCGCTGAGACGCTCTGGAAGAACGACAGACGCGCGACGTCACCGAGGGGGACGGCGGCCAGGGCAACCAGGTTCTCCGCAAACAGCGCGACGAACCAGAACACCGCGAGGAGAAGAAAGGCCCGCGTCTGGGGCTCCCGCCAGAGGAGGTTGCCTCGCCCACGCACTATCTGGAAGTGAACGGCGTAGTTCATTCCTCCCATGAGCATGAGGACGACAAGGATCATCTCTACGGTCAGGCTGTCGTAGGCGGCCACACTCGTCGGGTCAAGGGCAAACCCTCCGGTGGCAAGAGCCGTCATGCTGTAGTTGAGGGAGTCCCAGAGGGGCATCTTCGCAATCCACAGCGCCATGATGCCGACCACCGTGTACGAGACATAGAGCCACCACAGCGTCCGAACCGTGCTCAAGATGGACGGGTGCGTGCGGTCCTCTCGCTCGGCAAAGAAGAGAACCGAGGTCTGCGTTCCCGGCCCGCCGACCAGCGCGAGCATGAGGGCGACGATCCCGAGACCCCCGATCCACTGAGAAAGCGTTCGCCACCACTGCAGAGTGCGAGGGAGGTCGATCGGCCTCGGGGACATGGTGAGCCCGGTTGTACTGAACCCTGACACCGACTCGAAGAAGCAATTCGTCATATCCCGGAAGTAGGAGAGCTCCGTGTTGTCGGCCTCAATCCCCGTAGGCACAAGGTGTGCGGTCAGGTAGAAGGGCAACGCACCGAGGAACATCGCGAGCGCCCATGCGATCGCCGCCGCGACGAGGGCGTGCCTCAACTGCGGCGCGTCTGCAGAGCGGAACCTGAAGTAGAGGGCTCCACCGAGGGCAAAGGACAACGCCGCCGTCAGGAGGAGCGGAGGGATGGCGTAGGTCTCGCCGAAAATCACGGAGATGACGATCGAGGCGATCGCCATCAACCCGACCGCCGGAAGAACAACCCCGACGGTGCGGAGGATCGTGCGCAGGTTGGCGTTCTTCAGGGGCGACATGGGGCTCACCCGCGAGTCTTGGCGAGGCTTCGTCTGCCGCGCGTTCTCGTTGGGAGACCGCTCCGAAGAAGCGGCTGTCTCCGCCGCGGCGGCTCGACGCCCTCTCGAACGCACCGCTGGGCTGCGTCCCTAGAGGCGTGCCGTGCTGTCTCTTGCGATGTGGCGAGCGGCCGGGAAGCGGTTCCGAAGAGGTTGGTTGCGGTGACGAAAGACGGCACAAAAGAGCGGGTGATTGCGCCTTCGGCGGCATCGCTTGTCGAAGCGTGCTCTCCCCGTCGAGAAGCGTCGGCGGGAGTCCCATCCGGAGACAGGCAGGCAGCCGGCTCTCCCGGGAAAACGGGGGCGGACGTCGTGCTCCCTCTGCGGCAGACCGTCAGGACGTCCGGGTCGCAGAGACGCGCCTGCGGAGCATCGGACAACGGAATTCGAGGGCAACCGAAAGGGTGAGAAGTCATCGTGCCGTGCGACGGGACGCGATCTTCCGCAGATCGGGCCCCGAGTCGACGTTGTCTCCCTCCCTGTACATGGCTGCGAACCGAGTTCTTGCGCCGCGCACTACTGACGGTACTGGGCTTCGCGTCAGTAAGGCGTCTGCATAGAGGGGAGAACGTCAAGAAAACGTAAGGAATGTCTTCGAGTGCAGAACACGGCTGGCGTTGCGGCTCCTACGACGGCCTCCGGCAGCGACCGCATCGTGTGTCGGGTCGGTCCCGAGCGGCCGACACCCGATGATCCCGTGCGTCGCGGGCTTCATCGCAGGCCCTCGTGCGGCCTTGGTGCAGATTCCAGCATGCAGGCCGGTAGGAAACGTCATGGCTCCGAGACACGGGTCCCAGGGGGACTCTGGAACCCCGACCGTGGTGCGGACAGCGGTCGTCCGTGGGACGCCGGCCCCCCATGGGGTGCCGATGGAGCTCACCGGCTCGGAGGTTGCGGGCTCCGGGAGAACGGGGCGACCCCAACCGCGAAGGGAGCGAGGGGCCACCGCTTGGCCCCTCACTTTCTTCACCCTCTGCAGGGCTGGTCCTGAGCTGTCGGTCGGGCCCTCCGCCGAAGGCGCTACTCAACCCACGCACGGTCAATCCGGGCGGCTGTGGGGCAAAGGGCCGTGCTCACCCCAAGGGAGTGAACTCGCGCCGCATGATCGCCCGCACCCAAGCACGGTACAACAATCCCCCTGTGTTGAAGTGGCCTGTCTCCGGATCGGTCCGCGGGCTCGGCAGCGGATAGCGCACCTCCACCACAGCGATTGCCAGGCTATCCTGCGGCCGCTCGACTGCCGAGAAGCTGACCGTCGCCCCAAACTGCTCCACGAGCCCGTCGTCTGGTCGATCGGGGAGGTGGAACGCCTCGACGCGCGTTGCCAGCACTTGGGCCGCAGTCTGCGCTGTCGGCAGGTCGGTACAGATGAGCCCGATGAGATGGACCTGGTCGTTTCCTTCCTGCCGGTCAGCCAGAACGGCCAGGGAGAACGCGGGCAGCGGAGCGAAGTCGACCGCGGGCTCCGATGCCGTTTGCCCAGGGTCCCCGGCGAGCCGAAACGCGGTCCCGGTGAAGAACAACGCTTGGACGAGCGGCCCATCCGGTTGTGAGATCACCTCGGCCAGCGCTCTGTAGCCTGGGTCGTCCGCCAGGGATGACTGGACACCCTGGGCGGCCGAGATGATGGCCTCGACCACCGGCCAGCTGCGCGCGTTGGCCAGCATTTCCGGCAGCAGGACGACGCGCGACGCCGCACCGAGGTGCCCACCGAAAGGATCGACGGTGTCGCGGGCCGCAAGCGAGATCGTCCCATCCGCGAAGCGGTGCCACACCGGCACCCCATTTACGGTTGAGAGGCTGAA
>JAQTNX010000144.1 GCA_028713635.1 Candidatus Bipolaricaulis sp.
CCGGCGATGGCGAGAACCACGCCGGTCAGCAAAGCGATCGGAAGAGCCCAGGACGCCGGATAGCGGATCACGAACAGGCGAGCAACGGTGAAGAAGATGCTTCCTGAATCGTCATGAGACCTGCCGCGATCCAGATTCCCTACGCGTCGGGTGAGAGCGAGCGTGTTCGCGCCCTGCTGGTGCAGGCTGCGCAGGCTAACGCGCTCCGGCGCGTCGGCTGAGGTGTGATAGATCGGCGAGCCGTGCAGGTAGGCCAGCTCGACGCCGGGGATTCCCCGGTCTCGGAACGTGGCGAAGTCGCTGTTCGAGCCGCCGATCAACTCGGCGGTCGCCGTGACGAAGGAGAAGGCCGCCGGATAGGGTACCGCCGCCGCGTACTGATCGACGGCCCACCCCTGTGGGCCGCTTGCTTCCGCCAGCAGGGAGGGTCCGCCGGCACCGAGTGCCTCGAGATTGATCAGGAATCCGATGCCCGCGGCCCACAGGTGTCCGGCGACGAAGGCCGAGGATCCGAAGCGCGGCGCCGGCTCCTCGCCGTCCGTGAAGAGGAGAATCACGTCGTTGCGTGGCCGGGGGCCAGCCAACAGCGCTCGCGCTGTCTCCAGCATGATGCCCACCGCAGATGCGTCGTCGTTCGCTCCCGGTGCGCCCGGGAAGGTGTCGTAGTGCCCCATCAAGGCCACTGCCTTGGTCGACGCCGTTCCTGGGATCCGTGCCATGACACTGACGACCTCAACGCTTCCGCCTGAAGTGCCGTAGTAGTTGCGAACCCTGGTTGTCTGCAGCTCCGCTTCGAGACCCAAGAGGTGAAGCCGTTCGACGATGCTCGCGCGCGCACGCCTGTTCCCTGGACTGCCGATCGGGCGAGGCTCTTGGGCAATGGCCAGAATGTGCTCGAACGCACGAGCGGCGGAGAACTCCTCAGCCGGTACGGCGACAGGCGGGGCTGGAGACATCAGGGCAACGACTGCTACGGCTGCGGCGACGAGAAGGCCGACGAGAGGCAAGAGCACCAGGACCCGATGACGGAGTGCCGCGGCCCCCAAGCTCCTCACGATGCGAGTCATGCAAGGCCTTCTGCCGCTTGACGTGGACTCGGATCGTCTTCGTGCGTGGATCGAGGCATCCGCGCGGCAACGGGCAGGAGCCAATGCCTACACTGGCGCAGATGCCCGTTCGCCTGCTGCGCCTTGCTCGTGGCGAGATCTCGGATCTCCTCCCCGGAGCGCGGCGAAGACAGAGCCAGCGGGGGTGGCTCCAGGACCACGGTGGCCCACTGGCTCGGAGTGAAGTGCGCGATCGCCGGGATTCGGCCTGGGATAGCATCCTGGAGGATCGCTGCCGGCCATGAGGTCGCAGTTCCAGGATTGGACACAGGGAGCCACAGCACAGCGAGACATAGGGGCTCCCCATCCCATAGCACCTGGTACTCCAGGTCGCCCGGATTCCCCATGTAGGCCGTGCTTGCGAGCCAGCCGTCCGACTCGAGGAAACTCCTTCGCTCTGCGACCGCGGCCTCCGACCCTCCGACGGCGCGGCACCGCCAGACGAAGTCCTGGGTGAGCCGCCAGATATCGCCGTGGGGTGTGTACTCGGCCGTCCCCAGAGCGGCCGAGGAGTGAAGGATCCTGACCCGCCCCTGGTTCAGGACAAAGAGGTTTCCAACGCCCATCTCGCGGGCTCTGATCCCGAGCCAAAGCGAGTTGTCGGCGTACTTGAAGGAGAGCGTTGCGACATCGCTCATCGGGACCGAGGTCGCATCCTCCCACTCCTCCGGCCCGAGAGATCCATCCAGAGTGACCGCAACGCCGCGCGGAACGACCACAGACACCGTCTGTTGGCCAAGAGCCGCTTCCGGAGACAAGGCCGATGCCGTCACGGCACCGAAGCAGACCAACAGAGACTGCACCCACTCCCATGCTGACATCGCTCGATCATGGCGGCGCTTCGTCTCGCGAGCGTCGCGAGTTCGCCTGACTCGGAGCATTCGCCCTGGACAGCACCCGTCTCGCTCACAGTGCGCGCCGGCCCGGCGTACGGCTGACGATGCCCCGCAATCCGCTCAGTCTCCGCGCGCTACGGAGCCGCGGCCTGGCTATGGAATCGCAAAGCGGACATCCCTACAGCGTATATAGAGCCTTGGAGTCTAGGGGGCTCGAACTCGGCCCAGCTCATCCATGAAACGGTGTGCGGAGGTTCTAGATACTGGAGAGTCCACGGGCGTACCTGGTACGAGTCGAAGCAAGGGCCCCGTGGTTCGGTGTGTAGGTACTTCCCGTAGCCTCGCCGGCCTGCACCAGTGAGCCCGTCTGAGGTCTCTGCGTGACCACGCTATAATCCCCGCCGGTGATGTCCTCATGTGCCTTGCCGCGCCAGCGCGGGTGATTTCGGTCTCGGGAAAGACGGCGGTCGTCGACTACCAGGGTGTGCAGACGACGGCACGTCTGGACACGCTCGGGGAGCCGGTGGCGATTGGGGACTACGTTCTCGTTCACACGGGGTTCGCGATCCAGCGATTGACAACCGAGGATGCCGAGGAGACGCTGCGGCTGTTCGACGAGCTGTCGCAGTCCCTGGCGGCCGAGGGCCCGGCGGAGCTGGGCGGCGCCCATCTCAGCCACGTGGCTCGATCCGCGACAACTCAGGCAACGCCCGAGCAGCAGGGTAGCGACCATTCCAAACAAGTGACTCGATCCGCGACAATCCAAGGACCGCCCGCGGGACAGGGTAGCGCCCATCCCACCCAGGCGACTCGATCCGCGACAACTCAGGCCGCGCCCAAGCAGCAAGGTGGCCGCGGTCGATGAGCCAGCCGTTTCACTTCTCCGATCCGAAGCGGGCACGCGAACTGGCCGACGCGATCCGCATTCTGGCGCCGCGCGAGCCGGTGAAGCTCGTCCACGTCTGCGGGACCCACGAGATCGCCATCACCCGCAATGGGTTGCGCAGGTTCCTGCCGGAGTCGGTGAGGATCCTCGAGGGGCCGGGGTGTCCGGTGTGCGTGACGCCGGCGGCCGACATCGAGACCGCTATCCGCATGGGCGAGAAGGGCGCGATCGTCTGCTCGTTCGGCGACATGCTGCGCGTGCCCGGCATGGACCGGTCGCTCGAAAGCGCTAGGTCGCAGGGCGTCGATGTCCGCACGGTGTTGTCGGCCGACGAGGCGATACGCATCGCGCGCGAGTTAAAGCCGCGAGAGGTCGTCTTCTTTGCGGTGGGGTTCGAGACGACGGCGCCGATGACGGCGGCCGTGGCCGTCGACAACCCTCCGGCCAACTTGTCGATCCTGACTTCGCACAAGCGGATCCCGCCGGCGATGGCCGCGCTCCTCGATCTCCCCGACACGGGGATCGCCGGCTACCTCGCGCCGGGGCACGTGTCGACCATCCTCGGCACCAAAGGGTACGAGACCGACCTCGCTCGCCACCGGATCCCGGTCGTGGTCGGCGGGTTCGAGCCGCTGGACGTCCTGTACGCAGTGGCCCTCTTGCTTCGCCAGATCCACGACAAGACGCCGCGCGTCGAGAACGGCTACCCGCGCGCGGTGTCGGAGGGCGGGAACCCTGCGGCGCTCAAGCTTCTCGACACGGTGTTCGAGACGGCCGACGCCATGTGGCGGGGGATCGGCACGATCCCTGCATCGGGTCTTGTCCTGCGCCCGGAATTCGAGAGGCTGGACGCACGCCGGCGCTTCGGCGTCGAGGCGCTAGAGGATGAGGTGGAGATCCGCGGCTGCCGTTGCCCCGACGTCCTGACGGCGCGCGCGGTGCCGAGTGACTGCCCGCTGTTCGCGACGCGCTGCACGCCGCTGTCGCCCGTGGGACCATGCATGGTCGGCGCCGAGGGAGCGTGTAGCATCTGGTTCCGCTACCAGGGGGAGCGCCCGCTATGACCGACCGCGAGACGAGGATCACGCCACTCCACGGGGCCGGCGGGGAGTTGATGGACGAGCTCCTCGCGCGATTGATCTTGCCGCGGTTCGGCAAGAAGGTCTCGCCGCAGAGCGATGCGGCGGGTGCGGCCCGCATCGGTCTCTCCGCCCTCGACGACGGAGCGACGGTCGCCCTGCCGAAAGCGGGCGAGTTGGTGATCACGACCGACAGTCACTTGGTGAAGCCGATCTTCTTCCCTGGCGGCGACATCGGCCGGCTCGCCGCGGCGGGGACGCTCAACGACCTCGCGATGATGGGAGCCCGGCCGATCGTTCTGACCCTCGCCGCGGTGATTGCGGAGGGGTTCCCGATCGTCGACCTCGAGCGGATCCTTGACTCGTTCGCCGCGGCGCTCGCCGAGACGGACGCCGTCGTCGCCTGCGGCGACACGAAGGTGATGCCGGCCGGCGAGCTGGACGGGATCGTCCTCAACACGACCGGGCTTGGGATCGCCGAGCGCGCCGTCTCCGACGCCGAGTTCGGGGTGGGCGACGTCGTGATCGCGAGCGGGACGATCGGCGACCACGGGATGGCGATCCTCGCCGCTCGCGAGGAGTTCCACCTGTCGACGGAGCTTCGGAGCGACGTCGCGGTCCTGTGGCCGATGATCGAGCGGGCGCTCGCCGTCGGCGGGATTCGCGCGATGAAGGACCCGACGCGCGGCGGGCTCGCCGCCGCGCTGAACGAG
>JAQTNX010000145.1 GCA_028713635.1 Candidatus Bipolaricaulis sp.
TCGACGCGCCGTCTAGCGCATCGCCGCAACCAGTTCGGCGCGTCCGCCGACCCGCCTGGCGCGAAGATTCCTTGGATCCTTCCGCCGATTGCGATACGATGGGCCGAGGTGATCTCATTGAGTAGGGATGATGAGGAAAAGGGATACCGGCCGCCCTACGTGTCGCCCTTCCTTCCCGACCACGTCCAGGAACAGATCGTCCGGCCGAAAAACCAGCCGCGCATGACCTGGGGAACGTCCAACCTCGCGCAGCTCGGGTACGCCCTCGCCGTGATCGGCGTCCTGTTGATGACGAGCGACCTCATTGGGACGATCATCGAGCGCTTCAGCCTGGTATTCATCTGGGGGCCGATGGTCGGCGCCACGCTCGCCGTCGTTCTCTGGAAGAGCCTTGGGAAACTGCGGCAGCGCAGGAACTACCGAACCAGACGGTTCTCGTGGGTGGACCGGCCGGGCGGACTACGTCCGCGCGGCGGTTGAGTCGAAGATGACCTTGCCCGATCGAATCGTCATTCGAACGTTCAGCTCGGCATCCAGGAGGACAGCGTCCGCGTAGGCTCCGGGGCGCAACTCGCCGACGCTGTCCTCTCCCAGCGCGGAAGCCGGGTTGCGTGTCACGAGGCGAACGGCTTCGGCAAGCGGGATGCCGGTGTAGCCCATGACGTTTCGCAGGGCCACATCGAGCGTCAGGGTGGAGCCCGACAAGGTGCCGTCCGGCAGAGAGGCGACTCCGCCACGTACTGCGACGTCGAGGTCTCCCACCGTGGACGGACCGTCCGGCGTCCCGGCGGCTCGAATCGCATCGCTCACGAGGGAGAGGCGTCTCAGCTGTTCCCTTGCGGCCAGGTCCTCGACGAGGAAGCGAATCACGCTCGGGTGGACGTGGCTCCCATCCGCGATGAGCTCGATGGTGACTCGTGGATCGAAGAGGGCAGCTCCGGCAACCCCGGGAGCCCGATGGTGAAGTCCCGACATGGCGTTTCCCCAGTGCGTGACGTGGCGCGCTCCGCTCTCGATGGCTGCGAGGGCCTGCTCGTAGGTCGCCTCGGAGTGTCCGATGGCCGGGATCGCGCCGACGCCTCGAATTGCGGCCAGGAGGTCCGCCGCGCCCGGGAGCTCCGGGGCCAGCGTCACGACGCGGACCGTGTTCCCGGATCCGGCGACAAGGCGGCCGAACTCGTCTCGATCCGGCAAGCGAAGGTACGCGGACGCGAGGGCTCCGCGCTTCGCCGGCGACACATAGGGTCCCTCGAGGTGGACGCCGAGGAGGCCGGGGAGTCGAGAGGTGCTCAGGATGCCGATCGTGCGGCGCAGTCGGTCGAGCTCCGCGGGAACGAGCGAGGCCACGACGCGCGTCGTCCCATGGGCTGCGTGGAAGCCGAGCACGGTCTCGGCGGCAGAGACCGTGCCGTCGGAGAAGTCCGCACCGCCCCCGCCGTGGACGTGAAGATCGACGAACCCGGGAACAACCCAGCAGCTCGAGGCGTCAATCGAGTGGGCCGTCGAGCGACTCCGCGGGCGTACGATGTCCGCGATGCGCTCGCCGACGACCACAACGTCGGCCTGCATCTCCCGCTCTTCGAGGACGCAACGTCCTCCGGCGATCAGAAGCTCGGCGATCGATTCGTGCCTCATGACCGTTCCTCTCGGTGCAACAAGCCCGTGCGGGCCCTTCGGCTCCGACTGGAGTCCCTGCGCCCGACCCAACAAGTGCAGGACGTTCCCTCCAAGATACCCGGGGCCGTCCGCCGCGAACACCCGCCGCTCTCCTCGGGTGGCCGGTGGACATCATCCCTTCTCCCTTCTATAGTCGCATCCTGCGTACCACCCGAAGGAGGGGGGACGGAGTGGAAACCCAGAAGGCGCAGGGCAGGGTCGTTCTCGTGGTGGGTGCGTCCTCCGGGATCGGACGTGCGTGTGCCGTGCTCCTTGCCCGCGAAGGCGACTGGGTGTTCGGCACGACGCGCCGCCCGGTCGCGGACGTCCACGCCGATCTGCGGCGAGACGTCACGGCGGCCGCTCGTCTTGACGTGATCGCCCTCGATGTCGACAACCCCCACTCCGTGCGCTCGGCCGTGGACAGCGTCCTCGCTCGGGCGGGTCGTCTGGACGCCGTCGTGTACTGCGCCGGGTTCGGGATCGGCGGCGCGATCGAAGACACCGCCGATGACGAAGCCGAAGCGATCTTCCAGACAAACAGCTTGGGCGCCCTGCGCGTCTGCCGGGCCGCGCTCCCGGCCATGCGAGACCAGGGCGCGGGAAGGATTGTGGTCGTCTCGTCGATTGCCGGACGCGTTGCTGTGCCGTTTCAGGGCCTCTACAGTGCGACGAAGTTCGCGGTCGAGGGGCTGTGTGAGGCTCTTCGGATGGAGGTCAGACCGTTCGGCGTTCACGTAACCCTGGTCGAGCCAGGAGACTTCCGCACGGGATTCACGGACCGACGGCTCCGGGTACGCGCCTCGAGAGTCGATGGAGCGTACAGCGAGGCGTGTCGGCGAGCGCTCGACATCGCGGAGTCCGACGAACGGCGGGCGTCCACCCCGGAGAGCGCGGCCCGTCTCATCTCGCGAGTCTTGTCCCGGCGAACGCCGCGCCTTCGCTACACGGTCGGCCCGACCCTCCAGAGGGCCGCCGTGCGCCTGAAGAGCATCCTGCCGTCCCGAGTGTTCGAATGGGCCCTCGGACTCTACTACCGGGCCTAGCGGTTGCCGCAACGGCTCGACGAGCCGTGAGGAGGACGAAGTGACCGACCTGTTCGAGAAATGTCGCCAGTTCTTCACCGATCCGGCCTACGCCGAAGCCCTCGGCTACCCGGCGAGTCCACAGCGCGCCAAGGATCTGGGCGTCTACCCGTTCTTCATTCCGCTCGATCGGAGCGAGGGAACTGAGGTCACGATCGCAGGACGAAAGCTCATCATGCTCGGGTCGAACAACTACCTCGGGCTGACGATGCACCCCGACGTCCGCCGAGCCGCACAGGAGGCCATCGAGACGTTCGGGACAAGTTGTACGGGATCCCGGTTCCTGAACGGGACGCTCGCTCTGCATGGAGAGCTTGAGCGGCGCCTCGCGGCCTACGTCGGAAAGGAGAAGGCTCTCGTCTTCAGCACGGGATACCAAGCGAACCTCGGCACGCTGTCTTCGCTCGTAGGGCGTGGGGACATCGTGATCTGCGACAAGGAAGACCATGCGAGCATTGTCGACGGGTGTCGGCTTGCGCTGGGAAGGATGGTCCGCTTCCACCACAACGATCTCGGGGACCTGGATCGCGTGCTCGGCAAGTGCCCGGAAGGTGTCGGCCGCCTCGTCGTCGTCGACGGCGTGTTCAGCATGGGCGGCGAGATCGCTCCTCTTCCGGGCCTGGTCGATGTCTGCCGCGCCCACGGGGCGCGGCTCATGGTCGATGATGCCCACGGGATCGGGGTGGTGGGGAGAGGCCGGGGAACTGCAGCACACTTTGGGGTCACGAACGAGGTCGATCTCATCGTGGGGACGTTCAGCAAGTCCCTCGCCTCGATCGGCGGATTCGCCGCGGGGGACGAGTCGACGATTCACTGGATCCAGCATGCGGCGCGCTCGCTGATGTTCAGCGCCAGCCTCCCGGCGCCCAACGTCGCTGCCGCTCTCGCGGCGCTCGACATCCTGGAGCGCGAGCCGGAGCGAGTCGACCGAGTGAATCGAGTCGCCGAGCGCATGCGAAGCGCCTACCGGGAGCTTGGCTTCGACATCGGTGGAACCGAGTCGCCGATCGTCCCCATCTTCGTGGGAGACTCCCTCAGAGCGATGCACGTGTGGCGATCCCTGTTCGATGCCGGAATCTATGTGAACGTGGCGATCCCCCCGGCGGTTCCTCCGGGCAAGGCCCTGTTGCGCACGAGCTACATGGCGACGCACACGGACCGGCAGATGGAGCGTGTCCTCGACGCCTTCGCCTCGGTGGGAAAGAGCCAGGGACTCATTTCCTAGCGGCGGGCAGTGGATCTAGTCCTGGGAGGGCGGCTCCGAGACGAGACGAACCACGTCCTCCTCCCCGCGCAGTCGTCGTGCCGCGTGGATGACCCACCCCACCGTGCCGACGAGAACGGCGCAGGCCGCCGCGGGGAAGAGGATCCTCGAGGCGCCGGGGGCCGTGTCCACCTCGGCGACCAGGGCTGACCCAAGCAGCGAGAAGTCGTAGATTCCATGAAGGACGATGGCCGCGGTCAGGCCCTTCCATGCGGAGCGGCGGTCTTCCGGCGCGAGGCGGGAGAGGGCCACGCTGTAGCCGAGGATGGCGCCGGTCGCCGCGTTCATGGGCACCGCCGTTACGGCGCGCAGGATCGCGGTCACCCATCCGCCCTGGATCGCGTAGAGCGCGTTCTCCAGGGCACCGAATCCCAGCGCGGCCGCGATTCCGTAGACAAGGCCGTCTGTTCTGCCCCGAAACACGGACTGCCGTGCGCTGTGCCCGCGAATCACCAGAAGCTTCAGAAGCTCTTCAGGAACGGCCGTTACGACGAAGGCACCGACCGCCGCGGCAACCCAGGGCGATCGGATGGACGCCCAGGACGAGAGGATCACAACGGCGGTGGCCGGAACCGCTGCCGCAACTCCCAACAGAAAAGTG
>JAQTNX010000146.1 GCA_028713635.1 Candidatus Bipolaricaulis sp.
CAGGCCCGGCGAGGTTCCGGCGTCCACGGCGCGACGACGCCGACTTCCGCGGCGTCCTCGCGGCACTCAAGCCCGCGGTGGACGACGGGCTCACTCCGCGGGCCCATGACGACGACCTGGCTGCGTCCGTGGACGCGCTCACGGAGCTGCTCGGCGCTGCCCCGTTCGTCCTTCATGCCGGCGCGCACGAGGGGACCATGCTCGTGGACGGCGGGAGAATTCGCCCGATCGACTTCTCGTTCTGCGCCGTCGGCGACCCGCTCTTCGATCTTGGCATTGCCCTCGGCGACAGCTTCTGGACGCTGTAGCGAAACAACCGAGCGTGGACGGCCGCCCACGCTCCCCGTACCCTCTGCGCTCGCCAGGAGGATCGCGTCGCAGCCATGCCGAAAGCTCTGCTTCCCCCACCGTCGATCGTTCTCGACCCGCCGCACGCGCGCCGGTTTCTCCTCCTCCACCAGAGGCTGCTCCCACCGCGGCGCCTTGCCGGGAAGGCCGGCGTGCTCGGGCTGTTCGAGCACATCGGCTGCATCCAGTACGACCCGATTGACATCGTCGGGAGGAACCCGGATCTCGTCCTGCAGTCCCGCATTCGCCGATATCGGCCCGCGCTTCTCGATCGATTGATGCACGCGGAGCATCGGGTCTACGTCGGGTGGGACAAGATGTCGGCTCTCGTTCTCCGCGAGACGTGGCCGGCGTTCGCGCGGCACCGCGCGCTCATGGTGAGGCAGCATGGCGCTCCGGAATCGCAGGCGATGAAAGTGGCTCCCTACATCCTGGACGAGATCCGCCGGCGCGGACCGCTCTCGTCGCTCGACATCGAGCATGCAGAGAAGGTCGACTGGTGGTGGGGACGGCAGACCCGCCTCGTCCATGCATCGCTCGAGATCCTCTCGTCGATGGGCGTCGTCCTGCCGCACCACCGCGTGCGCAGCGTTCGCTACTTCGACCTTGCCGAGCGGGTCCTCCCGGCCGAGATCCTCAACGCTCCCGATCCGCATCCGGGCGACGAGGCGTACCAAGACTGGCATGTGCTGCGGCGCATCGGCAGCCTCGGCCTCTCGCCGTCGAACGGCGCCCCTGAGTATTGGTGGGGGATCATGGGCGTCAAGGGAGTCGAGGCCAGGGCCAGGGTGCTCGCGCGCCTCGCCGAGCGCGGCGAGGCGTCCGCCGTCGCGGTCGGGGGGGTGCCCAAGAGAACCTTCTTTGTGCGAACAGCCGACCTTGCGACCCTTGAGGCCGCAGCGGAGGTCGACGGCGCACCGTCGGAGGCCGCGTTCCTCGCGCCGCTCGACAACGTCACGTGGGATCGCGAGCTTCTCCGACAGGTCTTCGGATTCGACTACTGCTGGGAGATCTACAAGCCGAAGGAAAAGCGCACCTACGGCTACTACGTCCTTCCCGTGCTCTACGGCGAGCGGTTCGTCGCCCGGACCGAGCCGGCGTTCGACAAGAAGGGGCGCGTCCTCTCGATCAACGGCTGGTGGTGGGAGCCGGGCGTCCGCCCGGACGACGAGATGGCCGATGCCCTTCGCGCTGCACTGTCGGAGTTTGCCGCCTACCTCGGCGCGGCGGAGATCCGTCTCGGCGGCCCGGTCGCGTCGAGCCGTACGCTGCGCCGCACTCTCGGGATTCCCTCAGGGAAGCGGACTCCGGCATCGCGCTAGATCTCGCGGCTGTCGTACGCCCAGTGAAGGAGCGCCTGCCGCTGCCGCGGTCGGCAGTCGAGGTCGCCGGGCATGCAGCCGCTTCGGATCTGAGCGACGTGGCGCGCCATCGCCTTCCAGCGACGGATCTGGCGCTCGTCGTCCGGGCCGCGCCGCCCCAAGTAGTAGCGGCAGTACCACTGGAACCAGCCGCGCGGGTCGTCGTCGTGGATCCAGCCTTTCGCGCGCCACACGGAGAGCGGTTGCGAGGCGTTGACGCCGAAGTAGTTCAGGGCGGGGTCGTGACGCTCCGGGCACAGCTTGGCGTTGGCGAACCACTCGGCTGGGAACTCGCCGCGGCAGTCGGTCATGTACCGGCCGCCGAACACACCCAGCTCGAGCATCTCCCGAGGCGTCAGCTCTGGGCGGAACCCAGGCGCGAAGTGCACGCCCTCGGCCTCCGTGAGGGCGTAGCGGTAGCCGTGCTGCATCAGGTCCTCGACAACCACCGTCTTCGGTCGCACGGAAGGAGCGTAGCCGGCGCGCCATTCACGGCCAAGCCCATGGACCCGCGATGCGCACGTGAACAATCCGGACGCGTCGAGACACATACAATGGACCGAGCACAAAGGAGAGCGAATGGACAAGAACCGCCGGTACCTGAGGAATCCGTCTCGGGAAGAGCTTGGGGCGCACACGTCGGATCAGCAAAAGGGGATCACTCCGCCGCCGTTCGAGAAGCCCGCGGCGCCTGGCGCGCGGCTGATCCCCCTTGTCCCTGCAGATCGGATGGAGCTCGGCCGAATGCCTCTGGTCGACGCAATCCGCGATCGAGAGAGCCGGCGCGAGTTCGTCGACGAGGCGCTCTCCCTCGAGGAGCTGTCCTTCCTCCTCTGGGCGACGCAGGGGATCCGCCGCGTCAGCCCGAAGGGGACCTGGGCGATGCGCAACGTCCCGTCCGGCGGCTGCCGCCACCCGTTTGAGACCTACCTCCGCGTTCGCAGGGTCGCGACCCTGGCGCCGGGTCTGTACCGCTACCTCCCCGTCGAGCACGCGCTCGTCGCCGTGGACGCGCCAGGAGCAGCCCCGGAGGTCAGCCTGGCGGAGGTCTGCTATGGTCAGGAGTTCGTCGACACCGCCGCCGTGTCCTTCGTCTGGACGGCGATTCCGTATCGGACGGAGTGGCGCTACGGCCCCGACTCGCTCAAGGACATCCTTCTCAGCTGCGGGCACGTCTGCCAGAACCTGTACCTTGCGTGCGAGTCCATCGGCGCGGGGACCTGCGCCATCGTCGCCTACGACCAAGACGAACTCGACCGCTTCCTCGGCGTCGACGGCGAGGATGAGATCTCGCTCTACGTCGCGCCCGTGGGAAAGGCTGCTCGGCCGTAGGCCGCGGCCCGCCGCCTCCTCTGGATGGCCAGAGCAGGTCGCGGATAGACTCCGCAGCGAGCCATCCGGCTCCGAGGAGGCGCGATGAAGCCTGTCGAGATCCAGGACCTCTTGACCTACCGTTTCCTCTCGTCGGTCGAGTTCTCTCCGGCCGGCGAGCGGGCCGCGTTCATCGTCAAACGAGCGAACGTCGAGAAGAACGAGTACTTCTCCGACCTGTACCTCGTGGAGCTCTCGAGCCGCGAGGTGCGGAAGCTCACGGGAAGCGGGAAGGACGGTGAGTTCGCTTGGGACGCCGACGGCCGCTCCCTCTACTTCCTCTCCAAGCGGGTCGAGCTGGAGGACAAGGCCGCTCTCTTCCGGATTCCGGTCGACGGCGGAGAGGCCGAGCAGGTTGCGGTCCTGCCGCACAAGGCGGAGAGCCTTCGCGCCCTCGGGGGCGGGCGGTTCCTGTACACGGCCCGTGTACCGCAGCGCGACGAGCCGAAGCGGGACGACGCCAAGGACTACGAGGTTCTCGAGGAGATCCCGTTCTGGATGAACGGGACCGGGTTCACGAGTCGGCGGCGCAAGCACCTTTTTGCCTTCGACGTCGCCGCGGGGACGTCCGTCGACCTCATCGAGCCCGACCTCGAGGTGGAGTCGTTCGACGTGCGCGGCGACCAGGTTGTGACCCTGGGGCGCCGATTCCCCGGCGTCGCGCCGACGTACCGCGAGCTGTGGCTTGTGGGTTCGGATGGGGCCGGGAAGCGACAGATTCCGCTTGGGGAGCTTCGTTGCGACGACGTGCGGTTCTTCGATGACCGAAGGCTGGTCCTCACCGGGTCGACCGGCGTTCCGTACGGCCTGGGGCAGAACCGCGAACTCCACGCTCTGGACCTGGACTCCGGCCGCATCACCCCACTGACTCCGGACTGGGATCGCTCGGTTGGCAACTCCGTCGGCGGTGACTGCCGCCACGGGGCGGGCCCGACGATGCGCGTCGACGGCGACTCGGTCTACGTCTCGGTGACGGAGAGAGACCATGGCGTACTGCTGAGACTCTCCAAGCGGGGCAAGGTGGAAGCGGTCGTCGCCTCGCCGGGGTCGATCGACGCGTACGACGTACGCGCAGGCGTCGTCCTCGCCGTCGAGCTTCGTCCCGGCACGCTTCAGGAGCTCTACCTGTATGAGGGAAAGTCGTCCGCGCGTCTCACGTCGTTGAACGAAGAGGGACTCCGCGATCGCGCGATCTCCGAGGCCGTTCCGTTTGTTGCGACGTCTCCCGACGGAACCCAGATCGACGCTTGGCTCTTCCCGCCGGTCAACGTCGATCCATCGGTCAAGGTGCCCGCCCTCCTCTCCATCCACGGCGGACCCCGCACCGTGTCGAGCGACGTCTTCTTTCATGAGATCCAGATGCTCGCCGGCAAGGGATACGCGGTGGTCGTCTCGAACCCGCGGGGAGCGTCCGGGCAAGGCAACGCGTTTGCCGACATCCGAGGGAAGTACGGAACGATCG
>JAQTNX010000147.1 GCA_028713635.1 Candidatus Bipolaricaulis sp.
CCGCCACGGCGTCAAGCGATCCCAGGCCTCCGAGGTGGCTCTCGCCGACCGACGTCACGGCCGCCAAGGTTGGACCGAGGAGGTCGGCGAGCGCCGCGATGTCGCCCGGCTTCTCCGCGCCGAGCTCGAAGACCCCCACCTCCGTCTCGTCCGGCATCGAGGCGAGGGCAGCCGGCAGGCCGATCTCGCTGTTGTAGTTCTCCGGGGGCGAGTAGACCACGAACGAACCGCCCAGGAGGTGGGCGAGGAGGTTCCGAGTCGTCGTCTTCCCGTTGCTCCCGGTGATCGCCACGAGGGGGATGCGGAAGCGCGCCCTCCACGCCCGGGCGGCCGCGTGCAGCGCCGCGAGGACGTCCGCCACGACGATCACGTTTCGCGCGGACGCCGGAAGGGGCCTCGACGGGAGAACGACGGCAGCGACGGCCCCGCGGCGGAAGGCGTCGTCGAGAAACGCGTGCCCGTCCGTCCTTGCCCCCGGCAGCGCGAAGAAGACATCGCCGGCCGTGACCCGACGCGAGTCGACGGCGCAGCCGGTCGGCGCGCCATCTCCGGCGCGAAGCAGATTCCCCCCGGTGCTCGCGGCGAGGTCGCGGATCGAGAACACGCCGCCTACCAGTTCGCGCCGCCGGTCGAACCGGCGTCTTCCTCTTCAGGCGCAAGAATCAGGACGGCGGTCGCCTCGCGGGTGTCGTACACGACGTGGCCGGGGTACTCGCGCGTTACTTTCCCCACGCTGAACAAGGCCTCGGCCTTGGGTGAGTACGGGTCGATCGCGAACAGCTCGACCGTCAGGAGCTCGTAGGACGGAAGCGTGGCGATCGTCTCGAGCAGGTCCTCGAGACCCTCGAACGTCTGAGGCGTCTCGCCCGCTTCGATCTGCCGCGGCCCGCCGTAGGCCCGAACGATGAGGTAGTCCGCGTCGAGGGTCGGCGGAATGGCGAGGGTCCCCTTCAGGTCGATCCGCTCGCCCTGGAACGTCTGGAGCGTCAGCACGAACCCAACCGAGTCGCCCGGTGCGTAGGCGTCCGAGTCGAGCTCGAGCCGCTCAATCTGCACTGCTCGTAGGTCCCGGCCGATCTCCATTGAGGCCGAAATCCGCGTGATCTCGGGGTCGCGGAACTCGTTGTACTGGAGCGCGGCCACGATCTCCGCCAGCTGCCACGGAGCGTAGATCGAGACGTCCGTCACGCTCAGGAAGACGTCCTTGCGCTCGAGCGCCGGCATGGCCGTTCCCTCGATCCGATAGGTGACCTCGACCGTCCCTGGGCCGACTCGATCCAGGGCGAGGTCGGCCGCCTCGAGTCCAGACGAGAAGAGAAGCTCCGGCATCAGCCGCGGAATATCGACCAGGGCCACGTCGAACGCCTCTCCGCTCTTCCGGTCGAGGTCGTGGACCTCGTAGTGCAGCCCGATCGTTTTCGCCTGGCCGCCGACCCGACCTCCGACGGCGGCGGAGCGGTCCTGGGTGATCACCCCGATCACATTCCCCAGCTGGCCGAGCTTGAACGACGCTTCGAACGACTTCATCGTGTCGAAGATGGACACCGCCGTCAGGGGCATCGCGGACGCGCCGTTCGAGAAGAACGGGTGACCGAACCCGATAACCGCGTCGCCGTCGCAGTAGGTCACGGTGCCCAGCGCTCCCATCGTGATGTCGCCGGTGGCGAGGGCGATCCCCATCGACCCGCCGGGGACGAGCGGGGTCGTCGATGCCACGTTGCCTGTCGTCGCCTTCGGAGCACCGAACGGGAGAAGAGAGAAGTGGAGGGCCGAAAGCCCCTGCATGGCGCCTGCGCCGAAACCGCGCCCCGCGAGAACGTCGAGGATCGTCCCCGTCGGACGAGAGGCGAGATCCAGTCCGTTCATCAGAGCATCCGCGGCGCGCCCGCTGAGACCCGAGACCACCAGCGGGGTCGCCACCGGATAGGCGATGATCCGGTCCGCGCGCGCGAACCGAGCGAACGCCGGCGGAGACGGGTACTCGACGACGGCGATGCCCCCAAGGACGGCCGACGGATCCGGGGTCGCCACCCGCCCCGACGACGTCACGGCGTCGAGGACCGCGAGCATCGGCTCGATCGGCGTGACCAGCCCGATCGGCGTGATCTCCTTCGACCACGTCGCGGCCCGGCTCAGCGCCCCGATCAGCCTCCCCTCGATGTAGACGGGGCTGCCGCTCATCCCCTGCGCGATTCCGCCTGAGCGGCCGATCGCCTCGCCGCTCACACGAACAACGATGAAGTCGGAGAGCGTGCCGGGCTCGTCGATAACGCCGAGGACCTCGACCGCGAACTCGCTGATGGTGTCGGAAGACACCACCGTCTTGCCGATCCCGGTCATGCCAATCCGGATCTCGTCGAGGAACAGGAACTCGCTGCGGTCGTACCCCGCCGTTGGGACGGCCGAAAGCACAAGCAGCCACCCGAGGATCCACGCTGCGCGTCGCATCAGCTTCCCCCTTCGTCCTACCGCACGTCGCGGCGAAACAGTATACGTGAGCCCAATCCAGGAAGACGACGCCCGCGGGTGTCGTCCGCTCCACCCGGCGCGGGCCGCACGAGAGTCGCGACGGTCTGCGGCTGCACGCCCCGGACCAGGCGATGAACCCCGGACAGGCATGCAAATGCAGAACGGAAGCAGATTACATGGATTGACGGCTCCCAGGAGCCCCGGTACAATCGGCACCGCGATGCCCAACCACCAAGAGAAAGTGCCGTTGCGAATTGGCTTCTTGCTCGTTCTCGCCCTCCTCGTCTGCCTCACGGGGTGCTCTCCGGCGGCGAACCGCGCCCCGGTCGCCGTCGCCGACGCTCGCCCGCAGGAGGGGTACGAGCCGCTCGTCGTCCACGTCGACGCAAGCCGGAGCTACGACCTCGACGGTGATGCGTTGTCCTACGTTTGGACCGTCGACCAAGGGGACGCGTTTGAGGAGGAGTCCGTCGCGATCACGCTCGCAGCCGGCGACCATACCCTCTCGCTCACGGTCACCGATGAGGACGGCGCGTCCGACGCCGCGTCGGTCCAAGTCACCGTGGGGACGATCCCCGACGGCTACGTCATGGAACGCTTTGAGTGGCCGTACGCCGACGAAACCCAGTACTTGGATCTTCTCGTCCCGTGGAACCTCTACAGGACGTATCGAGACCGCATCCGGTCGAGCGCCGAAGAGGCCTTCGACTACGGCTACTACGTCGAGGATCCCCTCGACGACCCGACGATCGAAGACTACTCCGCCCTTCTGTGGGAGCGATCGGGCGAGAATGTCGACGCGTTCATCGAGTGCGTCCTCTCCTTCTGCCAGGGAGCGATTGCCTACGAGGCCGATCCCAGTGGGAAGGAGTGGCCCCTCTACCCGCTCGAGACCCTCGTTGACGGCGTGGGGGACTGCGAAGACTCGACCATCTTGTTCGTAGGCCTCCTGCGCGGGCGGGGCGTCCACGCGAGCATCGCCTTCGTCGACACGGACGCCGACGGAATCCCCGACCACGTCCTCGGCCTCGTCCCGGTGACGTCGCAGCAGGAGGCGGCGCTCTCCTGCTCGGGCGTCGTCGAGATCGAAGGAGTCCGTTACGCGATCGCCGAGACGGCGACCGACGAGCCGCTCCCCCTCGGATGCTCGCCGTGGGCGCTCGACTCGAGCGACGTCCACGACATGTGGGCGTTCTGAGCGAGCGAGTGGCGTCTCAGCGCCCGGGGCGATACCATGCCTGTTTGGAGAGGCGAATGACCAAAGTCCTGGTGGATCCTGAGCGCCTGAGTCGGTTCGATTTCGGACCGGCGCACCCGTTCAAGGTCCATCGCCTCGCGCTCACCTTCGAACTCCTCCAGGCCTACGGCCTGATCGACCGAGACGACGTTCGCGTCATCGGCCTCCGCGAAGCGACGGAGGCGGAGGCTCTCGGCTTCCACTCCCAGGGGTATCTCGAGGCGCTACGGCTGGCGAGTTCGGGGATGTGGGTTCCAAACCAGTTCTCACACGGCCTTGGCACGACCGACAACCCGGTCTTTCCCGACGTCTACGAGTGGGCGATGCTGGTCGCCGGGGGATCGATCGACGCTGCGACGGCCCTCTTGGACCGCGACGTCGACCGGTCGTTCAACCTCGCCGGGGGTCTGCATCATGCGATGCCGAATCGCGCCAGCGGGTTCTGTCATGTGAACGACGGGGTCCTCGCCATTCAGCGGCTTCGCGCCGCGGGGAAGCGCGTCGCGTACGTCGACATCGACGCGCACCACGGCGACGGCGTGCAGCACGCGTTCTACGAAGACCCCGACGTCCTGACCGTCTCGATCCACCAGACCGGCTACACGATCTTCCCGGGCACCGGATTCGAGGAGGAGATCGGGCAAGGGGCGGGGCGAGGCTACGCGATCAACCTGCCGCTCCTCCCGGGTGCCGGCGATGAGGCGTACGACGAGGCGTTCGAGTCGGTGGTCCTCCCGGCCCTCGAGCTCTTTCATCCGGATGTCCTGGTCACGCAGCTCGGGACCGACGCCGTCCTCGGCGACCTT
>JAQTNX010000148.1 GCA_028713635.1 Candidatus Bipolaricaulis sp.
CATGAACTACCTCGCTCCCGACGTCGTCTCGCTCGGGAACCATGAGTTCGACTACGGCCTGCCGCACCTCCTCTTCCTCGAGAAGGTGGCGAGCTTCCCGATCGTCAACGCCAACCTGTACCTCCGACCGTTCAATCGGCGGCTCATGAAGCCCTACCACATCGCGCGCGTCGCGGGCCTCGACGTTCTGTTCATCGGGATCATCACCGACAAGATCCTCTCCGACCTGTCGCGCGACGCGCAGGTGGCGAGCTTCATCAGCCTCGAAGAGGCCAGCGTTGAAGTCGGCCGGATCACGAACGCGTACAAGACGGACGACATCGACTTGACGGTTCTCCTGACGCACATCGGCTACGAGTCCGACGTCGAGCTCGCCGAACTCCTGCGGCCGGAGTGGGGCGTCGACCTCATTCTCGGCGGGCACTCGCACACGGTGCTCGAGCGACCGGCCGAAGTGAACGGGATCCTCATCGCGCAGGCCGGCGTCGGCACCGACCAGGTCGGCCGCTTCGACCTCGTCATTGACGACGACACGAACTCGATCGTCGATTGGTCGTGGCATCTCGTCCGGATCGACGAGTCGATCGCCGAGCCCGACCGCGAACTCAGGAGTTACATCGACTCGTTCAAGGCCGCCGTCGACCGCAAGTACGCGGCGACCCTGTGCAGCTTTCAGGAGCCGCTGGCGCACGCCACCCGGACGGAGGAGACGCCGCTCGGCAACCTCGTCGCCGACGCACTCGCCGAGATGACGGGAGCCGATCTCGTCTTGGTCGGAAGCGGGTCGATCCGAGCGAAGTCCCTCGGCTCCGTCGTCAGCCTGGGCGACTTCGCCGCATGCTTCCCTTTCGACGAGCCTCTGTTGCGGTTCACGGTGACGGGGCGGGATCTTCTGCGCATCTTCGCGCACATCATGCGTCCCGAGAACCGCACGGGAGAGGGCGAGTGCTACCAGGTGAACCGCGGCGTCCGCGCCGTCTACTGCGACTCCGATCGGTGCCTCGTCTCGCTCGATGTCCGCGGCGCACCGGTCGGCGACCACGACCTCTATACGGTGGTGATTCCCGAGTACCACGCGCGGAATGCCGAGGGCTTCCTGGGGGTCTCGCGCGAGGAGCTCGAGGCGCGCGCCGGGGCCAAGGTCGTTGCCACCTCGGTGCAGGACGTGCTGCGCGAGTACCTCCAAAGCCACCCCAACCTGACAAGCCGCGTCGAGGGCCGCCTCGGGTACGTCGAGTAGATGCCGGGGAGCGGCGAGCGCGGCCACGAGGGACGCCCGCACAGCCTGAGCCGGCTCGGCGCTGGTTGGGCGGGGAGATTGCTGGAGGTGGGATCGAGCGGGGATCGACAGCCCGCGTGGAGGTGCGGACCTTCGCTCTGGGTCAACTCCTGGAGGAAGAGCGTGGCGTGGCACGGGCGTTGTCCTTCTCCGGTGGGCCGTGCTACTCTGGGGACAGGCAGAATCCCCTGGGAATAGCCTGCGCAGGTCTTGGTGGTGCGGAGTCGCATCCGCGGGTGAGCACGCCGACCTGCCCGTTTGGGAGTTGTGTCCGGCCGGTGTGCGGCCGACGCGCATGCGGGAGGGAGATATGGTCAAGGCTGTGGGAGTCGTCCTTGCGCTGCTCCTGTTGGCGGGGTGCACCGCGCCGGTGGTCATTCCACCGGCCGACGTAGGACTTGAGATCGTGACCGAAGACCAGGGTTGGGTACAGGTGAGGGTGACCGGCGTGTCGGGGCCGGGCTACACGCTGTGGTGGGGTGACGCCGACGCGCCGTACGGGGCGTCCAGCGTGCTGCCTCCCCTGGAGTTCTACGACCACTTCTACCAAGCCGTGGAAGGTGGAAGCTCCGGGTCGCAGGTTCCCCGGGACTACGAGATCGCTCTGGTCGACGGCGACGGCGGGATCGTCGCCGAGGAGTCCGTGCACGTCGAGAGAGCCGATTGCCACCTTGCCCTCGTCACAATCGACGGCCGACAGGTCACAGTCCGGTACTGGGGCCGCTTCGGCGTCGACTACTCGATCTCGTGGGGAGATCAGAGCACCGACCACGTCACCATCGATCGCGACGCTGGAACCGACCTGGCATACCACACGTACGGGCGCTCCGGCACGTTCATCTTGGGAATGGGCGAGATCTGGGCGCCTCTGCGCAGTTTCCTCACCGTCACGGTGAAGTGAGGCGCAGGGAAGAAGCCCGACGGCAGAGGGAAGGCCCTTCGGCTGGATGACCGAAGGGCCTTCTTTCTCGGACCTGGCATGCCCGATTGGGACGGCCGCTCAGCGTTGCGCGGGCAGAGCGGCCCGTGAGTTTCGCTTCACGCAGGCGTGCGAAACTCGGACAAGCTCTCACGAGTCGGAAAGTAGAGAGGGGGTGGGGAGATCCCCACCCCCTCTACGCCCTACTGGACAGCTTTCGAACTCCCAGCGACTGACATCCAAGCCACGTCGGTTCGTGTCTTGGATCAGATAGTTGCCGGACTCAGGCCATGGAGCCTCCGGACGAGCCGGGGCGGTTCATCTGGCGCACGCGGGAGGTCGGCCGGTGCTAGAATGGCTCCGCCTGACCCGAGGAATGAGCACGGGGTGGTGCGTCGGGGCTTGGTGCCTCGCCGGTGATCCAGCCTGACCCAAGGAGGGAGATCGTGGAGCGCGGAGCAACGCTACGCCTTGTGAGTGCGGCACTTCTCTGTTGTGCGGTGGGGGTGCTGGGGGCGTGCACTTGGTTCCAACCACAGCCGGAGACGGACTTCACCTTTGCTCCTGCGAGCGGCGCAAAGCCGATGGTCGTCGACTTCTCCCCTGTCGTTGACGAGGGTGCACTTTCATACAGCTGGGATTTCGGAGATGGCGCGAAGTCCACGGAGCAGGCGCCGTCTCACATCTACTACGTCGCCGGCACGTACACTGTACGTCTCTCGGTCACGTACGAGGGCGGCCACGTAGTCGCGGTCGAGAAACCTGGATGCATTACGGTGACGGCGATCTCGTTGAAGGAGTATGCTCCCAACCTGTACGTGCTGAGCGCCGAGGAAGGCGTGATCCGCTACGCGAACCTCGACCAAGGCATGATCGTCGTCCCGAACCCCACTCCGCCTGCCCTGCGGGAGTTCCGGACCGGCATCCAGCCGGGCGACTCGAACACGCACCACACGCTCGCTGCCGGCCGCGGTGGGGGCGATACGTTCGTCTACTGGACCGAAGGCACGGTGCTCTATAGGAAGGGCTTGGTCTCCGGCAACGTGAACCGCGTGTACATCCCCATCAACATCCCCGCGGGGCTGTGTGTTGACTCGGTTCACGGCAAACTGTACGAAGTGGAGCTGCCGGTCAATGTGATCGGCAGCTCTGCCACCGGCAGCATCCGGCGCTGCAACCTTGACGGTACGGGCCTCGAGACACTCCATACGGGTTGGGCCTTCGGACAGGTTGTTCCCTGGTTTGTGTCCGTCGACCCCTACGGTGACCAGCTCTACTTCGTGCGCATGTCCTACCCCGAGGAGCTCGACGACATCATCGAACCGCTTGTTGCGGCGCCGAAGGCGCAGACAACGTACATCGACGCAACGCCCCTGAACTCCTTCGCCAGCGTCGACCTCGTGAGCGACTTCGGTGAAGCTGGGGGAATCGCCGTGGATGCCGGGCTGGCCGCCGGAGCGCGTTATGTCTACTGGACTCTTCCGAATTCGGGGTGCATCAGGCGCTGCAAAGTCGACGGCACCGAGCTCACCCGCGTCGTCACCGGGCTCTCGAACCCGAGGGCGATCGCAGTGGACGTCGGCCACGGGAAGTTCTACTGGGGCGACTCCGCCGGAGTCCACCGAGCGAACCTTGATGGGACTAGCGCTGAGCTGGTCTATCCTGGCGTGATCGCTGACGCACTAGCCATAGGATAGGAATCCTGGGGAGGCGGGGGTCAACGCGGTCGGTCGCTGGGGGACCTCTAGCAGCCTGTGTGGGAACGCAACCACGTCTCCACATCAACTTGACACCAGAACATGCCCGCGATGCGGGTGAATAGGTGAGACATAGAGAGGCATCAGGAGCCACATAGCCGGCAATAGAATCAGCGTTCCGCTTGTCCAGCCATGTGACTGACAAACCCGATCGCTCCTCGGCGGCGTCGCCTCTCTCACCCCGTAAGGGGCGTTCGCGGAGTAGTGGCAGTAGAGCGGGGGTGGGGGCTCTGTCCCACCCCCTGGCATACGCCCGATCAGGATTCGTAGTCTGGGCTGCCCATTCAGAAGCCACCATCGAATGGGCCGCTGGGGAGTTCGCGAGTGCGAACTCCGACAGGACTCGCAACCTGGGCCGTCCTTCGGACGGCTCGTGAGTTTCGCTTCACGCAGGCGTGCGAAACTCCAACAGCCTCTCACCGGTCGGGAATAGAGTGGGGGTGGGAAGAGTCCTCCCCACCCCCACTCTACGCCCGACAGGACTCGTAACCTGGGCCGCCCTGC
>JAQTNX010000149.1 GCA_028713635.1 Candidatus Bipolaricaulis sp.
ACCGCGTCGCCGTCCCACCCCTGCCACCAGCCCGGCGAGTTCGTGTTCGTGAAGTAGTCCGAGAACAGGAGCTCGGGCTCGTCATCCAGGAACCACGCCAGGCACCCTGGGAGACCGGCAACCGCAACCACGATCAGCGCCGCTCCGATCCATCGTCTCATCGGCACCCTCCTCTCGCGCCCCTTCCCCCTCCCAATGTACAGGGCGGGGGCGGCCGGAAGCCAGGGTTCGCTTCGAGCACCGGCCTGAGGACGGCGGCCGCCGACGGACAGCTGGGTTCGGTCAGGGCGCTCCCTGCTGCTCTGTCTTCTTCTTGAGGCCGATCGCGCGGGTCGGATAGCATGGCGCGAGGTGGTGGGCATGCGTCGCGTGTGGGTCCCGGTTCTCCTGCTCGTCCTGGCGGCAGCCGGCTCGTGGCTCAGCCTCGCGCAGGACACGCGATCCGTCACCCTGACGATCCTCTGAGTTCGGGGGACACAAACCATAACTCGCCCGAGATAAGGTATGTGTCCCCCGAATTCCCAACGCAAGGTTGGCCCGCAGGCGGGCATCACGTAGACTCCATGCAGTGAGTGACCGGCGCCTCTGCGGGCGCCAAGTTCGTGGCGCGGTCGGTCTTCGTCTATCAGGAGGTTCGGGAATGTCAACGGTCGGCCGGACACTGGTGGCTGTGGGTCTGCTTGTCGCGATTGCCGGCGCGTGCGTCGCCGGCGAGGTTCAGACCCCGTCTTGCAGAACCGCGTTGATCATCATCGACGTCCAGAGCGCGTGGCTGGGACCCGATGCGCTGACGATTGACGGCGTCCTCGTGCAAGAGAAGACGGCGGGGATCGCCTCCATCGCTCGGGCGAACGGAATCCCGATCGTGTTCGTCAAGGACATCGCCTACCGGTATCGGTTCACCGACGAGCAGCTCGAGATCGCCCCTCCGCTCGCCATCCTCGAGGGCGAACGCCTTGTCGAGAAGATGCACCCGAACGGGTTCGCGGACACGCCCCTTGCCGAGCTCCTTCGGTCCATGGGAGTCACCACGCTCCTGATCGCCGGCTATGCGAGCCATGGGTGCGTGAGCGCGACCGTCGCGGGTGCACTGGAAAACGGTTTCGAGGTCATCATCATCGCAGACGGCCACAGCGGGGGCGATGGCGACTTCTGGGCGAAGAAGCAGAACCGGATCTGGACACAGAGCGGCCTCCGGATCATCTTGTGCGCCGAGATCGACTTCGCGGCACTCTGCGCGCCCTCCAACTCAGGAGCCGGCGGCTAGTCAGCGCGTTCGGCTAGGGCTCGTGCGGCGCCAGGTGCAGAGCCCGCGCTGTATTCCGCCAGCGTCGGTGTTTGGCTGACGCTGTAGCCTCCGCGGTCGAGTCCAGTCGTCGCATGTGAGGATCCTCGCTAGACTGGGCGCAGCAGGCGGCGGATGACTGGAGCGCGTGGCTCCGAGGAGGTCGGGAGATGACGCGAGACAACAAACTCCTGAAGGTTGGAGACAGGGCTCCGGAGTTCGCCCTGCCCGACGCTCTCACCGGCGAGGTAGTCAAGCTCGCCGATCTCTTGGTCAGGCCGCTCCTTCTCTACTTCGGCCGCGGCACGTGGTGTCCGACGTGCCGGATGTGGTTGGCAGAGATCGAGAAGAACATGGCCGAGCTCGCGAAGCGCGGTGCCGGGACGGCGACGATCATGGCCCAAAGCCCCGCAAGCATGAAGGCCTACCTCGAGGCGAACCGTTATCCCTTCCCCGTTCTGGCCGATGCGAGCCGCGAGGTCGTGAAGCAGTACGGCGTGTACGTCCGCGCCAACTTCGAGTCGATCAACATCGCCCGCCCGGCCAACTTCGTTCTCGACCGCCAAGGCACGATCCGGTTCATGCACATCGCGTCGATCCAGGTCGAGCATGCCTCGTTCCCCGAGATCCTGACCACGCTCGACTCGATCGCTGGGCGCTAGAGCGGGTTCGATGTCGTTGCCGCGAAAGGCGGCGTGATAGACTGCGCCCGGAGCCCGGCCGCGGGGGGCAGGCCCAGGGAGGCGAACGGAGTGCTCACCTACGTCATCGTCAGCGTCGGAAGCGGAGTCTTGTTCGGCATCCTCGACGGCGTCATCAACGGCAATCCCCTCGCCCGGAGGCTGAATGAGGTCTACAAACCGATCGCGCGGACCGAGCTCAACCTTCCGGCCGGCATTGCGCTGGACCTTGCGTACGGCTTCGCGATGGCCGGTATCTTCCTCTTGATCTGGCAGAGCCTGCCCGGCGCGACCGGCATACTCAAAGGGCTCTGCTTCGGGCTCCTCGCCTGGTTCTTCCGCGTTGTGATGTCGACGGCCTCCCAGTGGATGATGTTTCGGATCCCGGCCGCCACGCTCCTGTACGGGCTCGCCACAGGACTTGCGGAGATGCTTGCGTTCGGCGTGCTCTACGGGCTCACGCTCAGACCGCTGGCGTAGAGCTCACGGCTTGCGCCTGAGGGTTTCGCGCTGCCCGGTAGCGCGAACGGGAAGGAGTGAAGATGCGGGTTCTCGTTGCGTACTACACCCAGACGGGGAACACGAGGAAGATCGCGCAAGCGATCCACAGCGAACTTGAGTCGCTTGGCCACGAAGTCACCCTACGGGAGATCCGTGGTGTGAAGTCCCAGGACGTCTCCGGCTTCGACGTGATCTTCTTGGGGTCGCCCTGCCACAGCGCGGATCTCGCCAAGCCGGTGAGGAACCTCTTGGAAGCCATGGAGTCCTCGCCCGGCGGGAAGCTTGCCGGGTTCGTCACCCACTCGACCTACACGGCGGAGGGAGGCGAAAGGCACCGAGAGCTGCACGAGCGATGGGCGGGAAAGTGCGCCGGCTCGTTTGAGCAAGCTTGCGCAGCCAAGGGGCTTGAGTGGAGCGGGTGCTTCAGCTGTCAGGGGAAGCCATCAAAGCCCATCGAACTCTTCATTCGTGTGGCAGTGATCAAGGACGCTCATGAGTGGCCCGGCTACATCGCCGAAACGCGGAAGCACCCCAATGCGGACGATGAGGCGAAGGCTCGGGCCTTCGCACGCGAAGTCGTCGCGCTGGGGGACACATACCCTATCTCGCCGAGATAGGGTATGTGTCCCCCGAACTCACGCGCTCGGCTTGACGTCCTCCATCACGATGTCGCGCACTTTGTCGACGGGGAGCGAGGCGTGCATCTGGACGAAGACCCAGCGGCCGTCCCGCTTCTCGAGCACCCCCGTCCAGCGCAGACCCTCGCCGAACCGGCTTGCCTTCCCCTCCCACGAGACCACGTCGTCGAGGTTGGCGAAGAACCAGGCCACATCGCCCGAGCGCGAGATGTGGATCTCGAGGTCGCGGACCTCGGTGCGCACAGCCGCAAAGCGCGGGTCGAGCCATCCCTCAAACGACTTCTCGTGTTCCTTCCACCCCCTCGTGATGTGCGTCGACCCGGTCCAGATGATCAACAGGTCCTCATCATGGGCCATCGTGTCCTTCTGCATGTCGACGTCCTTCGTCAGGGCCCACATGATGCTGTTGCGGATGACCTCCGCGATCACGGCCTTCTCGTCAGCTTCGGTCTTCTTGCTCATTCTCATCACCCAACCCCGCCTGTCGGCGGTTGAGATGAGTGGAGTGTCGGCACGGGGAGTCTCCTGAGAGTCTCCCCAACGTCGCGCCGAGCCCCAGGCCTACTGGAGCTTGATCTGTCGGTGCCTACTGGGCGCGGAACCGATCCACCTGGTCGAAGACGTCGAGCAACCTCGACCCCTTCTTGATGCGGGCGGCGTGCGGAACACCTGCCGGGATGAAGTACGCGCCTCCCTTGCGGTAGACGGTCGTCGTCCCCGCGATCGTCAGCTCGACCTCTCCCTCCAACACGGCGATCCACTGCGCTGGGTGCGCCTCTTCCGGCGCGCTCACGTCTTCGTCGAATGCGGCGAACGCGATCTGCATCCGTTCCCCCTGCAAGAAGTACGTTCGAACCGGGTCGCCCGCTTCGTCGGCTCGCGGCAGCCCCGTGATGATGCTCGGGAAGAACCGCTCCTGTGTCATGTTGTGGCCTCCTGTCGCCACTGCGCCCCGGCAGCGTCGGGATGCGGCGGTGCCTTGTGAACCCCACGCTCTGCAGTGTGCTTGACTCCTCGGCGCCGTGCACCGCTGACCTTGGCGGCCGAGATGGAGCGGAGCATCGCCAGGGAGAGTCTCGCTTGCGTTGCTGAGGCGAGCCAGGCGCTCAGTCGTCGCCCAGACGGCACTGGGGTAAGTTCACGCCTGGATCAGGCCCTGCAATCACGTGTTCCTAGTGTCGAGCAGCGAACGCCAAGGTGGTCGGCGATCTCCTGCAGGGTGTCCTCGAGGCATGAGCGGGCGACGCCGACCGCTTGATGTCAAGACTGAAGATCTGACCCCAGCGTGCTGGCGCAGCTCAAGCTCGCCCCGGATGCCAGAAGTGGGCGATAGGACCTGCTTCTTGGATG
>JAQTNX010000150.1 GCA_028713635.1 Candidatus Bipolaricaulis sp.
GGGCCGCAAGCGTGTACGGCGGGCGGGCCGCAAGCGTGTACGGTGGGCAGGCCGCAAGCGTGTACGGTGGGCAGGCCTGAGCGATGCAGCGGTCTCGAGCCCGTGAGTTGGTTCTGTTCGCCCTCTACCGCGCGGAGTTCCTCCCCGTGGTCCTCGACGAGGTCTGCGAGGACGAAGACCCCGGCGACCAGCGGCCGTACATCGAGAGCGTCTACAACGGCATCGTCGCCCGGCGCGACGAGATCGATCGGATGATCGGCGAACGGACGGTCGGGTGGCGGTTCGACCGATTGGCCCTCCTGGACCGCAACATCCTGCGGATCGGCGTCTACGAGCTCCTCTACTCGGAGGACGTCCCGCCCGAGGTCGCCCTCGACGAGGCGGTGGAGCTGGCGAAGTCGTACGGAACGGAGCAGGCGCGCGGATTCATCAACGGGATCCTCGATCGGGTCTGGAAGGAGAAGCGTGAGCGCGAGAACGCTTCTGGGTAGACCGCTTGCCGAGGCACGGCGCGACGCGCTGACGAGCGGCGCAGCGGGCTTCGAGGCGCGGACCGGCTCGGCCCCGCGCCTTGCCGTCGTGCTTGGAACGTCCGACGAGGCCGCTCTCGCCTACTTCCGAACCAAGCAGCGTCTCGGCGAGAAGGTTGGGGTCTGCGTCGAGGACGTCCGCGTCGATCGGCCCACCACGGGTCGGATCGTCGCGGCGGTCCGCGAGCTCGCCGCCGACCCGTCCGTGCACGGCATCATGATCGAGACACCTCTCCCCGCCGACGTCGACCTCCGCGCCGCCCAAGACGCCATCCCGACCGAGAAGGACGTGGATGGGGCGAGCACACTGTCGCTCGGGAGGCTCTTCTCCGGACAGCCGGGATTCGTCCCGGCGACCGCGGCGGCGGTGATGGCTTTGCTCGACGGTCACGGGATCGAGCTGCGCGGCGCCCACGCCGTCGTCGTCGGTCGCAGCCTCGTCGTCGGACGGCCGCTGGGCCAGCTCTTGCTTGCTCGCGGGGCGACGGTCACCGCCTGCCACTCGCAGACGAAGAACCTCGCTGCGCACACGAAGGCCGCCGACGTCGTCTGCGTGGCGGTCGGCAAGGCGCGCTTCCTCGGACCGGATGCCGTTCGCCCGGGGGCCGTCGTGGTCGACGTTGGAACGAACGCCGTCGGCGACACCCTCGTCGGCGACGTTGACTTCGCCTCGGTCTCGGAGGTGGCGGCGTGGGTCAGCCCGGTGCCCGGCGGGGTTGGGCCGCTGACGACCGTGCTCCTCTTGGAGAACGTCCTACAGGCTGCCGAAACGGGCCGACCATGAAGAGGAAGTCCACGACGTCCGGGTACGCCGACCTCCATCTGCACACCGTCGCGTCGGATGGGACGCAGAGCGTCGACGAGCTCGTGGCGCGCGCCAAGGCCGCGGCGCTCTCGTGCATCGCGATCACCGATCACGACACCGTATCGGCGGACCTGACGGAGGGCGTGACGCACATTCGCGGAGTCGAGGTAATCACCGGCGTCGAGCTCAAGGCGGAGTTCGACGGGGTGAGCGGGGAACTGCTCGGGTACTTCGTCGATCCCGGTGCGCGCGAGCTTGCCGATCTCCTGGATTGGATGGATCGCGCGCGCGACAAGCGAATGGAGCGGATGGTCGAGAAGTGCCGCGAGGTCGGCGTCGACCTCGACATGGACGACGTCCGGAACCACGCCAAAGGGAACGTCGGCCGGCCTCACCTTGCGCGCGCCCTCTTGGAGAAGGGGGCGATCGACGAGATGGATGAGGCATTCGCGCGGTTCATCGGCCGCGGGCAGCCGTGCTACGTGTCGCTCGAGAAGGTGACCCTTCGCGAAGCGGTCAAGGCTCTGCGAGCCGCCGGGGCGGCGATCTCCGTAGCCCACCCGTGCCTGATGCGGGTCGCGGAGTGGGACTCGCTCTTCCGGCTGCTGTCGGAGGAGGGCGTCGATGCCATCGAGAGCGTCTACCCGTACCGCGACCCACGTTCGCCGGACCTGTCCATCGCCCCGGAGCGCCTCGCGGCCGAGGCGGCGAAGCACGGGTTCCTCGTCTCCGGCGGATCGGACGACCACGGGCCCGGCTCGTCGAAGCCATCCCTCGGGCAGGTTCGGCTGCCGTACGAGGTCGTCGAAGCGCTCAGGGGACGAGCGCGGGGTTAGTTGGCGGTTCGCAGTTCGCGGTGCGCAGTTTGTCCGGTCCGTTGGGTCATGGTCCGGAGTCCGTGGCTGTCGGCTGATGACCCATGCCGACAGCTCGGGAGTTGCGGCGCACTTGGATGCGCAGCGCGGTGCAGGGCGCAACTCCTGGTTCAGGATCCATGGTCCGGAGTCCGTAGTCCGGTGTAGCGTCGGAGCTTGTCTCCGACGTTCACGGGGCGGGCGAGGCGCCGGCGGTAGCGTCGGAGCTTGTCTCCGACGTCCTCGCCACGTCGCACACAAGGTGCGACGCTACAGGGGCTCGTGGATCTCGCGAACGTCGGAGCAAGCTCCGACGCTACGTCGTTTGCGATTCGGCCGACGCGCGTCGCCCAATCACGGCGAGGCGACGCGAACCTCAAGCCGGATTGCGGGTTTCGTCGTTGGCGATTCGGCCGTCCACCAGCGTCACCAGTCGGTTGACGCGGTCGAGCAATCGGGCGTCGTGCGTCGCGAACAGGAACGTGCCCGAGTGCTCACTGTTCAAGTGGCGCATGAGGTCGATCAGCTCGAGGCTCGTCTTCGAGTCGAGGTTCGCCGTCGGCTCGTCGGCGAGGACGATCGATGGGTCGGCCACCACGGCCCGCGCGACGGCGACGCGCTGCTGCTCGCCGCCGGAGATGCGGTTCGGGTACTGGTCGGCGTACTTCTCGATCCCGAGCTCGGCGAGGATCGCGCGCGCCCGTGCAACGCGCTCGCGGGCCTGGACGCCGCGCAGCTCGAGCACGAACGCGGCATTCTCGATCACCGTGAGGACGGGAATCAGGTTGTAGGCCTGAAAGACGAAGCCGATCTTCTCGAGACGAAGGCGCGACAGGGCGTCGCGCGACAGCGCCGACAGCGCGGTGCCGTCGAGATAGATCTCGCCCGATGTCGGACGGTCCAGCCCCCCAAGCAGGTGCAGCAGCGTCGACTTCCCCGAGCCCGACGGTCCGGCAATCGCCGTGAACTCGCCCTTGTGCAGCTCGAAGTCGATGCCGCGCAGGGCGGGCGTCTCCACCGTGCCCGTCACGTACGTCTTCACGAGGTTCTCGGTTCGCAGGATCGCGTTAGTCGACATGCCGCATCGCCTCCACCGGCTCGAGCGACGCCGCGCGTCGCGCCGGAATCCACGCCGAGAGCAGGGCCACGCCAACCATGGCAAGCCCGGCTCCGAGATACTCCCACACCCCCACCCGCAGCTGCAGCACGGGCTCCATCCCCATCTGGCGCATCGCCTCGCTGTAGCTGCCGGGCATCTTGACGCCGCCGGCGGCGTGGGCCCAGCCCACGAGGCCGCCGCCCGAGGCGAGGCCGACCGCGGCTCCGAGTAGAGCAAGCAAGAGGGCCTCGGTCATCACCATCCGCATCACGTGCCGGCGCGACGACCCCAAGGCGAGGATGACGCCGAGCTCGTGCGTGCGCTCGACAACGGAGAGAAAGAGCGTGTTCAGGACGACCAGCCCGCCGAGCACGAAGAAGATCCCCATCGCCATGACGTGGAACGGCTTCTCGACGGTCTGGAAAGTCTTCAGCTCGGGCGCGAGCTCGTTGTAGTCGAGGACCTTGTACTCGTTCGGCAGCTTCGCTCGGAGGTCGGCCACGACCCGCTCGACCTTCGCCTGGTCCCACGGGCCCTCGACGCCCTCGACGAACCCGACGATCGACGTGACCGCGCCGGGGCGCCGAGCCAGCGTCTGGGCCAGGCCGAGATCCACCTGAACCACCCCGCGCCCCATCGCCGGATCGGGGGCGACGTAGACGCCGAGCACCGGCACGCTGGCCGCCCCGATCCCCGTCTCCGGATGCACGCCGAGGAGGACAAGCTCGCTGCCGACCGACGCCGCGAGAAGATCGCGCAGCTCGGTCCCGATCACGACCCCGCGGTCGCCGGTCGCGAGGTAGGCGCCCTGAGTGACGAGGCGGCCGATCGGGCTGACGCGGCCGACCTCCTCCGGAACCACGCCCTGCAGGAGGACGCCCTGCGACCGCCCACCGTTCGAGATCATCGCCGGAAGGTCGAGGCGCGCGGTCCGCCAGGCAATCCCAGGAACGGAGTCGACCACAGCGAGCGCGGCGTCCGGATCCTTCATCAGCGTGAGCGCGCCGCCGTCCGCCCGCTCGGTCGAGCTGCGGACCTGGAAGTGCCCGGTCTCGAACGTCACCGTGTTCCTGAACAGGCTCTCCTGCTCCCCGTTCAGCATGCCGAGCTCGAGAACGAGGATGAGAACCGGGATGAACACCGCGACGAGCGTG
>JAQTNX010000151.1 GCA_028713635.1 Candidatus Bipolaricaulis sp.
TTTACGATGCGGACAAAGTGAAAGAAAAATTCGGCGTATCGCCGGCGCAGATTCCGGCGCTGAAAGCTCTTGCCGGAGACGCTTCGGACAACATTCCCGGCGCGCCGGGGATCGGCCCCAAAGCGGCGGTGGAAATTTTGTCAAAATGCGGCACGCTGGAGCGGGCGTTTGCCGAAATTGAAACCGCGCCGGACGGGTTTTGTTTTGGCGCGGGGAAGCGCCCAGAGAATTTGAAAAACATTCTTTTGCGCCATAAAAAACAAATTCTTGATTTCCAAAAATTGGCGTCAATGATGGCGGATGCTCCGCTCGGAGCGGTGCTGGAAAAGTGCGATTTTAAAAATTTTTCCGCGGTGCGGGCGCGCGCCGCATTGCTGGAAAGAGGGCTCGCCGGAATCGCCGGACGCCTGCCCGCCGCCGGCGCGGGAGTCAATCGGACTTTGTTTTGATCTTTTGTGTCGCCACTGTGTTTTTATGTTATAATAAAAGCATTGAAATCAACTCGTTGGAACGGGGTTGCCGTTTTTAACAAAAATGAATTTTATTGATTTTGTCAATCTGTTCGCGTTGGCGGGGAAACTCCTGTTCTTTTTGGCGAATGTGGTGGGATTGCAATTGATCTTGTGGGCCTCGGCGGCGAATTGGCGCACGGTTTTCGGAAGAATGTTTTTGGCCGGCATTCTTTTCGTTTTAATGTGGATGGACGCCGATTTCTTGAGCTCGCACGCGAGCGTACTGTTTTCTTCTTCCGCCGCCGCGGTGGCGATCGGGGGGTTTCGCGCCGTTTACGTTTTGATGGCGGTGTTTTTTGCCGCATTCTACGTTTTCGCGCTGAATTTTCCCGGTGCCAACCCTTTGGATGCGGCCCGCCGCCGCAAGGGTAATTTTGCGCTGGCGGCGTGGGCGTTTTTGGGTGTCGCGTCGCTTACGCCGCTGGTGGCTCGGGAAACGATCATTGGCGGCATTGTTCCGATTGCGGCGTGGATTGTCCCCGGGCAGTTGTTTTGGATTTATGTTTCCGCGGCAACGGTGTCGCTGGCGCTTTCATTTTTGGAATTATCGCGCAACTGCCGCTTTGCCGACGCACAGAATCGGGAAAAAGTTGGCCCGGTGGCGTTTTCGGCGGGAACTTTCGGAGTTTTCAATTTGGTTTTCAATGTCGTCGCGCCGGCGCTGGGGGAATTTTGGGGATATATCGGGTTTTTTGCGATGCCGGCGAATTATGTCATTGCCATTTTACTGGGATATGTTGTTTACCGTGCGGTGCGCGACAAGCTTTTCGGCATCAAAATTATTCTGGTGGAAGTGTTCGTCGGATTAATGGGCGCCAGCTTGCTGGCTTTGCCGGTTTTTCTTGAATCGTTGTGGCAGAGGGCGCTGATGCTCGTTTTGTTCGTTCTTTTTTGCGTTTTCGGGTATGTTCTGGTGCAAAGCACGGTTAAGGAGCTTCGGGAAAAAGAGGGGCTTGAGCTCAAGATTGCTCAAAGAACGCAAGAATTGGAGCGGGCGAAAATGAATTTGGAAGAAGTAAACGCCGTCTTGGAAATTCGCGTGCGCGCCCGTACGCGGGAATTGGAATTACTTAATCAAACGCTGGAAGAGAAGATTGTCGCGCGTACCAACGACCTTGAATCAAAGGTCAAAGATCTGGAAACTTTTCAAAAAATTACTGTTGGGCGTGAATTGAAAATGATTGAATTAAAAGAAGAAAACGCGCGCCTGCGCGCCCAAATTTCAAATCCGGGGCAAAATTGCCATCAAAACAATGGATGAACCAATCAATTTCAACAATGTTCCTCCGGCGCCGGCGAAGCATTCGCCGGGAGATCAATCCTTGCGCGAACGCGAATTGTTCGAGCTGAGCGAAATGAAGGCACGCCTTGAAGAGGTTAACAGTGTTTTGGAGATCCGCGTCAATGCCAAAACCAGAGCGTTGCGCGAATTGGCCGCCAATCTTGAAAAGGAAATGAAGGAGCGGACCGAAGAATTGCGCCGGAAAGTGGCTGAATCCGAAAATTCCCGCGTGGCCCTGATGAATATGTTGGAAGATATGGAAGATTTGCGCCGCCGCGCCGAAGAAGAAAGAGAAAAAACGATGGCGATCATCGCCAATTTTTCCGATGGATTGATGTTTTTTGACGCGCGCGATCGTTTGGCGCTGGTAAATCCGCGGGTGGAGGATTATTTTTCCATCAATAAGGCGGAAAGCAAAAACATGATCGGTGGCCGGATTTCCGACATTGTTCGCTTCGCGCCGATGTCGTCGCTGGGGGAAATTTTTACCGGGTCGCTGGAGCGTGTTTCCCGGCGGGAGCTTTTTTTGAATGAGAAAACGATTTTTGAAGTGAGTGTCCTTGAGGTTGCCGGCCGCGCCGGCAAGATTGGCACGCTTTTGATTATTCATGACATTAGCCGGGAAAAAATGGTGGAAAAAATGAAGACGGAATTCGTTTCCATCGCGGCCCATCAATTGCGCACTCCGATTTCGGCAATCAAATGGACACTGAGGATGATTTTGGACGGCGATCTCGGCCCGATTAATGATGAACAAAAAGAGTTTCTGGACAAAACCTACAAATCCAATGAACGGATGATCAATTTGATCAACGATCTTTTAAATGTCACCCGGATTGAGGAGGGGCGGCAGGTCTACAACCCGGTAGTGGCTGATATTGAAGAGATTATTCGCAATCTGATCTCCAACTATGAAGATATCGCCCGCCAGAAGAGTTTGGTACTGTCGTTTGAAAAAGTTGCGCTGATTATTCCCGCGGTGAGGGTTGATCTTGAAAAGATCAAGCTGGTGGTCTCCAATTTGATTGAAAACGCGCTTAAATATACGCCCGCCGGCGGTAAGATTTCCGTGGCTCTCGGGGAGGAGGATGGCAATGCGATGGTTGAAGTCACCGATACCGGCATCGGAATCCCCGCGGAACAACAGGACCGCATTTTTACGAAATATTTTCGGAGTGCCAATGCGATCAAAGCGGAAACCGAAGGCACTGGATTGGGTTTGTTTATTGCCAAAAACATTGTGGAAGCCCACGGTGGGAAGATCCACTTTGTTTCCGAGCCCGGGCGGGCCACGAAATTTTCTTTTTTACTGCCGCCGGCGGAATCCGATTGATGACGCAATTTGCTTCTTTGGCTGTCATGAGTTATAATCCTAGAAAAGGTATGGAAAAAATTTTATTGATTGAAGACGAGGAGCTTATTACCAGGCTTTTGAGCAAGAAGCTGGCGGCGGTTGGCTATGAGGTGTCGCTGGCGATGGATGGCCGGGAAGGATTGGAAAAAATAAAGCAAATCGTTCCTGATTTGATTTTGCTGGACATTGTGATGCCGCGGATGGGCGGATTTGAGGTGATGGCAGAGATGAAAAAAGACGGAAAAATCGCCAATGTTCCCGTGATCATCATTTCCAATTCTGGCCAGCCGCTTGAATTGGAAAAGGCCAAAGATCTGGGCGCGGTTGACTGGTTGGTGAAAACCGAATTTGATCCCAACGAAGTGGTGGAAAAGATTCAAAAATATATCAACAAAAACTAATCCATTTTGCCCATGGCAAAGAAAATTCTTATTGTTGAAGACGATAAATTCCTGCGGGAGCTTATCGTGAAAAAAATTTCCAACGAAGGCTATGATGTCTTGGAGGCGGTAGATGGCGAGCAGGGCTTGTCGCAAATTAAGGAAGGCCATCCGGACTTGGTGCTTTTAGATTTGATTTTGCCGGGGATTGACGGATTTGAGGTCTTGGCGCAAAAAAGAGAGGATCCGTTTATGGCGTCAGTCCCGGTGATCATTCTTTCCAATCTGGGGCAAAAAGAAGACGTGGATAAAGGCCTGAGCTTGGGCGCCGCGGACTACTTGATCAAAGCCCATTTCACTCCCGGAGAAATCATTGAAAAGGTGCGGAATCATCTCAAATAACTCTCCGCGGCAAGGCGAATGTTGATTTTTCTTTACGGCGCCGACACTTTCCGCTTGCAGAGAAAGGCGCGCCAAATCATCTCCGAACACGAAGCCCGCTCCCGAGGAGCGGATTTTGCGGTCTTTGATATGGATGAAAGCCGCGCGGCGGATTTATCCGCGGCATTTCGACAAACGTCTTTGTTCGGCGCCAAAAGGTTTTTTGTTGTTAAAAATCCAATCTCACAAAAAGAAACCAAAGAGGCGTTGATTGTCGCCGCCGAAGGGATTGCCGCCCTGCCCCACAATTTCCTGTTTTTGCAGGAAGGGAAAGTCTTAAAAGCCGATCGTTTTTTGAAAGTCATCGGCAAATTGGGGCAAACGCAAGAATTCGCGCCGCTTGACGGCGCAAATCTTGAAAGATGGATTGCCGCCGAGTTTGCCGCCCTGGGGCATCCGGAGGGCGGGGCGATTGCGCCGATCATGGCGGCGGCCATTGGCAATGACCT
>JAQTNX010000152.1 GCA_028713635.1 Candidatus Bipolaricaulis sp.
ATGAGGCCTCGCGGTCCGGGCCCCGTCGTTCTTGTGGCGCGGAAGCTTGGACTCCCCCCCGAGGACGCGGGGACACGGCCGTGCCGAGGACCTCGTCGCTAGAAGCTGGCCGAGAAACCGACGGAGACGAGCCAGGCGCCCGACCGCTCGAACTCCGCCTCGAGCGACCCGAACCACCGGCTGCTCAGTGGGAGGAACACGCCGGCGTCGATTCGTCCCCAATCAAAGAGCGACGGCGCGCCGCGCTCGAAGTAGACGTCCAGCCCCCACTCGCCTGGAACGCCGCAACACCCAGGAAGGAGGCTCGACAGCGACAGGCGCTCGAAGTACTCGGTCTCCCCGGTCACGGTCCGGTTGTGCGTTGCGTCATCGAGATCGAAGCACGTCGCCGAACGGACCTCCGCGGCTTCTCCGATGGCGCACGAGAACTCGATCCCGTACACGTCGATCCCGTCAATGCGGGGAAAGCCGTCATCGACGAGCTCGATGTACGGCTGGACTCCGGCGCAGATCGAGCCCACAAGACTGCGGAGCATCGGCTCGATCTGTTTCTCGGTGACGCCAAGCTTCAGGTGCAGGTCCAGGGTCGTTTCGAGGGCCGAGGCGGAGAGGAGATCGAGCGGGATCCCCCGGACAAAGACTTGGAAGCTCTCAAACCCGTCGTCCGACACCACGAGCTTGGCCTGGACCGGGATCCCACAGGAGAAAAGGAGCGTATCCAGACGCAGTTGCGCGGCGTCGAACGTCATGGGGCGCGGCCCTGTCGTCGCATCGCACTTCCCGATGAGGAAGCGAACGAGCCCGTTCCAGGTCAGACCCGCTGCGGCCGCGCGGACGGCCAGCTGATCGTACGAATGGCCGGACGCTCCCGTGAGAAAGAGCGTGTTCCCAAAACGCAGGTCGCCGATCCGCCAACTCGTCAGCCAGGACAAGTAGCGGAACCGGTCGGCGAGTTCATCGGCCGCAGGATTGAACACGGCCTGTGCCCGGGAGTCCACGGGACCGAGCCGTCCGTCCGCGCCGAGCGCGAGGAGGGTGAACTCGTTGTACGACAGGGTGGCGCGGGAGTAGAACGTCCATCCCCCGGGCGCACGCAATCGTAGGAGAAGCAAAGATTCGCTGACTACGGCGCCGAGCGAGGGAGAAACGTTCGGATCGTAGGACAAGAGAAGCCGCGCTCCGATCTCTCCGTCGAGGGCAAACGGCGCGGCTTGGGCGGCCAGCACCCCGCTCGCCGCGAGCCACAGGACAAGAACGAACCCACGGCGCGCCATTCGCTGCCAGCCACTACGTTCCACTCGCGTGTCTCCCTACCCCCGCCCGGCGCCCCTCAGATGCCCCCAGACTAGCCGCCGGAAGGTTCCCGGACAAGGGGGGCTCCACACACGGCCGCTCTTCCGGATCGGCTACGGCTTGATCGCCACCAGGGTCGCGTACACCGCGTTGAATGCGCCCCGCACCCACAGCGCGTACTCCCCGGACGGGAGGTCCATCGTCCCGACAACGAGGGTGGTGACTCCGCCAACGCTGCGCACCTCCGCGAGCAGCTCGGAGACCGGGATCGCAAGCGTTCCGGTCTGTCGATCGGTCAGCCGCACGATGGTGGACCCCGACGTCCACGCGCCCGGTTCATCCGGGAGCACGACGATCAGCGTCGCTCCCATGGGTATCTCTCGCGCCCCCTCCACCGGAAGGAGCGCCAGGATGTCACCGATCGCGGGGGGATTCACCCTCCCGGGAGTTCCGAGGATTGGATGGCCGGCCCGGTCATCGCCGGAGGTGAATGGGCCCCAGTTCGTGCTCCAGCCCGCGTCGGGGGTTTCCGCAAGCGCCTCGCTTCGCTGCATCGACGCCGACGGCTCCGCGTTCCCCGCCGGCCATCCTTGCCGTAGCTCGGCGCTCGGATCGACGCGATCCACGAGACATCCGTACGGATCGACCAATTCCATCACGGCGCCGCCGTCCGGAAGATCGAGCCGCCGGCCGAGCGCTACGGTGTCGACATAAACCTGGATCGCGCGGACGTCAGCGACCACGTTGTCTGCGCCTCGCTCCAGGAGGGCGATGTCCGCCGTCGGCTCCGCGTGGACGTCGACCCGATGCCATCCTCCGCCGACTGGAGTCACGGTGGCAGCGGACGTCCCGGAGAACGCACCCACGATTCCGGTGAGGCCGATCGCCCGCCAGAACCCATCGAGCGCCGATGCCGGCGCCAGCGGGCGCCAACGCATGGTCCAGCCGGTGAGATCGACCTCCGCGTCCTCGAGGTTCCGAAGCTCGATCCACTCATCCGCCGCGCCCGCTGCCGTCCCCGCCCAAGCCACCTCGGAGATGACCACCCGGCGGTCGCAGCCTCCGACCGCGCCTCCGCCTCCCGTCGTCAGCACCGCGAACGTCTGGACGACGCCGTCCGCGCACGCTCCCCAAGGGTCGCACGCAGCGAAGGCGACGACGTCCGGGCCGGCGTAGCCCTCATCGGGAAGGTACACAAGCACTCCGCTCTCGGGATCGAAGCGCACAACCGACCCGTGGGTCGGCGGCTGGAGGATGGTGAACGTCACCGGGTCGCCATCCGGATCCCGCGCGACCAGCGCGATCTCCACCGCGATCCCCGCCGTGACGGTGGTCTCCAGGGAGACGACGCTCGGAGGATTGTTCACCGGCAACACCGAGACGGTCACGAAGGACACGGCGCAGGCGCCGGTCGAGTCGCACGCTTCGAACGTGAAGACGTCTTCCCCGTCGAACCCCCTGCCCGGCACGTAGACCAACGCGCCGGTTGTCGCATCGAGCGCCTCGATCCGCCCGTGAGCGGGGGCGCCGAGGATGGAGTACGTCAGACTGTCTCCATCGACGTCTGTGGCGCGCAGGACGATCTCGAGGGGCGTATCTTCAAACGTCGATACGGCTTGCGGTTCGGCCACTGGAGCGTGGGCGGTCGCAACGACCCGCAGCTCGACGATCGCCGTGTCGCACGCTCCCGACGCGTCACAGACCTCGAACGAGAAGGCGTCGCCGCCCTCGTAGGCCGCTGCCGCGACATACGTCAGAGTGCCGGCTGTGCCGTCGAAGTCGAGGATTGAACCGTGGTCCGGCTGCGAGAGCAGTCGATACACCAGGACGTCGCCGTCGGGATCGCTGGCTGTCAGGGTGATGGGATTCGGATCCGTCGCGGACACGGTGAGGGAAGCTCCGTTCGCCGACGGAGCATCGTTCTGTGCGAGAACGAGGACCGTGATCCGAGCTCCGTCACACGCGCCCGCCGCATCACAGACTTGATAGCTGACGCTGTCCGTTCCGAAGAAGTCGGGATCCGGCGTGTACTGAGCCGTGCCGCTCGGCCCCCACTCCAGAGTCCCGTGGAGCGGCAGCTCCAAGACGCTGTAGACGAGTTCGTCGAGTGATTGATCCGGATCGACGATCTCGAGCGCGAGGAACCCTGTCGGCGTGTCCTCGTTCGTCGTCCAGAGGACGTCCGGAACGTTCGGGGGATCGTTCACCGCTGCAACCTCGATCGTGATCGTCGCCTGCGCGCATGCGAGCTGCCCGTCGCAGACTGTGAAGACGAAGGAGTCCATCCCCGCGAAGTCGGGGCCCGGAATGTACGTCACAGCCCCCGTCGCTGCGTCGAAGCCGACCAGCGTCCCGTGCTGGGGCGTGATGGAGATCGCGTAGGAGACAGCCTCTCCATCGACGTCGCTGCCCGAGAGCCGGATCGGCAGCTCCACATCTTCCCTCGTCCAGACGTCCTGCTCCTCGGCCACCGGCGCGTCGTTCACCGGAGACACGGTGACGGCGATCGTCCCCGTGTCACACGCCCCCGACGGGTCGCAGACCGTGAACGTGAACGAATCCACTCCGTTGTAGTTCGGGTTCGGCACGTACATCACCGCACCCGTCGTCGCGTCGAACCCAACCAGCGTCCCGTGCGTCGGCCCGGATACAATCGCCAACGTAAGCTCGTCCCCGTCGACGTCCGTCCCCTCAAGCCGCAGGCCAAGCGACCCGTCCTCGTCCACCGTCTCCGCTTGGTCCACCGCTTCCGGAGCGTCGTTCAGCGGCGTCACCACCAGGGTGATCGTCCCCGTGTCGCACGCCCCCGACGGATCGCACGCCGTGAACGTGAACGTATCCGTCCCGTGGTAGTTCGGGTTCGGCACGTACGTTCCCGTCGCCGTCTCCGGGTCGACGATCGTCACCGTCCCGTGCTCCGGCCAGGTGACGATCGTGAACGTCAGCTCATCGCCGTCCGGGTCCGTTCCCGCGAACTGCCCGCTGATCGATCCGTCCTCGCTCACCGTCTCCGTCCGGTCCACGGCCGTCGGCGCGTCGTTCACCGCTTCGACAACCAGGGTGACCGTGCCCATCGCGCACGCCCCCGACGGGTCGCAGACCGTGAACGTGAACGAATCC
>JAQTNX010000153.1 GCA_028713635.1 Candidatus Bipolaricaulis sp.
GGCATGCCGCCAGGCATCTGCGGCATCGGGTTCTCTTCCTTCTCTTTGATTTCGCCCACCAGGGCATCGGTCGTGAGGAGCATCCCGGCGATCGACACGGCGTTCTGGAGGGCGGACCGGGTGACCTTGGTCGGGTCGATGATTCCGGCCTCGAACATGTCGCGGTACTCCTCCTTGATGACGTCGAAGCCGACGCCCTTCTTCTGCTCGCGGACCTTGCCGACGACGATTCCGCCCTCGAACCCGGCGTTCTGGGCGAGTTGGCGCATCGGCGCCTCGAGAGCGCGGGCGAGGATGCGAATGCCGACCTTCTCGTCGCCCTCGGCGTCAATCTTGTCGAGGACCTTCGACGCGTTGATCAGCGCGACGCCGCCGCCGGGGAGCACACCCTCGTCGACCGCGGCCTTCGTGGCCTCGAGCGCGTCCTCCATGCGGTGCTTCTTCTCCGACAGCTCGGTCTCGGTCGGAGCGCCGACCTTGATGACCGCAACGCCGCCGGCGAGCTTCGCCTTCCGCTCCTCCAGCTTCTCGCGGTCGTAGTCGGAGTCCGTGGTCTCGATCTGGGCCTCGATCTGCTCGATCCGGCCCTGGATCGCCGCGGCCTTGCCCTTGCCGCCGATGATCGTCGTGTTCGCGCTGTCGACCTTGACGCGCTCGGCCGAGCCCAGCATGTCGAGGGTCGTGTCCTTGATCTGCATCCCGGCGTCCTCGGCCACGACCGTCGCGCCGGTCAGGACCGCGATGTCTTCGAGCATCGCCTTGCGGCGATCGCCGAAGCCGGGGGCCTTGACCGCGCAGCTGGAGAGGGTCCCCTTCAGCTTGTTGAGCACCAGCGTCGTGAGCGCCTCGCCGGTCACGTCCTTCGCGATGAGGAGGATCGGCTTGCCGGTCTGGACGACCTTCTCGAGCATCGGGACGAGGTCGGTCGCGCTCTTCAGCTCGAGGTCGGTGACCAGGATGAGCGGCTTCTCGAGCAGGACTTCCATCTTCTTCGGGTCGGTGACGAAGTACGGCGAGGTATACTCGCGGTCGAACTGCATTCCTTCGACAACCTCGTAGTAGGTCTCGATCGTGTCCGAGTCCTCGACGGTGATGACGCCGTCCTCGCCCACGGCCTCCATGGCGTCGGCGATGATCTTCCCGATCGACTCGTCCTTCGCGGAGTTGGCACCGACCTGGGCCGTCTCTTCTTTCGACTTGAGCTTGCGGCTCATCTTCTTCAGCTCATCGACGATGGACGCGGAGCCCCTCTCGAGTCCTCGCTTCATCTCCATCGGATTCGCGCCCGCGGCGAGGTTCTTGAACCCCTCCTCGATCATGGCGTGCGCGAGAACGGTGGCCGTCGTCGTGCCGTCGCCGACGTTGTCGTTCGTCTTCGACGCGACTTCCTTGACGAGCTGCGCGCCCATGTTCTCGAAGACGTCCTTGTACTCCTGCTCCTGGGCGATGGTCACGCCGTCATTCGTGATGTCGGGCGTGCCGAACTTCTTGTCGATGATGACGTTGCGGCCGCGGGGGCCGAGCGTGATCCGAACGGCATCGGCGAGCTTGTCGATGCCGACCTTCATCCTGCGACGTGCTTCCTCACCGAAAATGACTTCCTTCGCCATCTTGGTTTCCCCCTTTGTGAGCTACTCCTTGACGATGGCGAGGACCTTCGACTCCTCGACGAGGATGTACTTGTCTTCGCCTTCTTCGATCTCGGTGCCGGAGAAGCTGGCCACGAGGATCTGGTCGCCGACCTTTACCTCGAACTTCTCGTCAGTCCCGATCGCCACCACTTCAGCGCGAATCGTCTTCTCGTTCTTCACGGAGTCGGGAAGGACGATTCCCCCTGCGGACGTCCGGCTCTCGCTCTCGAGCTTCTTCGCCAGGATTCTCTTCCCCAGAGGCTTGACTCTCTTTCCCAACGGCTTGACGGCCATCTTCAATCTCCTCCTTCGTTCGACGGTTAGCACTTGATGAACGAGCTTGCTAACTCATTGTAACGGACCCCTTCTGTCCCGTCAAGGAGCGGCTGCTTGCTCGGAACCGTGATCTTCAGCATAGTCTCCGACATGCCTTCCGGCAAAGCCCATCTCCGCATCGAGGTCTCCTTTCTGGCCATCTGGAGCGGCTTGGGAGCCTACCTCATCCTTGAGGGGTGGGGCACTTGGCCCCTGCTGGCGGTCTTTGGCGTCTGCTACGTTGCGTCGATGGCCCTTCTGAGCCCGGACTTGGATCTCGTCGGGAGCCGCCCGTTCAAGCGGTGGGGGCCGCTTCGGGTTCTCTGGTGGCCGTACGCTACGGTGTTCCGGCATCGGAAGCTCTCGCACCACTGGTTCTTCGGGCCGCTCACCCGGGTCGGCTACATTCTGGCGTGGGTGATCGTCGCGGGGGTTGCGGTGGGCTGGATCAGCGCTCGCGACCTCGAGGTTCGGCTGCCGAACGGCACGCTGGTCGCGGCGATCGCCCTGGGCTTGTACTTGCCGAACGCGACGCACATCGTCGCGGATGCGATCCATACGGCGGCGAAACGCCGCAGGCGCAAGCGCGAACGGTAGGCGCAGCCGCAAACGTGTACGGCGGGCGTGACGCAAGCGCGAACGGTAGGCGCCGCAAACGTGTACGGCGGGCGGGGCGGCTAGCGCACGGAGTGCCGGCGGCAAGCGGACTGAGTGCCGGCCGCAAACGTGTACGGAGGGCGGGGCGGCTAGCGCACGGGGCCGCAAACGTGTACGGCGGGCGGAGTGCCGGCGGCTAGCGCACGGGGCCGCAAACGTGTACGGCGGGCTGCGGGCGAGGGCGCCGAACGGGGGCCGCGCTTGGCGAGCGGCTTTGTTGGCGGCGTACGGCTCTCTCGGGATATCATAGAGGAAGAGCGCGTCTTGGCGGCGCGTGCCATTGAAGGAAGGGAGCCAATTACCATGGGTCTTTCGATCAGCGATCTGCGAAAGGGCATGATCATTCTGTACCAAGGCGAGCTCTACGAGGTGTTCGAGTACGAGCACAACAAGCGCGGGCGCGGAAGCGCCGTTGCGTCGACGAAGTTGAAGCACCTGAAGTCGGGCAAGGTCACGAGCGAAACCTTCCGGGGCTTCGAAGACACCTCGACCGTCTTCCTCGACTCGCGCGAGCTGCAGTACCTGTTCCACGATGGCGACAACTACAACTTCATGAACGTTGCGACGTTCGACCAGTTCCCGATCCCGAAGGAGTTGCTGGGACCGCAAGCCGAGTTCCTCGTCGAGGGGACTGTTGTGATTGGCTACTACTACAAGTCGGACATGGTCAAGGTCGACCTTCCGAACTTCACGACGCTCAAGGTGGTTCGCACGGAGCCCGGTGTTCGCGGAGACACCGTCTCCAACGTCGACAAGCCGGCGACTCTCGAGACGGGAGTCGTGGTCCGAGTGCCGCTGTTCGTGAAGGAAGGCGACCACCTGAAGATCGATACGCGCACGGGGGCGTACGTCGAGCGAGTCTAGCGGTCAAGCGAGGAGGAGGGATGGCGGAGAGGAGGATCGAGATCGTCGATGACGACGGGCGGATCACGATGGCCGAAGAGGTCATCGCCTCCATCGCCCGCATCGCCGCGGAGAAGGTCGACGGGGTCGGCCACTCCTCCGGTTCGCCCGGAGGCCTGATGAGCATCTTCGGCGTCGAGGACGTGGCTCCCACGATCAAGACGGAGCTGGTCAATGAGCAGGTCCGCCTCGAACTGAAAATCGCCGTCGAGTATGGGTATCCGGTCCACGCCGTCGCCCGCGGCGTCCAGCAGAACGTCGAGCGCGACATCGAGCGGCTGGTCGGCCTCTCGGTGTCGTCGGTCGACGTCAACGTGAAGAAGGTCGTTCCCCCGCACTCGCACGACGCGGGGAAGAAGTGAGGAGGCCGGGATGGTCGACGCGGACAAAGGAAGTGTAGGCATCTCGAAGGATGTCGTCACGGCCATCGCCGGCATCGCTGTCTCGGAGATCGGCGGGATCGCCAACCTGCGCCCCGGAGACAGCGTCTTCCGTCGCGGCGAGGGCATGAAGCGGTACGTTGACACCACGGTCGACGGCGACGTCGTCACCGTGACGGTGCGAATCACCGTCGTCTACGGGGTCCCGATTCGCAAGGTCGCGAAGATGGTTCAGGCGCGCATCAAGGCCGAGATCGAGCGGATGACGGGGCTCCGCGTCAGCGCCGTGAACGTCGATGTTCAGCGGGTCGTCAAGGGTGAGGATCAAGGCGAGGAGACCGGACGGGAGAGCACGGACGAGTGGGAAGACACGGGCGAGATCTAGTGGTTGCCGCAAGCCCGCACGGTGGGCGGGCCGCAAGCGCGTACGGTGGGCGGGCCGCAAGCCTGCACGGTGGGCGGGCCTGAGCGATGCAGCGGTCTCGAGCCCGTGAGTTGGTCCTGTT
>JAQTNX010000154.1 GCA_028713635.1 Candidatus Bipolaricaulis sp.
GCGATCTCGATCTCTTCCGGATCGAAGCACAAGGCGGAGGCCGCCCAGTTCGTGGCCTTCCTCACGAACACGGAGAACCAGGCGCGCCTCGCCAAGGCCGACTGGCTCTTCCCGGTTCGCCAATCGGCGCTCGCTCGTCCGGAGTTCCACACGGCGGAGGACCAGTGGGACGTCGCCTCCCAGTGGCTGGCGTTCGCCGAGGACGTGAAGCCGCACATGTTCGGATTCTTCGGTTGGGAGTGGCAGACGTTCATCCCGCAGATGGAGCTTGTGATCCTCGGGAAGTCGGATCTCACGACGGCGCTGGAAGCGGCGACGGAGAAAGGGAACGACTTCCTGCGCAGGATGGGATTGCAGTAGGCACGGCACGGAACGTCACGAGGAAAGAGGAGGTGGTCGCCCGCGCGTGACCGACTCGGAGAGGCGGATGAGGTTTGACGTGAAGGTGTTCGAGGGGGGAAGGAGGAGTACGTGAAGCGGATGGTTGGTGTTGGTGTGGTGCTCGTTGCGCTCGTGAGCCTTGCGGCGTGGGCCGGCCCGTGGGTCCGGACGGGAGATGTCGCCCTGACGATCTCGGGTCCGATCTTCCTCATGAATGCTTGGGACGAGGCGCGCGGAGCCGGTGTGTGCCAGCTTGACCTGGACATGATCAAGGCTCTGGCTTCGACGACCTATACGGTCACGGACCCATGGCTCGGCGAGAAGAAGTACACGGGCGTGCTTCTGTCCGACCTTCTGAAGTGGGTCGCCATCGACCTGTTCGCGCAGAAGGTCGTCATCGTCGCGTCGGACGCGAAGGAGTTTGTCGTTCAGATCAAGGACGCGAATCAGTACCCGATCATGATTGCGTACGCGTCGAACGACAAAGTCATCAAAGCGAGCTCGGGCGGCCCGCTGAAGCTTGTCTTCCCATACCAGATCGAGGGTGTGGAGGCGCTGTACGCCCCCGAGCAGTGGTCGTGGTACGTGATCGAAATCCGCGTGGAGTACTAGGCACCCACCCTGAGCGGAAGGGGGTGGAAGACCACCCCCTTCGCTCCGGGTTCGGTCGCCGGACGGCAGGACGAAGGGAAGCTCGATGACATCAACGTCGCGCGACATGCGGGTCGCCAAGCTGGTCGAATTGGGGAAGATCGAGATCGGGACGGTCCCCATTCCGACCGTCGGAGCCGGCGAGATCCTGCTCGCCACGCGGGCCGTCGGGCTCTGCGGAACCGACGTCAAGGCATTCCGCCGCGGCCACCCGTACTTCCCGCCGCCGTGCGTCCTCGGGCACGAGCTCGTGGGCGTCGTCCGCGACGTGGGCTCCGGCGTACGGGCCTTCTCGGTGGGGGATCGCGTCGTGTGCGCTCCGTACGTCGAGTGCGGCGGATGCGCAACGTGTCGAAAGGGCGTGGGCGAGCTGTGCCCGCACAAGGCGTTCGTGTCCGGGGCCCTGCAGGAGTACGTTCTCGTTCCCGCCGACGTCGTGAACCGCGCGACGTTCCGCGTCCCCGAGGGGATCTCGGACGACGTCGCGACGCTGGCGGAGCCGCTGGCGTGCGCCGTGAACGGAATCGAGCGCGCCGACGTTCGGCGCGGCGACTCCGTCCTCGTCGTCGGCGGTGGGCCGATGGGGGTGCTCCTCGCGCTCCTGGCGAAGGCGATCACGCCGCGCGTCCTCGTGAGCGAGATCGCCGCGCCGCGGGCCGCGCGGCTTCGGACGCTGGGCCTTGCAGTGGCCGACCCCGCCGAGACACCGATGGGAGACTCGCTCGCGGCGGCGTTCGGAGCGCCGAACGCCGACCGCGTTCTCATCGCCGTCGGCGTCCGCGACGTGGCGGAGGCGGCGATCGGGTGGACGGCGCCGGGGGGCACCGCGCTCTTGTTCGGCGGGCTGGCGAAGGGCGACCGACTCTCGGTCGATGCGTTTGCGATCCACTACCTCGAGGTCTCACTCGTGGGCAGCTTCGGGTTCCGCCTCGAGCACTTCCAGACCGCCGTGGGGTGGATGACGGAGCACCCGCACGCGCTCGACGGCGTGGTCACGGCGTCGGTGCCGTTCCGCGACGCGGCATCTGCGTTCGCTCGCGCCGGAGAGCCGGACGCGCTGAAGACGGTGATTCGGTTCGATGGCACGCACTAGGCCCGTGGGTCATCCGGGACGATCGTGGACCGAGGAGCGAGGCGCGATCCCGTTCCTCCTCCCCGCGCTCGCCGTGCTCTGTCTCGTCAGTCTCTACCCGCTCATCCAAGGGGTATCGCGCGTCTTCTACGTCTACCGCGCGCTGACAAGGCAGGACGTCTTCTCGGGGTTCGAGAACTTCGTCCTCTTGTTCAAGGATCCGGTGTTCTTCCGCGCGTTTGGAAACAGCCTGGTCTGGACCGTGGTGAGCGTGGCCGCGATGTTCTTCATTTCGTATGTCCTGGCGACGATGCTCAACTCCCGTCACCTGCGGTTCCGGCGGTTCCTCCGAGCGACGACGCTGATCCCGTGGGCGATTCCCGGGGTCGTCGTGTCCCTGATCTGGCGGTACATGTTCCTGTCGAGCGGTCCCGTGAACGCGTTCCTGTCGGCGATCGGCGTGGCGAACCCGCCGGCGTGGCTGACCAGCCCGCAGCTCGCGCTGTGGACGTGCATTGTCGCGAACATCTGGATGGGGCTTCCGTTCGTCACGATCATGCTCCTCGCCGGTCTGCAGTCGGTCGAGGGCGACATCCTCGAGGCCGCGGCGATCGACGGGGCGAGCTACCTCCAGTCTCAGCTCCGAGTGGTGATGCCGAGCATCAAGAAGGTGATCCTGATCGTCCTCACGCTCGAGGCGATCTGGACGTTCAACTCCTTCGACATCGTGTTCGTGATGACGAAGGGCGGACCGGGATCGGCGTCGATGACGCTGCCGCTCTACGCGTATCAGAACGCGTTCATGTACTACCAAGCGGGGTACGGTGCGGCGATCGGCGTCGTCATCCTGGCCGTGCTGCTTCTGGCGGTCGTCCTCTACATCCGCGAGGTGCTGCAATGAGGATGAGCGTCGCGAAGCAGGTGCTCCTCCACGTCGTCGTCCTCGCGATGATCGCCGGTCTTGTCTTCCCGGTCTTGATCCTCGTGTTCAACTCGCTGAAGACGGAGACGGACATCTTTGCGTCGCCGATGGGTCCGCCGCACGCCGTGACGTGGGACAACTTCCACCGCGTGCTGACCGACCCGAGGTTCGCCACGAACCTGCGGAACTCCGCGGTGGTGGCCACCGCGACCGTCCTCCTGTCGGTGATCGTGACGGCGCCGGCCGGGTACGCGTTGTCGCGGTTCAAGTTCCGCGGACGCACCGTGTTCTCGATGTGGCTCCTCGCCACACAGGCGTTTCCCGGGATCATCATGGTCCTCGGGCTGTTCTTCGTTCTGAAACGCTACGACCTGATCAACCGCCTGCCCGGGCTCATCATCATGCACACGAGCTTCAGCATGCCGTTCTCGATCTGGCTCTTGAAAGGCTACTTCGACAAGATCTCGGTTGAGATCGAAGAGGCGGCGCGCATCGACGGATGCTCTCGGCTCCAGTCGCTCGTGAAGGTCGTGTTCCCGCTCGCCGTGCCGGGATTCCTCGCGGTGGCGACGTTCTCGCTTCTTCTGTCGTGGAATGAGTTCTTCTTCGCCCTCGTCCTGATGCGGGACAACGCCCACTACACGCTCCCCGTCTACCTGGTTCGCTTCCTCGGTTCGGGCGGGGTCGTCCAGTGGGGTCCGCTCTCCGCGGCGGCGCTTCTGATCACCCTGCCGGTGTTCGTCCTCTTCCTGCTCGGACAGCGGTACCTGGTGTCCGGGCTGACGGGGGGTGCGATCAAGTGACGCTGCGCTCGTGGATCGAGGGGAAGCGGGTTGGGCTCATCGCAAACCCCCGTGCGGGCAAGGGCGACGACCGGCTCGACGAGACGCTCGCGTCGCTCGTCGGGTGCCTGAGCGGGGCAACGATCGCGGCCACCGACGGAACGCGCGAGGCGCTCGCGGCGAAAGCGTCGGGTGGATCGTGCGAACTCGTTCGCGGCGGAGGACGCGCCGGCGAGGCCGCCGAACGCCTGCTCGATGCGGGAGTGGACGTCGTGGTGGGCGTGGGGGGCGACGGCACGCTGCGCGACATCGCCGAGGCCGTCGTGCGGCGGGGGAGCGCTGCGCGCCTGATCGGAATCGGCGTCGGATCCTCGAACGTGGGCGCCCTCGTCTCGGCCGCGGCGGCCGACGCGGAGCGGCTGTTCGACGGGGATGCCGGCGAGGTGTGGGTCCACGCGCTTGGCGTCGTCGTCGCCGGCGAGCCGGTCGGCCTCGCGTTCCACGACGTGGCGTTCGCGAACACGTACTTCGGAACCCGCGCCGGGAAGCGGATCGATCTTGAC
>JAQTNX010000155.1 GCA_028713635.1 Candidatus Bipolaricaulis sp.
GAGAGCTGCAACTGGACCGGGTCGATGCGGGCTGCGCGCCAGACAACGCGGCCTCGCGCCGCGTGCTCGAGAGGATCGGGATGCGCTATGTGGGGCTCAATGACGAGGGCGGCCACTCCTTCACCCTCGCGCGGGCGGACTACGCAGAGTGCGGCGAGAGCCCTTGCGGGCGCTGAGCATAGGGGCGACGGAGTCGCGTCCGTTCTGTGACGTGATCGTGAGAGGTCGGCGGGTGGAGTCTTGCACTCGCGCGTGGCGGCTGTCCCCAAGAGAGCGATGGGCAGTACGTGTTGGCCCGATCCTCCCGAAGCGCGAGTGTGTGAGCGACGAAGAAGGAGGCTCACGATGGAATGGAAGGACGTCGCCGCGACGAATGAGATTCCCGGAGTTCCGGAGACCCACGACGCACGTCGGCTTCGATTCAGTAGTGTGTCCCCGGAATGCCGGCGCCGGTGTGCACGGGCGCCCAGGTGGTCGCCTACTCCAACGTGAGGACTGCACGACGAACGCGGCCGTCCGGGGTCTGCGAATCCCACGGTGTCACACGTACTTCCTGAGGGCGTTCTTCAACCGGCAGAGGTGGTCGGGACCTTCGAGAGCCACCGCGGCGAGGTAGAGGGGCAGGCGCCACAGATCGCGCCGCTCGAAGAACCCCGGATCGATCGGTGCCTCGTCTTGGTAGCCCGCAAAGACAGCATCGGGCGCAGGCTGGAAGGCGTCAACCAGGGCGAGGTCGATCTCGGGATTGCCGTAGTAGACCGCCGGATCAATCACGAACGTGCCCGCGGCTGTGCTGATGAAGTTGTTCTGCTGCGCGTCCCCGTGCAACAGCCGCGGTGCCGCCTCGGGTCCGCACAGATCCGGAAGCCGTGGGAGCAATCGCTCGACGTTGTGGGACACCGCAAGCGGGAGATGGCCCGAATCGACGGCCGTCTTCAGCAAGGGCAGGAGCCTGCGCTGTGCGAAGAAGTCCGCCCACGTCGGGGCGGGCGCGTTGTCTTGGGTCAGCGGACCGAAGAAGCCGTTCGTGCCGAGGCCGCACGCGTCGCCGCGCACGCGATGGATGCGACCCAGGGTCGCTCCGATCTCTCTCCACTCGCGAGGTCCGCGCTCGACTGCTTCCAGCGCCTCCAGGACGAGGAGCGTCCCTCCCTCTACAGGCACGATGCCGATCGGCTCGGGGATAAGGACGCCGGCCGTCGTCGAGAGTGTCTTCAGGCCAGAAAGCTCGGCCTCGAACTGCGCGCCGGCGTTCGACATCTCGCTGTACTTGAAGAAGACGGAGAACCGGCCGTCCGACACGAGGGCGCAGCGGTGGCAGGCGAACTCCGACAGATCAGCCTCGCTCCGGATCCTCCACGGGCGGCCTTCGTAGGCGGAGGCGGCTTCTTCGATAGAGGTTCGTAGCGGGGCGGTGAGCCACGGGATCGGTCCGCTTCGGATTCCCGGTACGCCGGGCGTATGCTTAGGTGTCATGGGCGAGCACATCGTGCCCGATGCTGCCTCTGCACGCTACCGCAAGATCGGGGGACACATACCTCATCTCGCGACGCGAGGCATCGGGGTGTTGAGTCTGTGTTTCGCTAGTACACATCAATCGTACACCCTGCGAACGCGCCTGACACCCGAGATGCGGCACACGACAATGCCCCGACCTTGACTGGCGATGAGGAGGGCACGATGAACGAAACGCTGCAGGTGATCGATGGGCGGGCTTCGCTGCGGCACTACGCCGATCGGCCGATCGGTCGGCCGGACATCGAGCGGATTGTCGAGAGCGCGATGCGGGCGCCGACGGCGGGCAACATGATGCTCTACACGATTCTCGAGGTTGCCGATCCGGCGAAGAAGGCGCGGCTCGCCGAGACGTGCGGCCACTCGTTCATTGCCGCGGCGCCGCTCGTGCTTCTCTTCCTCGCCGACATGCAGCGCTGGGTCGACTTCTTCGACTCGAACGGCGTCCCGGCAAGTTGTGCCAAGGAAGGTCGGGCGTACCGCACGCCGGACGCGGGCAAGCTCCTGATGGCCTGCTCTGACGCGCTTGCCGCGGCGGAGAACTCGGTGATCGCCGCGGAGTCGATCGGGGTTGGTTCCTGCTACGTCGGGGACATCCTGGGCCACGCGGAGGAGCACCGCACCTTGTTCGACCTCCCGGAGTTCGCGCTCCCGTTGGCCCTCGTCTGCTACGGGTATCGCCCCAAGGGAGCGGCGTCGGAGCGCGCCGAGCGGTTCGACGCCAAGTACATCCACCACCGGGACGCCTATCGACGGTTCTCGCAAGGGCAGCTTGTGGAGATGCCCGCCCACATCGAGGCGAAGTCCGCGCGCGTCCTCGCGGAGCGGAAGACGAGCCTGGCGGAGCTCACCTACCGCAACTTCATGGCGAGCCCCGCCGCGTGCGAACAGCGACGCTCCGTTGCCACGCTGCTCGCACCGTGGCTGAGATCGGGGGACACACACCGTAACTCGTGATGCAGGCCCGTGGTGGAGTGGCGGCAGACGTCCCAGGGTTGCGGCTTGCGTTGTATGCATCGGATGTTCATACTGATATGCATGAGGACGACGCTGAACATCCACGACGAGACGCTGAAGCGCGCGACGGAACTGACAGGCGTGAAGGAGAAGACTGCGCTGGTCAGGATGGGTCTTGAGGCGCTCATCGCTCGCGAGTCGAGCAAGCGCTTGGCGGAGCTTGGTGCGACGGAGAGGAGCCTGCGGGCAATCCCCAGACGCCGCGGGTCGGACAGCTGATGCTCGTCCTGGTTGACACATCGATCTGGGTCGCCCACCTGACTAGGGGCAGTGCGCCGTTGCGGGAGCTGCTCGAGCGGGGAGAGGTTCTGTGCCATCCGCTCGTGGTCGGGGAGCTTGCCTGCGGCAACATCACGAACCGCGCCGAGATCCTGGCGCTACTCCGGGAGCTCCCTCTGGCACGGGTCGCCGAACACGACGAGGTCCTTCAGTTCATCGAGGCTCAGGAGCTTGCGGGGCGGGGGCTTGGACTCATCGACGTTCATCTGCTCGCGTCATCGGTCATGTCGAGGGCGGCGCTGTGGACCACTGACAAGCGGCTCCATGCGGCGGCCATCGCTTTGGGCGTCGGCCCGCGCTAGCGTGCGCTGATCAGGGACACCTGCGGCAACTCATCACGCTGTGACGCAGAGTTGCGGCACATGTGCCTTGTACCGCTATCTCCACCCGAGCTGGACGTTGAGAAGGGTGGAGGCGTCACCTCGCTTGATCTGGACCATCAGGAAGTCGCCGGGTTGGTGCATGTCGACCAGTCGTTCGATGTCTTGGCAGGAGATGATCGGCTGGCCGTTGATGTTGAGGATGATGTCCCCGATGCGCAGGTCGGCCATGTCGGCCGGCGAGCAGGGGGCCACGCTGGCCACGATGACTCCCGGCCCGATGGTGGTCTGGCAGGTGATGCCGAGATAGGCGCGGGCGAATGGCTCGCTTGGCGCGACGAGATACGAGCCGCTCTGAGGCACATAGGGGTTCGCTGCGGCCGCTTCGATCCGCCAAAGCTGGTGGGGGCCGTCGGTGCAGTTCAGCACCTGGACGTACGCGCCTTCGGCCGCCGAACCGCCGCCGATCCCGAGGCACTTGCCGGACTGGACGCTGACGATGCGGAAGTCCTGCCCACCCGCGGGGTCGATCCGCCACAGCTGGCCGGCCCAGCCGTGGCAGGCCGATTGCCGCACGTCGGCGGAGTCACCTTGCGACGTGGTGTTCACGCTCAGGCACTTGCCGGAGTGAAGGTTCACAATGCGGTACGTCTGCGCACCCACAGGCCGGATCTCCCACAGCTGGCTCGACCCACCGAGCCAGCCGCGCTGGATGGCTCGGGCTCCGTTCATCATCTGCGCGCCTTCGACGTCGAGGCAGAGCCCGCTGTGCTCGACGGTGATTCGGTAGAACGGCGCCGAGTCCGTGAGGAAGGATGAACCAAGCAGCACAAACTGCGCGCTGCTTGCGACGCCGAGCACGGTAACCACGAGCACGGCGGCCGCTACACACAAGACCAACGTCTGCTTCATGTCGACGTGCCTCCCGTTTCCCGCTCCAGTCCGCCTGTGCATCGGTTGCGCATGCGAAGGCGAGGCGCCACTAGCATAGCACGCGCCGGGCGAGAATGAACAGGGAGTGAGGTCGGGGGTTACGCGGCTCGACGTTCGGCCTCCGTGCTCGACCCTGGGTTCTTGCCCTCTTCGAGGCGGAAGCCCGCCGCACCAAAGTTGCGGAGCAGCGCCTGGGATTCCTCGCGGACGAAATCTGCGGTGTAGTGGCCGATGGTCCATGCCTGCGCGCGGTTCGTCACGCCTTGCTTGATCGACTCCTGACGCCGCTCTTCCG
>JAQTNX010000156.1 GCA_028713635.1 Candidatus Bipolaricaulis sp.
CGCCGGGGCCGACGAGACTAGACCAAGGATGGGAGAGACCATGAACTACCGAGGGGTCCGTGTCGAGGACACGTTCTGCGAGTGCACGGACGTGTACATCGCGCGCCTGCTCCTGACGGCGTCGAGTGGGCCGATTGCGGTGTCCGAGGCGATCTACCTGTGCGGCTTCGGCATCATCACCGCGGCGCCGATCCAGGGGTGCGTCGAGGGCGTCGTCCCGGAGTCGCGAACCCCCGACGGCCGGCCCGGCATCGTGTTCCAGCTGAACGCTCCGACTGCCGTCGGCCTCGACGCGTTTCGCAAGGCGCTGCTCGATCGCCTGTACATCGTTCCTCACTTGCCGACCTGCTCGCTCTACGACGGGACGGAGTGCGCGGGGGCCGAGGTCGGCCAAGGGCGCGGCGAGGTTGCGGCCGTCGTCGACGTGGCGGGACGGGTGGGACGCTGGGGCGACGGCTACGAGGTGGAGGACGTCGTAGGCGGGCGAGAGACCGTGCGCATCCCGATCATGACCGGCGACCAGCAGATCGAGCGCTCGGTGCGCGTGACCGTCGGTACGGACGGCGTGCTCGAGGTGTTCGCGACGAGCCAGGCGGCGTGCCTATCCGGCGCGTCGGCCGCTGCGTCCCGCATTGTCCGGGACGTTCCCGGGGTCGCCGTGTTCAACTACCCGGTGGGCGGGATCAGCGGCGCAAAGGTCGGCGGGACGCACTACCCGAAGGAAGGGGTCACGATCAACGAGCCGTACTGCCCCACGGTGCGCGATCGCGTTGCGACCAGGATTCCCGACGACGCGTCGGCCGTGATCGAGTTTCCGCTCGTGGCGGTCTCGTGGGACGCGATTCGCCGTGGCCTGAAGACCGCCATCGACGCGTTCGTCGCGACGGAGGGGATCGTGGCGATCACCGCGCCGTCGTTCGGCGGGGCGTGGGGCGGACGGCGCCTGCCGCTGCGCGACGTGGTCCCGGCGGAGGACGAGCGAGGGCGGCGCGGATGAACAAGGCGCTGCGGGGGTGGGTGGCGCGGCGGACGGCGGACCTCGTCGCGGAGTTGAGAGCGGACGCGCCGGCCCTCGGCATCGTGGAGGTGCGGGGTCCGGGCGGGGCAACCGTGCTCGACTGCGGCGCCGCGGCCCCCGGATCCTGGGAGGCGGGGCGGCGCGTCGCCGTCCTCGCTCACGGAGGACTGATGGGCGCGCGCCTCGGGGTGACGGAGCTGTGTGGAATCGTGCTGCCCGAGTTCGTCGGCGATTCGTGGAGCCCCGCCGACTCCGCGTACGGTCTTCAGGTCTCGCTTCCCCTCGCCGAGGTGGATCCCGGGATTCGGATCTCGGGTCCGATCCGCGAACGGCTGACCGCAGCGGAGAGTTGGCCGCCGTGGGCCGGTGCGGGAACAAACCCATGGGGAGTGGCCGTCGTCGAAGCGGCCGGCCTTCCCGGGCCCGACGCCGTCCTCGCGATCGCCGACCGCGCGGAGATGCCCGCGGCGGAGCTCACGCTGGTCGTCGTCCCGTCGGCGTCGCCCGCCGGGGTTGCGCAGATCGCCGGGCGGCTGAACGAGAGCGTGGTCTTCACCTGGCGCGAGAGCCTCGGCCTGGCGGTGCGCCATGTCCTGGGGATCATCGGCTCGACGCCGATCGCTCCTGTCGCTCCCGCGGGCGAGGCCCTCGTAACCCAGGACGACATGATCCACTACGCGGGGTGCGCCACGGTGCTCGTCGACGCTCCTCCGGCGTGCGACCTGGACCGGGTCGCCGTGGAGCTGACGTTCGGCTCGACGGCGGCGCACGGACGCCTCTTCTCGGCGCTCCTCGCCGAGGCGGGCGGCGTCTTCGAGGCGATCCCGGGGATCGCTGACCTGAACAAGATCGCGCGAATCGCGCTCGTTGATCGGGCCACCGGGCGGACGGCCGTCGCGGGGGCCGTGGACGAACGGATCCTCGCCGAGGGCCTCTCCGCGCAGGGCGTTCGCGGGAACCCGGGCGCGCCGTGCGCGGCGAAGAAGCCCGACTCCAACGGCAAGCGCGACGCGCTTGCCCGCAAGGACGGGCGCGGAAGGAGCTCGAGAGCGTGATCCTGATCGAGCGGGCCTCGTACGTTGTTCGCGACGCCGACCGGGTCGAGCGGGACGTCGACCTGTTGATCGACGGGGACCGAATCTCGCGGATCGGCCGAATCGAGCGCGCGACGCTTCCGGCCGACACCGTCGTCCTCGACGGCCGCGGCCGCGCGGCGATTCCGGGGATGGTGAACGCCCACGGCCACCTCTACCAGGTCATGCTGAAGGGGCGGCGCGACGACCTGCCGCTCGTGGAGTGGTGCGACGAGGTCACGTTCCCGTTCGTGCGCGCCGTCCTATCCGACGCGTGGATGCGGGGCGAGACGACGATCGGACGGCTCTGGTCGGCGGTCGCGACGATCGAGATGATCCGAAGTGGGATCACGACGTTCGTCGACATGGACATGAACCTCGACGGCGTGATCCAAGCCTGGGTCGAGGCCGGGATTCGCGGCGTCGCGGCGATGACGCTTGTCGACCAGTGGGTGCCCGACGACCTCATGCTCTCGCCCGAGGCGACGCGCGAGGACGCACAGAAGCTGATCGAGACCTGGCACCGCGTGCCGAAGGAGAGCCCGCTCGTCACGGTCTTCCTCGGCCCCTCGGCGCCGTTCACGTCGAGCGAGGCGCTCCTGCGATGGATTCGGGAGACCGCCGACCGGTACGACCTCGGCATCCAGACGCACATCTCGGAGACGGCGTGGGAGGTCGAGCAGTCGGTCCGCCTCGTCGGCACGACGCCGCTTGCGTACCTCGAATCCATCGGCTTCCTCTCGAGCCCGATTACGGCCGCGCACTGCGTCCACCTGACGAACGAGGAGATCGAGCTCGCAGGGAAGCGGCGGGTGGGCGTGATCTACAACCCGAAGAGCAACATGAAGCTCGGCAGCGGAATCGCTCCGATCGTCGCTCTGCGGCGCGCCGGGGCGCTGATCGCCCTCGGCACCGACGGAGCGGCGTCGAACGACCTCCTCGATCCGTTCGAGGAGATGCGGGCCGCGGCGATGCTGCAGAAGGTTGCGGCGCAGGACCCGACCGCGCTGGGCGCACGCGACGTCTTCCGTTTCGCGACGGAGGCGGGGGCGCAGGCGTGCCGGATCGACGCCGGCGTTCTCGACCCGGGGAAGCTGGCCGACGTGGTCCTCGTCGACCTCTCGGGGGCGCACCTGTTCCGCACGACCGACGAGATCCTGCCAACCCTCGTCTACTGCGCGCGGGCGAGCGACGTCGAGACCGTCGTGATCAACGGACGGATTGTCCTGCGGGACCGCAACGTGACGACGCTCGACGAGCGCGCCGTCCTCGCGGAAGCGAAGAAAGTGGGTGAACGGTATGGGTGAGCATCTGGCGAGTGCGCTCGCCGCGATCGTCGGACAGGAGCACGTCTCCGATCGGTTCGTCGACCGGCTCTGCTACTCGCGCGACTGCGGCCCCGACAAGGCCGGCGTGCCGGCCGTCGTGGTGCGGCCCTCGTCGACCGAGGAGGTCGTCGAGATCGTCACGTTCGCGAACGCAAACCGGCATCGCATCTTCACGCGCGGGCGGGCGACGACGTTCCTCGGAAGCGGCGTGAAGGACGGGGTGATCCTCCTCGAGACCACGCGCATGAACCGCGTCGAGGCGACCGACCTCGAGGCCGGCTACGTCGTCGCGCAGTGCGGGGCGATCTGGCACGGTATCGACGCCGACCTCAAGCGCCGCGGGTACGAGCTTGCGGTGCCGGGGGGCGGAGGCCTCTTCTCGTGCACGATCGGGGGGACCGTGGCGGTGAATGCGATTCCGCACGGCGCGACCGAGTATGGGATGACGGGCGACCACGTTCTCGCGCTCGAGGTCGTTCTCCCGAAGGGCGAGGTCGTTCGCACCGGGTCGTGGTCGAACCCCGCATCCGAGCCGATCGAGCGGAATGCGAACGCCGCCGACCTCGCGGGGTTGTTCATCGGCTCGTACGGAATCCTTGGGATCATCACCCGCGTGGTCTACCGAATCCGCCGGGTGCCGGAGACGGAAGCGTTCCGGTTCTACGCGTTCGACGACTACCGCGATGCAATCGACGCGGCGGGAGGGATCCAGGCGCGAGGGGCCGCGACGTTCCTCGTGGGGCTGTTCGGCGGACCGAAGCCGGCGGGGGAAGAGGGGGACGCCTTCCTGCACGTCGTCGTCCGCGACCGAGCGTGCGCCGCGGAGGCGCGGGTTCGAGAGGCGGAGGCGATCTGCGAGTCGCACCGCGG
>JAQTNX010000157.1 GCA_028713635.1 Candidatus Bipolaricaulis sp.
CCGGCTACTTCGGCGGCGTGGGGCAGCCGAACGACCACGCTCTGGGCTGGGTCGACGAGTTCCTCGGCTACTATGAGGAGTACGGGATTCGGCAGGTCCTCAACATCAACCCCGGCACCGTTCTTCTGGGCTACTTCCTCCACAAGCTCGGGATCGACATCGAGTTCAAGATCTCGGTGTTCATGGGAAACGACAACCCGTACGCGGCGCTGTGGACGCTCATCGGGGCCAAGCTCTTCTCTCGTGCCGACGGGACGACGTCGCTCATCGGGTTCAACTGGGCGAACTCCGTCGACAACTCGACGATCGAGCGCGGCGCCGAGGTTCGGCGCGCCCTCGGCTTCGAGAACGTCGTCCGCTTTGAGCACCACATCACCGAGACGTGGAAGTCGATCGTCGTCCAGCCGTATGACCGGACGAACGAGTTGGTCGATCTCGCCGATCACGTGGCCAACATCTCCGCCAAGCACGAAGGCGGGAAGCCCGAGATCGACGGACGCCGCGAGCATCCGTCCGACATCCTCGACTACTTCATGCCGAAGGCGGACATCGAGGCCCAAGGGCTCATGCCGGCTATGGAGCGGAACTACCTCGACAAGCACGACGCCGTGAATGCGACGGCGGCCGCGTTGACGAAGCGGGGGCTCTCGTTCATCGCGGCAAGGAACCTGCACCGCTGAGGGCGGGCGCTTGCCGGTCCGAGAACGCTCCGGTAAGCTACTCGCCCCGTTTCTCGTCGAGCAAGGGAGATCGATGATCGACTACGCATCGCTCAAGCGCCGGATCGAGGAAGAGGCGATCGAGTTCGTCGACTTCCGGGTGGCCGACCTGTTCGGCCGACTGAGGCACATCGCAATCCCCTCCGCACGATTCACCGAGACCCTCGTCCAAGAGGGAATCGGCTTCGACGGATCGAACTACGGCTATCGGCACGTCGAGGGAAGCGACATGGTGCTTCTCCCCGACTTGGCGACCGCCTATGTCGAAGAGCGGGGTGGGGAGACGATCCTTTCGATCCTGTCTGACATTTGTGACGCGGCGACGCGCAAGCCCGCGTCGATCGATCCGCGAGGGACGGCGGCGGCGGCCGTGAAGGTCCTACGGGACCGGAAGATTGCCGACGACGTCCTCGTGAGCCCCGAGTTCGAGTTCTACGTGTTCGATCAGGTGAGCTTCGAAACGGACCCGGGTCGGTGCGGGATCGACATCGCGCCCATCGAGGGCTGCGATCACCGAGACGCCCCAGGACTTGGAACTCCTGCCTACTCGGCGTACCACGCACCGCTCCCCGAGGACCGGCTGTTCGGGCTGCGCTGCGAGATGGCGCGGCAGATCCAGGCCGCCGGGATCGAGGTCAAGTACCACCATCACGAGGTCGGCACGTTCGGCCAGCAGGAGATCGAACTCGGCTTCGCGCCCCTCGTGCAGATGGCGGACGCGACGCTCATCGTCAAGTCGATTGTCCGCAACGTGGCCGACGAAGCCGAACTGACGGCCACATTCCTTCCCAAACCGATCCACGCAGAAGCGGGCAACGGGATGCACCTGCACCAGTACCTGGTTCGCGGCGGGAAGAACCTGTTCCGCGGAGAAGGCGAGCTTTCCGAGCTCGCGTTGTGCTACGTGGGGGGGCTCCTCAAACACGGACGAAGCCTGATGGCTCTGACAAACCCCTCCACGAACTCGTACCGACGCCTTGTCCCCGGGTTCGAGGCCCCGGTCCACTTCGCCTACGGCTCAGGAAATCGGAGCGCCGCCGTGCGAGTTCCGTCGTACGCTCACGGAGAGAAGATGCGCATGGAGCTGCGCACGATGGACGCAACCTGCAACCCGTACCTTGCGTTCGCCGCGATCTTGCTGGCGGGCCTCGACGGGATCGAGCGGAAGATGAACGCCAAGGCGCTCGGGTTCGGTCCGGTGGACAAGAACCTCTACGACAAGGGAACTGGAGAGACGGCCCCGGCGTCACTCGGGGAAGCCCTCGACGCGCTCGCGGCCGATCATGAGTACCTGCTCGCGGGCGGTGCATTCACCAAGGCGGGGATCGAGCACTGGATTCGAGTCAAGCGACAGGAGGTCGACGCCGTCGCCCTCCGTCCCCATCCGCACGAGTTCGTCCTGTACTACGACCTATAGTCGTCGGCTCCGCCGCGCAAACCTCCCAACCCAACGCAACCGTCCGCCGCGCGTCGGTCCACACGGCACGTCGCTCACCCGGAGCTCGCGAGGGCTACTTCCGCTTCTCCTCGCGATCGAGGTACTGGACGATCGCCTCCACAACGAGGTAGTTGATCGAACGATCCAGTTTCTTTGCGAGGCGATCCAGACGCTCGATCGGCCTTCGCTCCAGTTTGCTCTTCGGGATGTAGATCGACAGCGTTGTCACTTCGCTCTTGCGGACCACTCGTCTCACCCCCTTTCCACAGGAACCTAGAGGTCCTTGTTTGATCGTGTAGCCTACAGTAAACCACTCGCAACAGGCAAATCGCAGAGGCTCCTGACGCAACAGAGAAACGGGGCCCGAGGGCCCCGCAGAACCACGTGACGGCCGAAGCCGCCGCTACCGAACGATGAACCGGAACGTGTAGTAGACGATCTCGCGAGCCGAGCAGTCGCAGCTCTTCTGCGGCATCAGCATCATCGCCGGGGCCGCTTCGCCACACGAGGGTTCCGGCATCAACTCGACCGCGCACATCGCCGCCTTGTGCGGGCACGACGCCGCCCGCTCGATGGCGAGGACGATCGTGAACGCGCCCTGATCGAGCACACCCGTCGTCACGTCGTAGCCGTCGTCGGAGTCGGTCCACAAGATTTCGCTCACCGGGATCAGCGCGTCGAACAAGTCGCAGGTCGAGGCAATCGAGAGCGCAGTTCCCGTACCGTACTTCAGCCCCTCTTCAGTGAGGACGCCGACCGTGTTGCCGCCCGGCAGCTGAATCGAGCAGCGGTCCCAGAGAATCGTGATCACGTCTCCCGAGATGTTGTGGATCCACAGCGGAATCCGGCTCTCGAACCCCTCCGCGACGAACGAGGCGTTGAACGACGCGCGGATCGTGTCGTCCTGGAACACCGCCTTCTCCGAGTAGACAGGGTCGAGCAGCTCAAGCGACTGCGTGTGAACGACCGTCACATCCTTGACCGTCGTCTCGGGGGCTGGCGCGGGCGCGACGACAACCGGCGCGACCACGGCCGGCTTCTCCGCCGGATGCATCAGAATCCCGAAGATCAAGAGCGCCCCCATGATGGCGCCGATCACCGCGAGCTTCACTAGGTCAGTACTCTCCACTCCGAGTCACCCCTTCTTCGCCGACTTGACCGGCGGAATCGCTCCATCCTAGCTTCCCTGACGGGAGCCGACGAGGATTCTGCCCTCCCGGCGCGGGAACCCTGTCCCCTTGCCGGGACACCGGAACCCTGTAGGATAGACCCTCGGGAGGGGCGGTGCGATGAACCACCATCCATGGCTGGTCCTCGCCCTGATTGCGTTGCGCGTCTCCATGCCTTTCGTCAGCACCGGGCTTTCGCACGCCGTCGCCGCCCCTGGCGAAGCCGCCATTGCGGCAGACCTCGAGGCAACCAGAGCCGCGAATCCGGGTTGGCCATGGGACATGATCGGCGCCGGCGTCCTCGAGCTTGGAATGTCGAAGGATATGGTGCTCGCGGCTCTCGGGACCCCGGACGGCGTTACCGAGACCGTCGACGAGTCGGGACGTCACGAGGACTGGATCTACACGAAGGGCAAGTACGGGAGCGTGTGAACCCAGCGACGCGACGGGATCGGCCATCGCTACTAGCACCCTTACGATTCCGTTCACTTCGACGACGGTGCCGTCACGAGCTGGGCGGAGTAATGGGCCAGCTCGCGGAAGAACCCGAAAGCCGGCGAGAGGAGTCGAACCTCCGACCGATGGTTTACGAAACCATTGCTCTACCACTGAGCTACGCCGGCAGTACAATCGCGGATTATAGCCATAGGTAACGGGGTTCTTCAACTGGAGGTTCCATGGACGGTCTCGCGATCGCCGCATCGCTCACCGAGCTTCGCCCGACGATCGAGGGGGGGCTCATTCGGTCGATTCACGAGCCGGTTCCGTCGCTCTTCCTGATCGGGGTGTTCGCGAGCGGAAACCACACCCTCCTCGTCTCTTCCCAGCGGGCGCTCCTTCACCGCTCGCGGCTGCGTCTTCCAAACCCCCAGAAGCCGGGCGCCTTCGTCATGCTTCTACGCAAGCACCTGCGCGGCGGGAAGATCCGCGCGGTCCACCAGCTCGGTT
>JAQTNX010000158.1 GCA_028713635.1 Candidatus Bipolaricaulis sp.
GGAACCCCTCGATCATCCTGACGATCTCGTCGATGTTCCGGCCCAACTCTTGAGGGTAGTAGAGGATCGCGCGAACGGTGCCGTTCGGGTCGACGATGAATACGGCGCGAACCGTGTTCGTCCCCTTTCTGGGATGGATCAGGCCGAGGTGGTTCGCCACCGCCTCGGTCGCGGCGATGATCGGGAACTCGATCTCCACGTGGAGCGTATCGCGGATCCAGTCGGTCCACTTGATGTGCGAGAAGACCTGGTCGATGCTCAACCCGATGAGCTTCGTGTTCAGCTCGTTGAACTTCGGAATGCGCTTCTGGAACGCCACGAACTCCGTCGTGCACACGGGCGTGAAGTCGCCCGGGTGACTGAACAGCACGAACCACTTGCCGGCGTACGCTCCCGGCAACGACATCCGGCCGTGCGTTGTCTGGACCTCCATGGGAGGGAACTTGTCTCCGATCAGCGGCAGGGTCATCTCCGGCATTCCACTTCCCTCCTTCCCGATCCTCTCTCTTCTCCCCCCTTCATCCGTTCTACCAGTTCTCAGCGAGCAGCTCAAAGTACGCCTGCGGGTGAGCGCAGGCCGGGCACTCCGCGGGGGCCTCCGCTCCCGTGTGGATGTAGCCGCAGTTGCGGCAACGCCACACGACCGTCGTCGGCTTCCTGAAAACGGTTCCGGCCTCGACACTCTTCAGCAACGCAAGATAGCGCCGCTCGTGCTGCTTCTCGGCGACGGCGATCGCCTCGAACACGCCGGCGATTTCGTCGAATCCCTCCTGGCGCGCTGTCTGGGCGAACTCGGGGTACATCGACGACCACTCGTGATGCTCACCGCCCGCCGACGCGCGCAGATTCTCGGCCGTCTTCCCAATCGTGCCGGCCGGGAATGCGGCAGCGATCTCCACATCGCCGCCTTCGAGGAACTTGAACAGCCGCTTCGCGTGCTCCATCTCTTGGGCCGCGGTCTCCTCGAAGACATGCTGGATCTGGATGAGGTCGTCCTTCTTCGCCTGTGAGGCGTAGTACGTGTAGCGGTTGCGCGCCTGCGACTCGCCGGCAAACGCCGTCAGCAAGTTTCTCTCCGTCTTGGATCCCTTCATCCTCATTCGACGCCCTCCTTTGGGGATCGCTATCGTTGGCACTTCGGGCAGAAGCACGTAGACCGCCCGGCTTGAATGACCCGCTCGATCGGTTCCCCGCACCGCGAGCACGGCTCTCCCTCGCGTCCGTAAACCGCGAGCCGGAACGAGCCCCCCTCACCGGATGTTGGGCGGTAGTCGGACACGCTCGACCCAAGCGTTGTGCCCAGCCGCGCGATCGCCTCGGTCAACACCTCGACGATCGCCTTGTGCAGCCGGCCGACCTCGACGCCGGTCAGCTCGTTCGCTCGGCGGCGCGGGTCGATCCGCGCCCGCCACAACGCCTCGGCGGCGTAGATGTTTCCCATCCCGCCGATCTTCCGCTGGTTGAGCAAGAAAGGCTTGATGGGCGCCCGCGATCGGCTCAGAAGCGCTGCGAGAGCCTCCTTCGTGAATCCGGGGTCAAGCGGATCGACGCCGAGGGGCACGTGGAATCCGTCCTCGCAGACGTCGGCCGTTCCCAGCCGTCTCGGGTCGACGAAGTAGATGCTCTCTCCGTCGTCGAGGTGGAGAACAAGGCGGACGTACTGGCGCTCGTCGCCGTCGCAGTCGAGGCGCAATCGTCCCGACATCCGCAAGTGGATGACGAGCTTGCGCCCGTCCTCGAAGTTCAGCTTGATGTACTTCCCCTTGCGAAGGATCGCTGCGATCCGCGCTCCGGCCAGGTCCTCCGAGGTGACTGCGAGGCGCGTGTCGGGCACGTCGGCCGAGGCGATCGTCCGCCCGACGGCGGAAGCGAGGCCGCGCACGAAGGTCTCTACTTCGGGCAGTTCAGGCATGGCCCTTCTCCTTTCGTAGAGCCTTCGGGGATGACGACCGTCTCTTTCGCATCGACGATGGTGCCTCCGCGGGCGGTTCGCCGCGGCACGACACGCAAACCCCGAAGGCATACGTGCGCACCGACTCCACCTGGTGACCGTCGACCTCATCTCCCAGGCAGCGACGCTCTTTCATCGGGATATCGTAGACTCTGCCGCAAAGGCGGCAACGGAAGTGCACGTGAGGCTCCGTGTCGGCGTCGTAGTGCGCCGCACCGGGGTCCATCGTGAGCTGCAAGATCGCTCCCGCCTTCGTCAACGCCTCAAGCGTGTTGTAGATCGTCGCCCGCGCGATCGTTGGGCAGCTCTTGTGCACGGCCGTGTATACCTCGTCGGCCGTCGGATGCGACGCCGTGCTCTCCAGGAACTCGAGGATGGCCAGACGCTGCATCGTCGGCGTCACACCCGAGCCGCGGAGCTTCTCCATGCGCTTTTCTGGAACCATAGCAGAGCGAGTATAGTCTTAGACGAATTCTAAATCAAGAGCCGAGCCACTCGGCTTGGGATCCTCTTCGCGAAGGAGATTCAGCCCCCCGATCCCGCCGAAGCCGATGGGCAAGACACCGACGGCGCCTTGCATCCGGAGCCAGACTCCTGGGCGGCGTTCCGGACTCCGCTCGGCGGTCTCTCTCGGCGCGATTGCGGGACTCTCCTCAGGGGGTACACTCCTCATCGAATGGAGGTGGGAAGAGCGTGGCAGCGGAGCGCTCCGTGGGTCCGAGATCTGTCCAGCCCGAGGGTGCCTTGGCCGCTCTTCTTGCGGAGCCGAACGCCCTGCCTTCCCTGTCACGTCCTTCGCTCGTTCCCCAGCTCATGTGGCTCGACACCGTCGACTCCACGAACGCGTACGCCACCCAACGGCTTGATGCCCTGTCTCACGGAACGTTCGTCGTCGCGAAGCGACAGACCGGCGGGCGAGGGCGGAACGGACGCTCCTGGCACTCCCCAGTAGGGGGCATCTACATGAGCGCCGTCGTGAAATCTCCTCCTTCCTGTCCACCCTCCGCGGCCTCCGGTGTCCTGACGCTCACGATGGCGCTCGCGGTGTGCGACGGCCTCGATCGGCTGGGGATGAAGCCGGTCCTCAAGTGGCCGAACGACGTGTTCGTCGAAGGAGAGAAGATCGCCGGAGTCCTCGCCCAGGCGACGTACGAGGGCGGGCGTCTGTCGAGCGCCGTCGTCGGTGTCGGGATCAACGTGAACACAAACCGCGAGGAGCTTTCATCTGTCGGCCGCCCGGCGACATCGGTCGCCGTCTGCCTGGGACGGCCGCAGGATGCTCGCAACCTGACGTATGCGGTGGCCGAGAGGTTCCTCCATCGCCTCGGGGCCGCGGGCTACGACGGGCTCCGGCGTGATGTCCTCGAGCGCATGGTCGGGCTCGAAGGCCCGGTGGTGGTGGCGACCCCGAGGAATACGGTCAGAGGGCGGGCGATGGGACTGGACGAGGACTTCCGGCTACGGGTCGTCGACGAAGCGGGCCGCACGCATCTGATCTCGGTAGGTGACGCATGCTGCTCGATGGCCTGACCGTGTCCGTTGTGGGCGTTGTTTTCGTCTTCCTGTTCCTCGGGCTTCTCGTGGGCGTGTTGTGGCTTCTGGGTCGCGTCTCGCGGGCGCTGCACCGGCCGAGCGAGAAGCGCGAGGAGTCGCTGGGCGAGGTCGCGGCCGTCCTCGCGATCGCCTTCGCTTCGCGACGCGGCGAAAGGGAGAGACCGTGACGAAGAGAGTCGACCTGATGGTCACCGCGTTTCGGGACGGTTTCCAGTCGGTGTACGGCTCGCGTGTTCTGTCGAAGGACTACCTGCCCGCGGTGGAGGCGGCCCGCAGGGCGGGGATCGAGCACTTCGAAGCGGGAGGCGGAGCTGCGTTTCAGTCCGCCTTCTTCTATGCCAACGAGAACGCGTTCGACGTGATGGATGCGTTCCGCGCCGCCGCCGGCCCCGGCGCCAATCTGCAGACGTTGGCCCGCGGGATCAACGTGGTGGGTCTCGAGTCCCAGCCGAGTGGCGTCGTCCGCCTGCACGCCCGCCTCTTCGCCAAGCACGGTGTGACGACGATCCGCAACTTCGACGCGCTGAACGATGTCCAGAATCTCGTGTTCAGCGGGCAGTGCATCGTCGAGGCCGGACTCAAGCACGAGGTCGCGGTCACCATGATGGGTCTTCCCCCGGGCTGCGAGGGGGCCCACACGCCGGACTTCTACGTCGACGTCCTGCGACAGATCCTCGATGCCGAGATCC
>JAQTNX010000159.1 GCA_028713635.1 Candidatus Bipolaricaulis sp.
CCTCGGAAGACCCGTCCCAAGACGACCGACGAGGGGAACGCTCCCAGGAGGTAGGCCGCGGCAAGAGCGAGTGCAAGCGCCATGTCCCGTTCCTTCAGCTCCGGCCGACTTCGCGCGCGACGATGGCCGCGTCCAGCACCGCGATGGTCGCGCCGCCGGGCCCTGCGTGACTTCCCAGGGCGGGCGCCGCGTCGGCCGTCAGCACATCGGACGCGGGAAACCGCTTGTGGAGCGCGAGCTTGTAGTGCTGAACGAGATCAGGAGCGTTCGAGTGACTGACGGCAAAGATCGGCCGCTCCATGGAGGCAGCGCGCCGCAACGCGAGGTTCAGGGCTCGGCGACGCGCGGAGCGGACGCCAACGCGCTTGCCGGCCGAGACGACTCGCCCCGCGCGGATTGTCAGAACGGGCAGGATCCGCAGGATGGAGGCGACTCGCCCCTGAAGGGGAGAGAGGCGACCGCCCCGGACGAAGTACCGCACCGTGGGAACGTACACGTACGTGTCGCTGGCTGCTGCCGAGGCCGCGGCCACCCGAGCGCAACCCTCAAGAGAAAGGTTCGCTTGGATCGCCTGCAGCGTAGCCCACACGACCAATCCCTCCGCCGCCGAAGCGGAGCGGCTGTCCACGACCCGGATGGGGACGCCCGTTTCCGCTGCGACCTGCCGAGCCGCCACCTCCGCACAGCGATAGGTTCCAGAGACGTCGGCCGACAGGTGTACGGAAAGGATCGCGTCAAACCGCCCTGCGAGATGGCGATACGTCGCGAGGAAGTCCGCCGGAGAGGGTTGCGACGTCGTCGGAAAGGCCGGGTCGACCTGAAGCCGCTCGTAGAACTGCCGCGGGGTGATGTCCACGCGATCGAGGAGCGTTTCGTCGCCGAACGCCACGCGAAGCGGAACCACCTGGACCCTTCCGGCTGTGAGCACCGCCGTCGGCAAGTCGCATACGGAGTCGGTCACGAGCGCTACCCCGGACCGAGTCCCGTACGGATCGCCCGTCGGAAGCGCCCGCCACATATCATCGACTTTCCGGTGCTCTAGGGTGCCGAACTGCTCCAGGGCCTCGAACACGAGTGCGGGCACGTTGGAGTGGACGTGCGCGTGAATCTCCTCAGCAGAGCCGGCCACGACAACCGAATCTCCAAGCTCAGCCAACACCTTCTGCACCTGAACTCGCTCCGCATCCGCCGAGAGAACGACGGCCTCGGCACAGTAGCGGAAGTCAACGGGCTCGGACTCTACCCTGCTCGGGAGGACATCAGGAACAAATGCGTCGTCCGGCAGCCCTGCGTCGTCGCGATCTTCGTGCCACAGATGATCGCGGATCCCTTCCAGAAACCGAACGAATCCCAGCGCGCCGGCATCGACGACGCCCGCCTTCCGCAAGACCGCAAGTTGATGTTGAGTCTCGGCCAACGAGCGACGAGCGACGCCCAGTCCTTCATCGAGGAGAACGCGGAAGTCAGCGACTCGGTCCCTGCAGCTCGCCAGGTGTTCGGCGACCGCCGTCATCACCGTAAGAATCGTCCCCTCGCGAGGCTGAGCGAGCGCCTCGCGGGCCCGCTCCGCGGCGTGTCGAACGGCCCGAGCGAAGCGATCGACCGTCAATTGCGCGCAACCGGCCATTCCCTCCCTCAGGCCCTGGAAGAACTGCGCAAGGATCACCCCGGAGTTGCCTTGCGCACCGGATAGGGCCGAGAGAGCGACCGTCTTTCCGACGGCGTCGATCGAGGAAAGAGGTTGCCGAAGACCTTCGAGGACCGCGCGCATCGTGGCCGCAAGGTTCGTCCCCGTATCTCCGTCGGGAACCGGGAAGACGTTGATTCGATTCAGCGCGTCGCGAGACGCAATGACGCGCTCGGCCCCCGCGATCACGCACTGACGAAGGTGCTCTCGCGTCAGAACGTGGGAAGCCGCGATTTCGGAGTCACGCATCGTGGCGGGATGATACGGCACATCGTCTCCGCCAACAAAGAACCGGGGCGGCCGACGAGCACCGCCCCGAGGATTGCGTTAGGACTCCGTCTAGGGAACGATCGTGACGGGGATCAGAATGGCCTTCCCTTCCCCGTAGACGACCCAGATCAAGTGCTCGCCCGGCTTCAGGCCCGCGGTATCGATGGTCAGCCAGCAGACGCCGCCGACACTCCGCGTGGAGAAGGAGTACGTCGACGGAGACTCCGAGACGACCCCTCCGCCTCCCGCGACGTCCCCGTCACTCGGACGAGTCACGCTGATCCACGGCCAGCCGAACTTGCGTCGCTCCCGCGACGTGAGATCCAAGCTCACCTCGACGGACCGGCCGTTGTGGATGCTGACGGGCGCGAGCCTCACGAACGAAGACAGAAGCTCGATAGCCTGCGAGTTCCCTTTGGCCGACGTTGCAGCGAGCGGAGCGCCGTTCGCGTCGAGTCCGTAGGTCAGGATCCCGATGTTGGTGTGCCAGTTCTCGGCAGCATCCGGGCCGAGCGGATCGGTCCTCTCCATCGTTCCGAACGTCACGGAGTCGCCGGCCGGCCAGCGGCCGTCGACCGACCGGAACGCGTTCGCCGTGTCCATCACAGTCCCGGTCGCATCGACAAGCTCGACGACGGCTCCGCCGTCCGGGAGCTCCATCGTGTAGGGCGTGACGCTGTCGTAGATGACGTCGGCGTCGACATTCGGAACGGTCTTGTCGCTCAATCGCTCGAGCATGAGGTAGCTTCCGTCATCATCCTGCGGCAGGGCGATCACCAGCCACGTGTAGTCATCCCCGTCGCGCTTGACGAATCGGAGGCTCGAACCCGGCTCGACCGACGTGAGAGCACACGCCGAGGTTCCCGCAGCCTCGAGAGTCCCCGAGAGGGCAACCGTCTTCCAGTCGTAGTCGGCTGGCTCGGTCGGGCTCTTCCTGCGCCAGCGCAGCACCCAGTCGGTGAGGTCGACTGGCGCAGATCCCACGTTGCGCAGCTCGATCCACTCGTTCGTCGGGTCCGCCGCGGTGCCCGCCCAGGCAATCTCGTTGATGATGACCTTGCCCGTGCACGCGTCCGCCGAACCTCCTCCACCCGCCGGCGGCTCTGGCTCCTCGACGACCCCGACGTCGACCGAGTCACGGTTGTTGGAGTCGTCTGGGTCGTACTGGTCGCTGCGCGTGACCTCCGCTTCGTTGGTCACGGTCAGACCGACGGTCCCGTCGCTCGGGAAAGCGGTGATGTGAAGGGTGGCCGACGCTTGCACAACGAGCGAGCCGACAATCCACACGCCGGAGTTCCGATCGTACGTGCCGAGCCCATCGTCGGACACGTACGTGATGCCGAGCGGGAGGATGTCCGTCAGCTCAACGCCGGTCGCGATATCGGGACCGAGGTTCGTGACCGTGATCGTGTACACGAACTCCTCGCCCTCGGTGAGGGTCGTCTTGCTCGCCGATTTGTCGACAGACAGGTCGGCGGCGATGACCTTCAGCTCGGCAGTATCGCGGTTGTTGCCATCATTCGGGTCGAACGGCAAGGAGACAGTGATCTCGGCAGTGTTCACGATCGTCCAGCCGAGCGTCCCCACGGCGACGGTCGCCGTGATGTGGAGCGTCCGGCTCTCTCCGACCGCCAGGGCTCCAATCGTCCACAGGTTCGTGCTGGTGCTGTAGGCTCCAGCGCCGTCATCTGCAGCATAGAGAAGCCCAGTCGGGAGGATATCCCGCAAGACCGCGTCGGTAGCGTCGCTCGGACCGTGGTTCGTCACGACGATCGTGTAGACGATGGTCTGTCCTTCGCCTGGAGTCGCGTCGTCGATCTCCTTTACCACGCCGAGGTCAGCGTTCGCAATCAGGACCGCTTCGCTGTCCGACTCGTCGGGCAGCTCGTTCGAGGAGACGGTCGCCATGTTGTCGATGTCGCCGTCCCCACCGCCGTTCGTGTCCAGATCGTTCTGCTGGACGGTGTACGAGCCGGTGTAGGTCCAGGTCTCGCCGACGTCGAGTACGCCCGTGGTCCCCAGATCGCCGGTCGGCCCACTGAGTGCACCGAGCAGTGGATCGGAGACCAAGACTCCCGTCAACGACTGGTTGCCGGTGTTGGTGACCGCGATCGTGTAGCCGACGATCTCACCGGCGCGGTCGATGATACCGTTCCCCGCGGTGTCAACCGCGCTCGCCGTCTTTGCGATCGGGTACGCCGGGCTCTGGGCCAGCGGCACCGCTTCGCT
>JAQTNX010000160.1 GCA_028713635.1 Candidatus Bipolaricaulis sp.
CTGCGACGCTGAAGCCGGCCAGGAGGACCAACCCGAGGACAAGTGGCACCACCGGGCTACCGATCTTCAGGACGCCTGTCGCCGCGAGCAGACCGAGGATGAGAAGGGCGGCGTTCACGACCAGCATGGCGAGAGAAAACACTCTCAGTTTCGCCTTCCGATGCTCCCCAAATCTCGCGACCCCGACGCGGGGGATCACGACGCGTCGCCTGATCGCAACCAGTCCAGCGAAAACGAGGCCCCAGAAGGGCAGGAAGACCGCGGAGCTCCAGAAGTCCCCCAAGTAGCTGCTGAGGTAGGGAGCACCGACGAACATCAGGAAGAAGCACCCAAGCAACACATCCCACAATCCGTCGTTGTGGCTGAGACGGAACGCCCTGCGTTCGGCCTCCTTCAGACCCATCACTTGCGCCATTCTACGCCTCCTCGTCGTAGCACTCCGTGAGAGTGCACTTTGAACCGCAAAGTACTTCGCACAAGATACTACTCAAAACATCGCGAGTGTCAAGCGAGCGCTGAGAACCCAGGCTGAAACGGAAGAATCTCCCGAGGCAAGCTGCTTCTCGACGAGTGTCCTCGAGAGCGGCGTGCCAGTGACGCTCCGGCGCGCAGACAGTGCATCGGCGTTAGTCCGCGAGCCACTCCTTCTGAAACGGCCCGGCGTCGTAGCCGCCCGGCATCCGCAATCGAGGATGAGCAGCCATCTGGTCGCGTGCCTCCTGCAGCCCTTCGGGGGTATCGATGCTTCGCAAGAGTCGAGCCATGGTGTCCGTGGCCTCGGCGGCGTCTGGGTATCTTCCAGCCTGCGGCCCGCCGATGCTCCACGCCGCCCACGGGACAATCTCGTGCCGGATGAGCGTCGAGAGGTCCTGGAGCATCTTGTAGCGCGTGTACGCAGTGCCCTGGGGCTCTGGGTTAAAGCCGACCGAACCCGGGTCGATTCGCCCGGAGACGACCTCCTCGTGGCACTCCCAGCTTGAGAGGAACTGCCCTTCCGGCACATCGAGCGGGTCAAAGGGAAGACGAAGCGCGCGTCCGATCACGTCGTCGACTTCCGCATCGACCCGCTGCCAGCGCCGCGTGGTATCGTTCCAGAGCTCGCAGATCCAGTGGTCCTCGATGTGCTTCGTCCCCGGCGCCAGGTACCGCGCCACGCCCGTCCGAACGCGGGCTGGAGTGCCGCGGTGCCGGAGAAGCGAGACGAGCAAGAGGGCGTAGTCCCGGCAGTTCGAGACGACTCGCTTCCGAGGCTCTCGAGCCTCCGCGAGCGGACGCGGGTCGAGCCGCAGGACCTCTGCGAGCCGTTCCTCGACCGTGGGCAGACTGATCTCCGCGTAGACCTTGCGGCCTTCGGCGACGAGTTCCTGTCGGGTGAAGCCGTTGTGCGGCTTCCCGATCCACCACATGTGGAGCAGGATGCCCTGCACCGCCTTGCACAGGTCGTGGAGTTCTCCTGGAAAGCCGTCGAACTGCGACGCGTACGGACCGGGGTCCGAGAACGGCGACTGCTGCCGGTAGAAGTCCAGAAGCTCATCGTGCGTGGTGATCCGTGGGTCCATCGCCACCTCCGAAACGCAGCATACGAAGCGGGAAAGCGAACGCAAGGGCCTCGATTCGGCCGGAGCATTCCAAGGTACCGGGATCTACAAGATCGCCCGGAGGGGACATTCGGCACGTCCCGGGAGGGGCATACTGCCGATCCGGCTGCCGCCAGAGGCGCCACTGGGCCCTCCGCTCGCTCCCCCGCGCTTGAGCACCCTCAAACGTGGCGTCGAGTCCGAGCAACGTGCTCAGGACGACGGGAACGATCGTCGCCGCAGCAAGCGGGTCGGTGGACAGGGCCTGCATGATGTGCGGCGTTCTCGCGTACAGGCTGGGCAGGAAGGCGGTGCTCATCCCGAGGAAGAACGAGATCCCGACGACAAACGTCTTCCGCGCGTTCCAGGGTTCGCTGAGCATCTCCTCGAAGCCTGTCGTGACCATGAAGCTGCCGGCGAAGATGAGCGACGCGCCCATCACGGGCTTGGGCATTGCGGAGAGAACCGCGATGAACCACGGACGTGGGGGAGTGTCAGGAACGGGATCTCCGAGGCGTCGCTCGTCGACTGGCCGCCGGCTTCGTTCGGCGAGGCATCAGGCGGGCTTCTGTTCTTCTATGGTTCGGCTGTCCGGTTCGCTGCGGCGCACCCAGAAGCTGCGAAGGAACTCGACGACGAGTGTCAGGAGGACGACGGGGACGGCAACGAAGGGCAGAGCCTGGGAATCCGGATTGCCCGGTCGGGGCTGGGCCAACTGGTAGAAGATGTCCACCGCCGGAACGAGTAGAACGACGGCGACCCCTGCCGCCAGCGCCCAGCCGACGAAGTGCAGCCCCGGCTTCGAGCCCAGCACCGGCCGGATGACGAGCACAAGCCCTCCTGCCACCGCCGGCCAGGTGAAGAGATAGCTCATCCCGGGAGCGCAGGCTGCAGAGAACAGGCCCAGCCCCCACCAGGCCAGCAAGACGCCGAGCGCGTCTGCCCCCACGGGGATCCCTCGCCTGGCAAGCCGCGCCACAGCGACGGCGACCGTCACCGCCAGCGCGAGGAAGAAGGCCAGGAAGACGTAGCTCTCGATCAGGCCCATAGAGTGTCTCCAACCCGCGAGGGCGATCCAGATGCCGAGCGCTGCCGCTGCCGCAAGGGCCGTCGTGACCAACGTCGCGCCACTGCTCTGGAGGATCCTGAGCCACGCCCGCTCTCGCCATCCGACGACCGCGAGAGCCACCCCGGCCAAGAGGGCGAGAGGAAGAGCCCAGGCGGCCGAATACCGCACCACGAAGAGGCCGGCCACGGAGAAGAAGACGCTGGCTGAGTCGTCATGCAGCGCATCAAGGTCGAGACGGCCGACGTGCCGTACGAGAGCGAGCATGTTGGCGCCTTGCTGCTGCAGGCTGCGCAGGCTGACGCGCTCCGGCGCGTCGGTCGAGGTGTGGTAGATCGGCGAGCCATGGAGGTACGCCAGTTCGATGCCGGGTACACCGCGATTGCGGAACGTGGCGAAATCGCTGTTCGAGCCCCCGACCAGCTCAGCGGTCGTCGTGACGAAGGAGAAGGCCGCCGGATAGGCCACCGCCGCCGCGTACTGCTCGACGACCCACCCCTGCGGGGCACTCACTTCCACCAGGAGAGACGGCCCACCGGATCCCAGGGCTTCCAGGTTGATCAGGAAGCCGATGCCCGCGGCCCACGGGTGTTCTGCGACGAAGGCCGAGGAGCCGAAGCGCGGCGCCGGCTCCTCGCCGTCCGTGAAGAGGAGGATCACGTCGCTGCGCAGAGGGGGACCGGCCAGAAGCGCTCGCCCCGTCTCCAGCATGGCGGCGACGGCCGAGGCATCGTCGTTCGCTCCTGGTGCGCCGGGGACCGTGTCGTAGTGCCCCATCAATGCCACGGCCTTGGTCGGCGCCGTGCCCGGGATCCGCGCCAGGACATTGACGACGTCGACGCTTCCGCCTGAGCGGCCGTAGTAGTCGCGGACTCTCTGGGCCTGCAGCTCCGGTTCGAGGCCCAGGAGGCGCAGTTGCTCGACGATCGCGGCCCGCGCTCGTTCGTTCCCCCGGGTGCCGATCGGGCGCGGTTCCCGGGCGATCCGTTCGATGTGCTCGAACGCTCGTGCGGCAGAGAAGTCCTCAAGGCTCGTGCCGTCGCGCAGGGGCGGCGGCACGAGCGGAGCGGCTGCAAAGACCAACAGAACGGCGAGCGCGATCCATCGTGCCGCCGGCGCCGGTCGGCTCGGTAGGCGAGAGGGCGCCATGCTGGGGTGCACGCTGGCATCCTACGGCGACCTACACGCCTCGACCAGACGCGTGCCGGAGGCTGCTCTCCCCTCTGGGTTCGCTTCGCGGCACAGATCGAGCATGAAGAGCGGTCCTCGATCAGTCACCAACCCGCTCGGAGCCGCAGAGCGGCGACCAGGCCCCGCCTCGTTCGGCGCGAAGCGTCCCACGAATCGTCGTGAGACGCGCGCGAGTGCGGTAGTCGTCGAATGCCCGCGCGAAGTAGCCGAGCGCGGCGACGCCGACGGGAATCGAGCACCACATGGTGGTCGCCTGTGCGAACCTCACGGAGTCGCCGGTCCGGGTTGCCAGCGACCAC
>JAQTNX010000161.1 GCA_028713635.1 Candidatus Bipolaricaulis sp.
AGGGGGTTGGGTTGTTTTTCATTACAACAGTCTGCTGGAGAGCCCCGAGCTTATGGATAGATTATGAATACTTACGATGTTATAGTTATCGGCGCCGGCCACGCCGGCATTGAAGCGGCTTTGGCTGCGGCCCGCCTGGGCGCTAAAACACTTATGCTGACGATGGCTATTGACTCCGTCGGCAGGATGAGCTGTAATCCGGCTATCGGCGGAGTGGGCAAGGGCCAATTGGTTAAAGAGATCGATGCCTTAGGCGGCCAGATGGCTAAGGCAGCAGATGCCTGCGGAATACAATTCCGGATCCTCAATGCCTCCAAAGGCGCTGCTGTGCAGTCATCCCGCGCTCAAATCGATATGGATAAATACAGCCGGCATATGCAGGAGTTGGTCAGGCGTACACCCGGCCTTGCCGTTCAGGAAGCAGAAGCCAAAAAATTAATTATTGAGGATAACCGCGTAAGGGGAGTGATTACCGGCCAGGGCGAAGAAATCGCAGCCGAGGCGGTAGTGGTCTGCCCCGGGACTTTTCTAGACGGCTTGATCCATGTCGGCCTAAAGCATTTCAGCGGAGGCAGGATCAATGAAGCTGCTTCCGAAGGCCTGGCGGATAATTTAAGATCTTTAGGGTTTAATCTTTTGAGGTTTAAGACCGGGACCTGTGCCCGTCTGGATAAAAAGACTATCGACTATACCAGGTTGATCGTCCAGAATGGAGATGCGCTGCCCAGGCCTTTTTCTTTTTCCACGTCCAAGCTTACGCAGAAACAGATCCCCTGTCATATAACCTATACCAATAAAAATACGCATAAGATAATCCTGGATAACTTAGGCCAATCCCCGCTTTATGCGGGAGTAATCCAGGCTACGGGAGTGCGTTACTGTCCCTCAATAGAAGACAAGATCGTTAAGTTCCAGGATAAAGCGCGGCACCAGATATTTCTGGAGCCGCAAGGCCTGGATTCAGATGAGGTATATCCTAACGGCATCTCTACGAGTTTACCCGAAGATGTTCAGCTTAAGATCATTCATTCCATTGAAGGCCTGGAAAACGCAAAAGTGATCCGTTTCGGTTACGGGATAGAGCATATAGTGGTTGAGCCTACGCAGTTGTACCCTACTCTGGAAACCAAACTGATAAGAAACCTGTATTTAGCCGGCCAGATCAACGGCACTACCGGCTATGAAGAGGCTGCAGCGCAGGGACTGATCCCTGGAATTAACGCGGCTTTAAGGATTAAGGATAAAGAACTGCTGGTTTTAGACCGCGCCTCAAGCTATATCGGAGTTTTGATCGATGATCTAACGACCAAAGGCACGAATGAACCTTATCGTATGTTTACCTCGCGGGTAGAATACCGCCTGATTTTACGCGAGGATAACGCGGATATGCGTTTAAGCAAGATCGGGCATGATTTAGGGTTATTGAATAAAGAGAGATATAAAATAACGCAGCAGAAGTTCAAAGATATCGCGGCAGGAATAAAGTTTCTCAGGAACACCCGGATTAAGCCGATAGCGGAGGTTAACTCAATATTGGAGCGCCGGAACACCGCTCTGCTTAAAAAAGATATAAGCCTGGAGGGATTATTGAAAAGGCCGCAGGTCAGCCTGAAGGATATTGACGGGATAGCCGGCCTGCAGGCAGTTCTTCCCGAAAGCGCTAGGCAGGGGATAGAAATTGAGGTAAAATATAGCGGGTTTATCCAGCGCCAGCTTAAAGACGTGGAAAAATTCAAGAACCTGGAGAAGATCAGGATCTCCGGAGCAGTAGATTATACCAAGGTTCCCGGGCTTTCGCGCGAAATTAAAGAGAAGCTGGATAAATTCAAGCCGCTTAATTTAGGCCAGGCCTCGCGCATATCCGGAGTGACTCCCGCGGCAATATCAATATTAATGGTCTATTTGATGAGATATAGTGAAGGAAGGTAGGGGTACAGGCAGAGAGAATACGGGTAAGAATCATTATCTGGTCCTGAAAAAATTCTGCCTGGAGCAGGGGATTGATTTGTTTGGGGTTGCCGATATCCGGGACGTGAAAAAAGATTTTCAATTATCCGAAAAGGTCCTGGCTAAGCTGGATAAGGCAGTTTGTTTGGGCTTGAGGCTTTCGGCAAGCGTCCTGGATGAAATCACTGTTTGCCCTACGCGGCTTTATTTTCATCATTACCGCACAGTGAATGCGTCGCTGGACCAGCTAACGCTGAAAATAGCTAATTTTATCCAAAAAAAAGGTTTTCAGGCCCTGCCTATACCCGCTTCCATAATTTTAGATTGGGAAAACCAGCGGGCGCATCTCTCGCATAAGAAGCTGGGGGTCTTGGCCGGACTGGGTTGGATCGGCAGGAATAACCTGCTGGTCAATAAAATGCTGGGCAGCCAGTTCAGATTGAGCACGATACTCACGGATATGCCTCTTAAACCGGATCAGCCGTTAAAAGATGATTGCGGGGCCTGCAGTCTTTGTGTTAAAATGTGCCCGGCGCAGGCGATCAAGGATAACCCGCAGGATTTTGAGCATATCCGTTGTTTTGAAAAATTAAAAGAGTTCCAGAAACAGAAATTAGTTGATCAGTATATTTGCGGCGTATGCGTCAATGTATGTAAGGGGAAATAACCTATGGCGGACATATATTTAACCCGGGCAGGCCACCGGAAGCTGCTGGAAGAGCTGGAAAATTTAAAGACAGTTAAACGCCGGCAGCTTTCTAAGGCTGTCGGTGAGGCCAGGGCGCACGGCGACATATCCGAGAACGCTGAATATGACGCGGCTAAGGACGCTCAAGGGCTCAACGAGAAAAAAATCGCGGAGTTAGAAGCAAAGTTAGCTTCGGCGCATATATTGGACGAAAATATCCGCTCGGATGAAGTTTTAATCGGCGCTACTGTCCGTCTCAAGGACTTGGATACAAATGAAGAGTTGGCCTATACCCTGGTCTCGGAAGAAGAGGCGGATTACGAGCAGGGGAAAATATCCGTTTCTTCTCCTATCGGCGCAGGCCTGCTGAACCATAAATTGAACGCGATTGTTGAGATCAAGATCCCCGCAGGCATCCTCAAATACCAAATCCTTAAGATATCCAGAGATTAGCCTTGACCACGTAGTCCGTTGAAGTATAATATAGCCTTGAATGAGGGCGGATATTATGAAAGATAAGATCATCGCTTGGATCAGAAAACAAGTCCGAGATGCCGGCGCTAAAGGCATTGTTTTAGGCCTATCCGGAGGCATAGATTCGGCGGTAGTCTGCGCTTTATCCAAAGAAGCGGTAGGCAGAAAGAATGTGCTGGGCTTATTTATGCCTTGCCACAGCCACACCCAGGACTTGCAAGACGCTAAAACAGTGGCGGGAAAACTTAAAATTAAGACTCAGTTGGTAGATTTATGCGGCGTTTATGACAGTTTCCTGAAGGTCCTTCCCAAAGCTCCAAATTTAGCCGCGGCGAACCTGCGGCCGCGCTTAAGAATGGCTGCTTTGTATTATTTTGCCAATAAATTCAATTACCTTGTCTGCGGGACAGGCAATAAATCCGAATTAATGGCCGGGTATTTTACTAAATACGGGGATGGCGGAGTCGACATACTGCCTATAGCCGGTTTATTGAAAAAAGATGTGCGCCGGTTGGCTAAGGAGCTGGGTATCCCGGCTGCTATAATTACGAAAGCGCCTACAGCCGGATTGTGGCCTGGCCAGACCGACGAAGGAGAGATGGGTATAACTTATAATGAATTAGATGATATACTCTATAGATTGGAACATAAGCAAAAACAAAGTGCCGGAAAAGAGAAAGTCGCTAAAGTAAGACGGATGATCGACAGGTCAAAGCATAAAAGGAATATGCCGGAGATCTGTAATATTTAAAAGAAAGCGAGGGCGGTAATGGAAGAAATATTGGAGATATTGGAAAAAGACGCTCGGCTTACCCCGGAAGAGATAGCCAAGATGCTCAAGAAAAAGCCCCAGCAGATCAGGCTCGCGATCAAGAAGTATGAAAAAGAAGGCGTGATCTTAAAATATAAAGCGGTGATCAATAAGGATCTGATCAGGGATGAGGATTCGGGAGTGCGCGCGCTCATTGAAGTCAATATCATCCCGCAGAAGGACGCCGGGTTCGATAAGATCGC
>JAQTNX010000162.1 GCA_028713635.1 Candidatus Bipolaricaulis sp.
CGCTCTTCCGATCTTTCGTAGTCCGGTTGTCGAGGCAGTTCGCGCGTTCGGATCGCGATCGGATTCTCTCGGAACTCTCGCGACAAGGGATCGGGTGCCGCGACTACTTCCAGCCGATTCACCTTCAGCCGTACATCCGCGAGCTTCTTGGCACGAAGGAGGGCGGCTTTCCGGTGACGGAGGCGGTCGGCGATCGGTCGATCTCGCTCCCGTTCTACAACCGGCTGCGGCGCGCCGATGTGGATCGGGTCGTTCGGGCGCTCTCGAGCGCGGTGGGGCGAGGATGAGGCCGCGGGCCTTGGATCGACCGTGGGTGCGCCGCGCGGGCGTCCTCCTTCTCGACGCGGCGCTCGTGTCGGCGTCGCTCGCCCTGGCGTTCTGGCTCCGCTTCGACGGCGCGATCCCGTCGGCGTTCGTTCCGGTGCTCCTGGCGAGCCTTCCCGTTGCGGCCGCGGCGAAGATTCCGATTCTCGCCGCCCTTCGCGTGGATCGTCTGAGCTGGAGGCACGTCGGCGCCAACGAGCTTGCGCTCATCTTCGTTGCGTGCGTTGCGGGCTCGGTCGTCTTTGCGCTTGCCGCGCTCGCTCTGCGGGAGCTGGGCGCCTTCGGCGTGTTCCCCCGATCGGTCCTCGGGATCGATTTCCCGATCTCCTTTCTCGCCGTCGGGGGCATTCGCCTGTTGCGCCGCTTGGCCGATCGGGTTGCCAAGCGATCAAACCGGCGGGAAAGCCCCTCGGAGCGGCGGGCCGTCATCGTGGGGGCGGGAAACGCCGGGGCGCAGCTCGTCCGGGCACTTCAAGAGGACGCGAACCGCCCGTACCGGATCGTCGGGTTTCTCGACGACAACCCACGCAAGGTGGGCACAGTGGTCCACGGGGCGCCAGTCCTCGGCCCGCGGTCGGATCTCGGATCAGTTGTGCGGAAGCGCGATGTCACGACCATTCTGATCGCGATGCCGTCGGCACGGGGCGACGCGATCCGCGACACCGTTCGTGAGGCTCGGCGGCTCGGCGTTGAGGACATCCAGATCGTCCCGGGTCTGTCGGAGCTGTACACGGGGCGCGTGACGGGGGCGGAACTGCGCCGCCTGGAGCCGACCGACGTGCTGCAGCGCGAAGAGGTGCGCATCGGGGCGGAGTCGATCCAGTCGTTCTTGGGCGGTCGCGCTGTGCTCGTCACGGGGGGGGCGGGATCGATCGGATCCGAGTTGTGTCGGCAGGTTCTACGCTACGGAGCGGCCCACCTCACGGCCGTCGACTTCGATGAGACCGGCCTGTTCGATCTGGACAACGAGCTGCGTCGGCGCTTCCCAGAGGCCTCGTTCGAGGTGGTCATCGGCGACGTGCGGGACGGGGCGCAGATGCGAACGCTCTTGGCGCGGAGCGCGCCCGACGTCGTCTATCACGCTGCCGCGTATAAGCACGTGCCGTTGATGGAGGCGTTCCCCGCAGAGGCGATCAAGACGAACGTCGTCGGGACACGCAACGTCCTGGAGGCCGCGCGAGCGGCGCGGTGTGCCGCGTTCGTCCTCGTCTCGACCGACAAGGCGGTGAACCCGACGTCGGTCATGGGCGCCTCGAAACGCGTCGCGGAAATGCTCGTGCGGGGACACGCCGAGGGGCCGACCCGGTGCCTCGCGGTGCGCTTCGGAAACGTCCTTGGCAGCCGCGGCAGCGTGCTTCAGACCTTCCAAGCCCAGGTCGAAGGCCGCCGTCCGGTCACCGTGACGCATCCGGACATGAAGCGTTACTTCATGGTCACCGCCGAGGCGGTGCAGCTTGTGCTTCAAGCGAGCGCTGTGGGGGAGGCCGGGCAGGTTCTCGTACTCGACATGGGGCGGCCGGTTCGGATTGTGGATCTTGCTCGCGACGTGATCCGCTTCTACGGCCTCGAGCCCGACGTCGACGTTCCGATCGTGTTCTCGGGGATTCGGCCGGGCGAGAAGCTCTTCGAGGAGCTTCTGTCGGCCGAGGAGGGGACGGACGCCACGGGGCACGCGCGGCTGTTTGTGGCACGGCTCCAGGAGCCCCGCCCAGGGTGGGCGGGGGAGGTGGAGGACCTCGTGCGTGCCGCTGACGAGGCAGACAGCGCGGGCGTTATCGTGCGTCTGAGACGCCTCGTTCCGACCTACACGCCGGCGTCCGCGGACGCGTAGAGGCCCGCGATGACGAAGTCCACAGCTCAGCCGGCGGTTGGGGTCGTGGACGTCTGGCGAGTGCCGATCCCCGGCCCGTCGGAGCCCTCGACGAACATGCTCTCGGCAGACGAGGTGGGGCGTCTGGAGCGGCGTCTCAGCCAGACGGATCGTCGCCGCGCCCTCGCCGCGTGGACGGCGCGGCGGGAGATCCTGGCTCGATACCTCGGGTGCGCGCCGCGGGACGTTCCGCTGCAGCGCGCCGAGGACGGTCGGCCCTTTCTGCAGACGAGCGGCTCGACGCTCGACCACAGCATGGCTCATTCGGGAGACTGGATGATGCTTGCCGTGTCCCGCCTGGGTCCGGTGGGCCTTGACCTCGAACAGGTCGACGCGTCGCTGGATGTGGGACGAGTTGCCGCGCGGTTCTTTGCGCCGGAAGACGCGGCCGCGATGGCCGGGCTCCCTCGCTCGGAGCAGGCCGCGGCGTTCTTTCGTGCCTGGACGGAGAAGGAAGCGTACCTGAAGGGAATCGGCGGAGGCGTCCCGTCGCGCCTACGCTCGGTGCGTGTGAGTCTTGACTCCCGGGCGGGGAGCCGTGCTGTCGGAGACTGGGTGCTCCACTCCGTCGAGGCCCCCACGGGGTACGTAGCGTGCCTCGCTGTGCAGGCGGCCGGCGTTCGCGTCCGTACGATCGACTTTCCGGAGCCCATCGGCCGCTAGCCTCGGGAGAGGATTCCCGCGCGAATCAGGATGGCGAAGAGGCCGAACACGATCATGCCGAGCGCCGTGATGACGTACGCCTCATAGAGCGGGCCGACGTGTCCGGTCTCGCGCGTCGTGACGTCCCGGTACACGCGCAGGTAGCGCAGAATGTGGCCGCGCCGCAACAGCGCGAAGACCCGTCGATTGGTCTCTGTTCCCCGGGACTCGAGGTAGTCGGCGATGAACGACGCGATGACGCCCGACGCCACCGCGCAGGCGATGGAGAGAGCGCCGAGCGCGTAGACGAAGCCCATGGAATCTCGATCCTTTCGGATCCGTCCGATCCGCCGACGACAGTACCGCACGGCGCGACGGACGACAAGAGGCGCACGGGAGCGCACCGCACCGTCGGTGCGACGTTCGTAGATGGACGTAGCGTCTATGCGCTCGGTTCTCGCGCGGCGTCGCCGTAGGATCTGGCTGCAGATTCCGTTGGGAGAAGCACAACGCTCGAGTTCCTGAGGTGTGGGCGCGCCGTCCGTGTGGGTGACGGGCGCATCTTTTCTTGGCGCGCATAGGGGCTAGTTGTGGGCGAGCTTGGTCTGGAGCGGCACAAGCCCGCTGTGGGCTCACCCACGTACAATTGGCTCAGACGTCGGAGACGGCTCAGATGAGCGAGGCCCTGCCGCGCTCAGTGGTGGCCGTCCCTATCTGCATCGAGCCGGATGACACGGGATACGTCGGGTACTCGCCGAACCTCGGTGGATGTGCCGTGGGCGGGCAGGCGCGCGAGGAGGTATGGGAGCTTCTTCTGGAGGCCGCTCACCTCGCCTCGTACATCCAGCATGGGGCTCAGCTGCCATCAGGATGCCGCCTTGTCTGCGGCATCCCGGTCTCTGGTGCAGTGAGCCGTGGCCGGCACATGGACACTCTGCACGGTATGGCCGAGAAGGACGCGTGCTGCGAGAAGAGCGACATCCTCGTCCCAATGTAGGTTCGGCAGTGGCGGCGTTCTCCAGAGTGGTCAGGAGGATCAGGATCATCGGGACCGTGAGCAGGAGGCGCTGCGGGGCATACCGCAGAAGACCACTCAAATTGCGGAACCTCCTGTCTGCCCCGAGGTGCGGTCGTGAATCGGCTGAAGATGGAGCTCGTCGGCGCGGTGGCAGGCGACGAAGTGCTCGTTGCCGAGGTCGCGGTACAGGGGCGCGTCCTTCGCGCACACGTCGACCGCGTAGCGGC
>JAQTNX010000163.1 GCA_028713635.1 Candidatus Bipolaricaulis sp.
GCTATGCCCGCAAGGCGCGGTGATTATAGCATTCGCTCGGGAACCCGACAAACCCTACGCCGTGAGCACGTCGAGAGCCGGGAGCGACTTCCCCCTCAAGTACGCAAGGCACGCCCCTCCGCCTGTCGAAACGAAGGAGACGCGGTTCCCGAAACCGAATTGCGCCACCGCCTCGCCAGTTTCTCCCCCCCCGATGACGCTGAACGACGAGGATGCCGCGACGGCCTCAGCCACGCCGCGCGTCCCGGCGGCGAACGGAGCGAACTCGAACGCGCCCATCGGTCCCGCCCACACGACCGTCTTGGCTCTCGCGATGCGCTCGGCGAACAACCGGACGGTCTCCGGGCCGATGTCGAAGCCCTTCCACCCCGCCGGAATGCTGTCTGCAGGGACGACGCGCGTCTCGGCGTCGCTCGAGAGCGAACCGGCGGCCACGACGTCCTTCGGGAGAACGATCTCCGTCCCTCGCTCGCCCGCCTTGCGGACGATCCCGCGGATGTCCTCGAAGAGGCTTGAATCTACAACCGAGTCCCCAACGATCGCGCCCGAAGCGGCAAGGAAGGTGAAGGCCACGCCTCCGCCGACGAGGATGCAGTCCACACGGCTCACGAGATCGCGGAGCGCTCCCAGCTTGTCGGACGCCTTCTTCCCTCCCACGATGGCGACGTAGGGGCGCACTGGACTATAGAGGACCCGCGAGAGGACGTCGATCTCCTTCTGCACCAGGAGCCCTGCATACGCGGGGCGCCGCTCGGCGATTCCGACTGTGGACGCGTGGGCCCGATGAAGCGTGCCGAAGGCATCATCCACGTAGAGGTCGCCCAGCTCCGCCAGGGCGGCCGAGAAGGCTGGGTCGTTCTCCTCCTCCTCCGCGTGGAATCGCAGGTTCTCGACCACGAACACGTCGCCGGGCTTTCCCCCACGGATCGCTTTCGTGATGGCCGGTCCGACGCAATCGTCGAGCTTCCGCACGGGGCGACCGAGGAGTTCCTGAAGCCGACGCGCAATGGGGTCCAGTCGAAGGGATTCCACCACAGCACCGTCCGGCCGGCCGAGGTGCGTCATCACCACAACGAGCGCCCCTCGGTCGAGCAGGTTGGAGAGCGTCGGTAGGGATGCGCGAATCCGCCCGTCGTCTTGAATCGTCTCTCCCTCCATCGGAACGTTGTAGTCGGCGCGGACGACCACGGCCTTCCCGCGAACGTCGACATCCTGGATCCGTCGTACGGTCCTCGGCTCCTGTGCCATCGTCTCCTCCTGTGCCCGTCACAACCGAATTGAATGCCCTACAGAAGCGGATTATAATCGGGTTGCATGAGCTCTCAAGGCTACATCCTCCTTGCCGTGGGTCTGTTCATGGCCTTGATTGTGACGGTCGCCGGCGTACAGCAGTACCTTCTGGATGCTCATCCGACGACGAAGGTCGAAGGACTGATTTGGCGAGTGGAACGGGCCCTGTCACAGGTCCGGGACCTCGAGGCGGTCGTCGAGTTCAGCGAGGACGGCGCCAGAGCCGAGCCGGTGCGGATGCTCGTCCGACTCGTCAGCGGCCCTCCTCCGGCGGTCTCCGCGGAGTACTTGGCTCCGGCGGCGTTGCAGGGCGAGATCTACACGGTGCAGAACGACCTGCTCAGCCACTACTTGCCGAGTGAGAACCTGCTCGTCGTCAAACGCTGGGTCGGACTTCCCATCGCCGCCATCGGACTCTCCGGCCTCGACGTGTCGCGGATCAAGACCGAGTGGACCGAGGGCCGCGTCCAGATCGGCATTGTGAAGGAGGGGGGCGGCTTCCCGCTCGACGGCTTCCCGGCCACCGTCGACGTGGGCGCGACGTTTGTCGCGGCCGAGGACGCGGAGCTGCACTCGTTCTCTCCCGGGATGGAAGGGACCCCCTCTGCGACCCTGAGCTTCAGTGCGGCCGATGCCCGGATGGGAGAGGCGTTCCAGACAGCCTACGTCCTGGAGGTCCGTACGACGGCCACGCGTCAGCTCGAACGCATGATCTGGATCGACCGTCGATCCTTCCTCGTCCAGAAGATCGTCTTCTACGTCGACGGAGCGCGTGAGCGAACGATTCGCGTAGACGAGGTCACCCTAAACCAAGGCCTGACCGCCGACGAGGTTCTTTCGCTGCCGGAGAACCCGGAGATCGTGCGCGGCTAGTCGCTTGTCAGACGCGCCGAACGGGACGCGATCAGTTGTTCTTGGCAGAACCTTCTCCCCTCCGCCGCCGGAATTCCTTCAGGTCGAGATCCTCTTCCACGAACTCCTGGAACTCGTCCTCCTCGGCGAACGGAGACTCGATCGCGGCCGCGTCGAAGACCGCATCGGCGATGAAGATCGGACAGCCCGCCCGAAGCGACAAGGCGAGAGAGTCCGACGGTCGCGCGTCAAACTCGAGGAGTCCTCCCTGGGCATCCTTCACGAAGATCGATGCGAAGTACGTCCCGTCCTTGACCTCCTTGATGACGACGCGCTCGACGCTGGCACGAAGGTCTTCCAACATCTCCTTCATCAGCGCGTGCGTGAGCGGCCGCGGGAAGTCCTCGCTCTGCAGGCCGAACGCAATCGAGATGGCCTCGGCATCTCCAATCCAGATCGGGAGAGCCCTTTGGGACTTCCGGTCCTTGAGGAGGACGACGGGTGAGTTGTTGGACGGGTCGACCAAGAGCGCCTTGATCACGACCTCGCGCATGCCCGCCGGCCCTCCCTTCGCCGATATCGAGTCCATCGCTGGATTATAGCCGTCCCTCTTCGGCGCACAAAGGACCAAGCGTCGTTGGACATGGGGAACGGCGCGGCTACACTTCCCCTGACGGGGGTGATCCGGGTGTGCGGAATCATCGGCTACATCGGCACCGAGGAGGCCGCTCCTCTCCTTCTCCAGAGCTTGAAGAGGCTCGAGTATCGAGGGTACGACTCGGCAGGCATCGCCCTCATTCGTGAAGGGAAGCTCGTCCGATTCCGCCGTGCGGGCAAGGTACGGGATCTCGAGGAGGCCCTGCGTGCGGAGGAGACGCACGCCACGATCGGCATCGGACACACCCGCTGGGCGACGCACGGCGCGCCCACCGACGAGAACGCCCACCCCCACCTCGATTGCTCCGCGAAGCTCGCGGTGATCCACAACGGGATCATCGAGAATTTCCTCGAACTCCGCACTCGGCTCGCCGCGAACGGACACACGTTCGCCTCCGACACGGACACGGAGGTGCTCGCCCACCTGATCGAGGATCGGTGGAACGGAGATCTCCTGCTCGCCGTCCGCCAGGCCGTCACGGAGTGCTCGGGCGCGTTCGCTGTGGCGGTTCTCTGTGAGGACGTTCCCGACCGCATCGTCGCCGCGAAGCGAGGCAGTCCCCTCGTGGTCGGACTCGGAGAGACGGGCGGATTCGTCAGCTCCGACATCCCGGCCCTCCTCGGCAAGGCGACCGACGTGCAGTTCCTCCTCGACGGCGAGCTTGCGGAGATCCGCGCCGACGGCTTCCGGATCGTCGGGCTCGACGGCAAGGAAGTCCGGCGGCCCGCCCACAAGGTCTCGATCGATCCTGTGTCGATCCAGAAAGGCGGCTACAAGCACTTCATGCTGAAGGAAATCCACGAGCAGCCGCGATCGACGGGGGAAACGATCCGCGAGAAGCAGACCGCCGACGGCTCGAGCGTCGTCGTTCCGACGTGCGGCGCGCAGGTCTCATCGTGCGACGCCGCGTACCTCATCGCGTGCGGCACCGCCTACCACGCCGCTCTCGTCGCCGAGTACCTATGGGAGGAGCATCTTCCCATCCCCCTGCGCGCCGTGATCGCATCCGAGTTCCGGTCCCGTCGGATGCACGTCACCTCGAAGACGCTCGTCGTGGTCATCTCTCAGTCGGGCGAGACGATCGACACGCTGATGGCCCTGCGCCGGGCGCGGGAGGGCGGCGCCCGGATCCTGGCGATCGTGAATGCGGAACGCTCGGCCATCGATCGCGAGTCTGACGCCGCTGTCTACACGCACTCGGTGATCG
>JAQTNX010000164.1 GCA_028713635.1 Candidatus Bipolaricaulis sp.
TGTGGAAGTGAGGGTCGGCGGGGGTCAGGCCCTCCGACTCGTCGATGTAGTCGACCTCGAGGGCCTCGAGGACTTGGGCCTCGACGAAGTGGCCGATCCGCGCCTTCGCCATGACCGGAATCGACACCGCATCCATGATCTCGCGGACCTTCGTCGGATCGGCCATCCGAGCGACCCCACCCTGGGCGCGGATGTCAGCCGGAACGCGTTCGAGAGCCATGACCGCCACGGCGCCGGCCGCTTCGGCAACGCGCGCCTGCTCGGCCGTCGTCACATCCATGATCACGCCACCCTTCAGCATCTCGGCGAGACCGCTCTTCACTCGGTAGGTACCCTTCTCGACCATTGCTCTCACCTCGAGAACAGAACGTGCGGCAGGATTATACGTTGGTCCGAGCGACGGCGAAAGACACCGGAAGTCCGACGGTTCAGGGTTCCCGACGGCGTCCGAGGAAGTCGGGCCAGTTGAGCTTCTCGTCGAGGACGCGGAAGAACGACGGCGCGCCGGAAAGACGGATGAGAAGCGTCGGCTGCTCCGCTTTGCGAACGATGAGCTCCGCGTTGGTCTCGACGTGCCCGACGAGGTCTCCGTCGGCGACGACTTGTGCGCGCTCCAAGGCCCGGATTCGCAGCGGGTCATCCGCCGGGAAGAGGACGGGCCTCAGCCCGAGCCGGTGGGCGGCGAGCGGGGTAACGAGAAGGCACGCCGCGGGCGGCACGATGATGGGTCCGCCAGCCGATAGGCTGTACGCTGTCGACCCGGTCGCGGTCGAAACGATGAGCCCGTCTCCCGGGTAGCTCGCGACCGCGCTGCCTTCCCACTCGAGCTCGAGCTCGCAGAACCGTGACGGGCTTGCTCCGGTGACGACGATCTCGTTCAGCGCTGTGCCCGAGTGTGTCCCCGCATCGTATCGTAGGCGCATGCGCTCCTCGACCGTGAAGTCGCCACCCGCGACGCGCTCTACGGCCTCGACGAGCCGATCGAGTCGTGCCTGCGAAAGGAACCCCAGGCTCCCGACGTTCACTCCGAGGATCGGAACCCCAGCGTCGGCGACCCTCGCCGCGGCGCGGAGGATCGTGCCGTCGCCGCCGAGCGCGACGGCGATCGCCGCGTCGGAGCTCGAGACGTCCGACGACTCCGCAATCGGAACCGCCTCGATGCCGCGTTGGCGGCACCACGTCTCGAGCCGCTCGACGGCGGCTCGCGCCGCCGGCTTCGCGGGGTTGACGACGAGATAGATCCGCTCGAGCCTCATGGGTCGATCCTAGCTGTGGCCGCCGTTCACATCAACTCAGAGGCTGCGGCGGCTAGGAAGCTGGCCGCCGTTCACATCAACTCAGAGGCTGCGGCGGCTAGGAAGCTGGCCGCCGTTCACATCAACTCAGAGGCTGCGGCGGCTAGGAAGCTGGCCGCCGGCAACGGCAACCATCCTGCCGGCGGCCGCCGGTTCCGGCGATAAAGAGCGCCGGCGGCTAGGAGGCGGCCGGCGTCCTGCCTCCAAGACGGCTACGAGGCTCGGCATAGAGCGACTCTGTGGGAGCTGGCGTCTACGAGCTTCGACGCGCGGTGTAGGTCCAACGACAAACGATCCGCTCGACGACGTCGATGATGATGTACAGGCAGAAGCCGAGAAGGGCCATCGCCAGGATTCCCGCAAACTGCGCTCCCGTGTTGTACGCGCTGTTCTTGATGAACGACCCGAGTCCACCGCGCACCGGGTCGATCGCACCGGCCGTCTCGGCAATGTACAGGAACGCCATCCCGAGGCCGATGCTGACGCGAAGGCTCGTGAGGATCGACGGAAGCGTCGCAGGCAGGATGACGTGGCGGTAGACCTGCCAGCGTGAGGCGCCCGCCGAGAGAACGCTCGTGATGTGCTCGAGCGAGATCTGCTTGGCCGCCCCGCGCGCGCTGACGAGGAGTTGGAAGAACAGGGCGATCGCGACGATGGCCACCTTGACGGGATGGCCGATTCCGAAGATGAGGAACAGCATGAGGATGAAGGCCACCTGCGGAATCGGGTACACGATGTAGATGATCGGAGAGATGAGTTCGTCGAGGCGCCGCTCGTGGCCGACGAGCAGGCCCAGCGGGTACCCCGTCGCGAAGGCGATCAAGATCGCGAGCACGAGACGCCACGCGCTGATCCAGAAGTTCGTGAACAGAAGCGGCCCCAGGCGAACCATCTCGCGGATCGCGATGATCGGGTTCGGCAGGTACTCCCGTCCCCCCTTGAGCGCTCGAATGACGACGCTCGCGACCTCCCAGAGAAGGAGCAGGAGCAGGACGCTGGCGGCGTAGATCGCGACGTGCCGCCACACGCCCCGGTCCTCGACCCGGTCGACGAGCCATTGCCCCGCGCGCCTCGCACGGCTCACGTCTCACGCTCCAGTTCCGCCCGCAGGCGAAGCACGACGTCGCGGAACGTCGGCGCCTCGCGGTAGTCGAGCCCGCCCATCGTCGGGTTGTCGACGACGGCCTTCACCGAGGCCGGGCGCGCCGAGAGGACGACGATCCGCTGCCCGAGGAACGCCGCCTCTTCGATGTCGTGCGTGACGAGGACGAACGAGAACGCGTGTCGCGCCCACAGCTTGAGGAACAGGTCCTGGATTCGCTCTTTCGTCAAGGTGTCGAGCGACGCGAGCGGCTCGTCCATGAGCATCACCTGGGGCGACGTCGACAGCGCGCGGGCGATTCCAACGCGCCGCTTCATCCCCTCCGACAGTTCCGAGGGATACCGATTCTTGACGTCGGACAGGCCAAGCTCCTCCAGCACGGCCTCCGCGGTGGCCTTCGGGTACTCCTTGCCGAGGAAGAGGCTCAGGTTCGCGTTCTGCCAGACCGTCTTCCACGGCAGGAGTCCGGCGTTTTGCAGGATGAGGGCCGTGTCGCGTCGCGGCCCTTCGACCGCTTCGTCGGCGATGCGGATCTCGCCCGCCGCCGGGCGGATGAGGCCCGCGACGGCGAACAGAAGCGTCGACTTGCCGCACCCCGACGGACCGATGAGCGCGACGCTCTGCCCGCGGGGGACGTCGAGCGTGACTCGGTCTACGGCACGAACGGCCCGCGTCCCGCGACCGTAGTCCACCACGACGTCACGCAGCACGATCATGGAAGGAAGCCGCTGTCGACCACGGCGCCGTACTCCAGCCGGTCGACCACGTACCCTTTCTTCTGCATCCAGGAGAGGACGTTGGAGAACGTCTCCTCCGTCAGAGGCGCAGGCGCCTCGAAGTGCGGAATCGAGATCGCGTCGAGGGCCTCCTGCGGCACGCCCGTGACGTTCGCCCCCTGGAAGAAGAGCCCCAGAACGACGTCGAGGCCGACCTCGACCAGTTCGTCGCGAGGCGTTGCGTTGATCCGCTTGACGGCGGCCGCGTAGGCACGGTAGAAGGCTTCCACAGCGGCTGCGTTGCTCTTCACGAACGCCTTGCGGAACACGACGACGCTCGGAAGAGGATCGATCCCCGAGAACGTCGACAGCCACGTCAGGTTCGGCGGGGACCCGTTCGGCGGATGGTAGGTGGCGATGTAGCTGATGTACGGCTCGCGCATCACCGCCACCGGAACCGTCTGTGCTGCAAACCAGACCGCGAGCTGAAGCGCGTCGTTGAAGTACATGTACCGCAGCGACGATCCCTTGGCGATCCCATTCGCCATCAAGAGCTGGTCGAGCATGTACTCATCGTCGGTTCGGTAGGAGATGCCGATCTTCTGGTTCGTCGAGAGAAGAGAGGCCAGGGTCTCGGCGCCGAATCCGACGTGCGACAAAAGCCCAAGCAAGACGCTGTCCGTCTGCGGGGTGGAGGTAGCACATCCGGTGATGGCAAGATCGCGCCCGGACGAGTAATCGAGGAGGGATCGGGACACGTCTCCCATGACGGCATCCAGGTTCCCGGTCAGGAGCGCCGTGCTTCGCTCTTGGTTGTCGGTGATGCCGATGAGCTCAACCGAAATCCCCTCAGCGTCGAACAGT
>JAQTNX010000165.1:0-3134 GCA_028713635.1 Candidatus Bipolaricaulis sp.
AGAGACTCATCTCCGCCAGCCGCTCGGGGGCTCCCGACGAAGCGAACACGTTCAGGAAGGCGAACATCGCGATGACGATGGCCGCGTACGTCCACGGACGCGCGCGAACAGCGACCCGCAGGAGCTTCTTCGGACCGACTCGGCCGACGGCTGCGGAGAGCGCAAGGCTCAGCAGGATGCCGGCCGCGGTTCCAACCTCGCGGATTGGGAGCCGGACGGTACTCGCGAGGACAAGGTCCAGGGCGGGGGCGGCGAGCAGGATCCCGAGAGGGATGAGCAGGTCGTGCAGCGAGAACGCGGTCGCCCCCGGGACCTCGCTCTTCCTCGGTGCCTTGCGCAGGAGGAAAACGCCGCCCAACACGACAGACAAGGCGAACGCGGGGGCGAGGTACGGAATTGTCGCGTACACGTCGAGCCCGGCGATCTTAGCCGACGCGATCAACGCCGAGCCGAGCGGGTAGACGATCAGGAGAACGTGGCGAAACCAAACGTTGGCCGCCGCCTTCACGTCCGCCGCCACGTGGCCCGCACCTCGCTCGACGAGAGGCGCCGAAAGAAGGGCGCCGCCCGGCATCGGAAGCATGCCGAGAAGGCCGGGTGCGAGCGCGAGGAACGGCCGCACCCCGACATGCAGGTTGTCGACAAGGCGCGCCATCTGCCCAGAGACCCCCATCGCGCCGCCCAGGATGGGAATGAGGAGCACGACCAGCGCAAGCAGGAGGACGGAGGGATCGGACACCGTCTTCCAGAGCGCCGCCCCGATCTCGGCGGGGGCCAGCGTCATCGCGCCGAGGACGAGCGCGGCGGCGGCCAAGCCGAGGGCAAGGCTCCGGCGCGAGAGGAGAACAAGGAGCACGACCGCCGCAGCGAACCCGACCCAGAGAAGCACATGCACCCCCCACACGTCCGAGACGCTTCAAGCGTACGTGACGCGCCGCCTGAATCCCAGACCGCGTCGTTGGCGCACGCGCGTCCGTTCGGCACAATGGCTCCGGGTGATCGTCGTGAGCGAGTCGGACCAAGCGATTCGAGAAGCCGCCCGTGGCGGGCTCCTTCCGTGCGCAAAGGCGTTTGGCATCGCGGAGCGACTCGGCGTAGCGCCGGACTCGGTCCGAGCGGACGCCGATCGCCTCGGCGTTCGGATCTCCGTCTGCCAGCTCGGCCTGTTCGGGTACGACGCGTTCGGCGAGCGCCGCGCCGCCCACAGGCTCTCCGCCGTTCCTCCGGAGCTTCGGCGCGCCCTCGACGAGGCGACCGACGACGGCCGCCTTGCGTGCGTCGCCGCCTGGCGCATCGCGGACGAGCGTGGTCTGCCTCGCCTCCTCATGGGATCGGCCGCCGAGACGATCGGCGTCAGGCTGTGCCGCTGCCAGCTCGGCTGCTTCGACTAGTCCGCTCGCCGTGGTCCCCGGCCACAGCGCCGCTGCCAGCAAGGGCAAAGCGGATCCGCCGAGCAGGCAGAGGACATCGATCGTTGTTGACCCTGCCGTACGCCGCCGCTACGATTCATCGCACCAAGGGGGCCTATCGGATGTACATGATCGTCGTCGGAGCCGGCGGCGTGGGCACCGGCGTCATCGCCCTAGCGACCGCTGAGAAGAACGAGGTTGTCGTCATCGAATCCGATCCGGAGCGTGCGAGAGAAGTGAGCCGCGAGTACGACGTCGTCGTGCTCGACGCGGACGCGACGGCGGGCGAGACGTTGCGCGAGGCCGGCGCGGAGCGCACCGACGCTCTGATCGTCACGACAAGCGACGACGCCGTGAACCTGATGGTGGTCTCCATGGCCGTCGAGTTCCACATCAACTCGGTGGTTTCCGTGGTCAACGAGAAGGACCACGCAGCGTTTTTCCGGCGGCTCGGCGCGACCGTCATGCAGAACCCCGAGGAGGTCGTCGCCGCCCACCTGTACAACGTTGCGAGGCGGCCCCGCGTTCAGGACTTCGTCGCCCTCCCTGAGGAGTCGCAGCTGTTCCGGCTCGAGTTGCGCGGGAAATCCCCGTTGGCCGGGCGGACCGTCACGCAGTGCACGGACGAAGGCCGGATCCCGGAGACGATGCGCATCGTCTCCATCCTGCGCGGAGGCAAGAAGAGCCTGGCGGAAGCGGACACCAAGCTGAAGGAAGGGGACCTCGTGACGTTCTTCTCTCTGAACGGAGTCCCCGACGGGCTGTTCGCGAAGCTCATCGGATGAGACCCTCGTTCTTCGGTTCGCGCGACGACCTGGCCATTGTCCTGCGCGACGTGGGCCGTCTGATGCCGGTTGTCTCGGCGATGGCGCTGGCCTCGCTCTTCGTTCCGATCGTCTACCACGAGGGGTACGCCATCGCGCCCCTGGTCTGGACCGCCGTGGTCGTCGCCGCCCTGGGTCTCGCCCTGTACCTTCCCTTCCGCCACGCTCCGGAGCCGCAGCTGCGCCACGCGATGATCACCGCCGCCCTCGGTTGGCTGGTCGTCCCCGCCGTCGGAGCCCTCCCATTCCTCCTGTGCGCCGCGTGGGCCGATGCGGGACCGACAGCGGCCAACCTAACGGCGTTCCGCGATCCGGCCAACGCGTTCTTCGAGTCCGTGTCCGGGTTCACCGGCACGGGGCTCTCCGTAGCGCCCCGACCGGACCTTCTTCCCCACACCCTCCAGTGGTGGCGCAGTTTGACGGAGTGGATCGGCGGTCTCGGGGTGATCGTCGTCGTGTTGTCCATCCTCGCAGGGCCGCGGCCGGGGGCCGCGACGTACAGCATGTACTACGCCGAGGCGCGGTCGGACAGGATCCTGCCCACCATTCGCTCGACGGTTCGCACCCTCTGGTGGATCCTCACTCTCTTCACCGCCGTGAGCATGGCCCTGCAGTGGCGGCTCGGTGCGCCGATCTGGCAAGCCGCGAACCACGCCATGACGGCCGTGGCCACGGGGGGGTTCAGCGTGACGGCCCCCTACACCTCGCCCTACCCGAACGTCGGAGTCATGGTCGTGCTGATGGTGTCCATGATGGCCGGCGCCGTGAGCTTCTCCGTCCACTACGCCACGCTTGGCGGCGGCTGGCGACGGCTATTCCTGGACTATCAGAGCCGCATGTTCCTCATCGTCGTGCTTCTCGGAATCTTCTTCCTGACCCTGGAGAACCTGCCCCGGATGGG
>JAQTNX010000165.1:3144-3918 GCA_028713635.1 Candidatus Bipolaricaulis sp.
GGGGATCGTCGCCGCCCTCCACCAGAGCGCGTTCCATTTCGTCTCCGCGGAGACGACGACCGGCTTCCAGACCACGGACTTCTCGACGTGGAGCGAGACGGCCAAGCTCATCCTTGCTGCGGGGATGTTCGTCGGCGGCGCCGCGGGGTCGACGGCCGGAGGCATCAAGGTCATTCGGCTCCTCGTGCTGCTCAAGGGACTCTCCTGGCGGTTCCGTCAGGTCCTGTCGCCGCGGCGGGCCGTCATCCCGTTCCGGATCGGCGGAACGGCGCTCGATTCCGCGGATGTCGGAGAGCGTCTCGAAGACGCGGCCCTGATCATGTTCCTGTGGATCGCGTTTATCGCCGTCGGCGTGGTGGTGCTCCTTCACTGCACGCCACCCCAGTTCACGCTCGCCGACATCATCCTCGAAGTCGCAAGCGCCCAGGGAAACGCGGGGCTCACCACGGGCATCACCGCGCCTCAGATGGCATTGGCCGGCAAGATGGCCCTCTGCTTCAACATGTGGGTCGGGCGACTCGAGATCATCCCGGTTCTGATCCTCGTTCGGTCGTTCGTCGCGCGCGGGCGCTAGCCGCCCAAAGCGCGCGCAACTCTGCATTATGCAGGCCGTGCGAGCACGACAACCGCCACATATCCCGCGTAGAGCGCGAGGAGAGCGGCCCCCCGCCAACGAGGGATCCACGCGGCGCGCGTCGGGAAGACGAGCAAGAGGGCGGCGACGCCGAATCCGAGAGCGGCAGCGACCTCGCGCCAGTCGACCGCAATCGGACG
>JAQTNX010000166.1 GCA_028713635.1 Candidatus Bipolaricaulis sp.
TGGGCGCGTCGATCACCATGGCCCACGGCGCATCCGAGGCCGGCCTCCGCCCCGCCGTCGCCTTGATCGGCGACTCCACCTTCGCCCACTCCGGGATGACGGGACTCCTCGACTGCGTGAACGCCGGCGCGCAGATCACGGTCATCATCGTCGACAACTTAACGGTGGCGATGACCGGGGGGCAGCGCTCGGCGGCCGAGAACCGACTCGCCTCCATCTGCCGCGGACTGGGCGTCGAGGACGCCCACATTCGCGTCATCGAGCCGCATCCGCGAAACCACGCGAAGAATGTCGCCGTCCTCGACGAGGAGATCCGTCATCCCGGACCGTCCGTCATCATCGCCCAGCGCGAGTGCATCCAGACCGCGCGGCGTGCCGCTCGACGCGCGCCATCCGGAGGCCCGCGATGAAACGAGACATCATCCTCGCCGGCGTCGGAGGGCAGGGACTTCTCGCCGTCGCCGCCGTGCTCGGAGAGGCCGTACGCAGCCTCGGGCTTCGGCTGAAGCAGGCCGAGGTCCACGGAATGGCCCAGCGTGGCGGCGCCGTGCAGAGCCACGTCCGGTTCAGCGACCGCCCCATCTACTCCGACCTTGTCCGCGAAGGGACCGCCGACCTTGTCTTGGCGCTCGAACCGATGGAGGCGCTCCGCTACATCGCCTATCTCCGACCCGACGGCGTCCTCGTCTCCGACACACGGCCGGTGCGCAACATCCCCGACTACCCCGACCTCGCCCGGATCCTCGCTGAACTCGCGGCGATCTCGCCGCACCGCCTTGTCGACGCAGCGCTCCTCGCAGAGAAGGCGGGATCGGCGCAGGCAACGAACCTCGTCGTCCTCGGCGCCGCATCCCCGTTCCTCGAGCTTCCCGAAGCCGCGCTCGTGGGCGGAATCCGCGCCGTGTTCGCCGGAAAGCCGGACGCCGTGCTGGCTGCGAACCTCCGCGGGTTCGAGCTCGGCGCCGAGTGGAGCCGGGCCGTTGCCTAGGAGAATGGCGGCGCTCCGTCGCCTTGTCGCCCTCCGACCCCGTCAGTAGTCTATCGGCGGAACTCAAGACCCCTGGAGGTCAAGATGCGAAAGCTGGCTGCCATCCCTGTTCTCTTACTCACGCTCCTCGTCATCGTCGGGCCGTTCGCCACGTCCGACTCGGCCGAGGTCGTCCGGATCGGCATCGTCACCGATGTCCACGTCCACGACACCAACTCGCCCAACGAGCACAAGGTCATGACGGGCTACGAGGCGCGCCTCGAGGCGTTTGTCACCGCGATGGTCGCATGGCCCGCCGACGCCGTCGTCTCGCTCGGCGACCTCGTGAACGGAGTGTTCGTCATGGGCGCTGAACTCGGGGATCCGGCGCGCATTCCGGCGCTCCTCGATCGTGCCGTCAGTCTTCTGCGTAGCTTTCCCGGACCGATCCACTACGTGCTCGGCAACCACGACGTCTACAACCTGTCGAAATCGCAGTTCCTCGTCGGCACGGCCTCCCCGGGCACGTACTACAGCTTCGATCTCGGTGCGTACCACGTCGTGATCCTCGACGCCCAGTTCAACAAGACCGGTCAGGACTACGAGCACGTGAGCTGGATGGTCCAGGGAACGATCCCGGCCGCCGAGCTCGAGTGGCTCCGCGCCGACCTCGCCGCGACCCGGAAGCCCACGGTGGTGTGCGTTCACCAGCCGCTGGACGTCTCCTTCGCGATGCTTGCCGGCGGTCCACCCATCTCGAACGCGCCTGAGGTGCGCGCCGCCCTGGTCGCCTCCGGTCAAGTCATCGCCGTGTTCCAGGGGCACACGCACGACTCCACTCACACCGTGATGGACGGGATCCACTACATCACTTTCGCCGGCATGGTGGACCACGACGTTCCGACGCCGCCGTCGTGGGCCGCGGTCACCCTCGACCCCGTCGCCCGGACAATCCGCATCGACGGCACAAGCCTTCAAGAGAGCGTCGAGCTCACCTACTAGGAACGCGTGACGCTCTCCGCAAGGCGCGGCATGGCGTGCGTGGCGACGACCCTACTCCTCGTACTCGCGGTCTTCGGCGGTGGCGGTGACACCGCCCCCGACTCGGCCCCCGTCCGCTTCGGCCTGTTCACGGATCTCCACGCCCACGATCTCGACTCGCCGCTCGAGGGGAAGTGGATGACCCACACGGCGGAGCGGCTCGGGGCCTTCTGCGATGCGATGAATGCGCAGCGGGTGGACTTCGCCATCCAACTGGGTGACTTCATCAACGGCTGGGTGGTGCTCGGCACCGACCCCGGGGATCCCTCACGGATTCCCGAGGTGCTCGCGTGGGCCGACGGGCTCTACGCCGCGTTCCGCGGGCCGCGCTACCACGTCCTCGGGAATCACGACGTCTACAACCTCGACAAAGCGACCCTTCGCAAGATCCTCGGAATCGAGCGGACGTACTACAGCTTCGATGTCCGCGGCGTCCACTTCGTCGTGCTGGACGTGCAGTACGCGGAGGACGGAACCGACCTTGCGCGAACCTATACCGGCGTCGCCGGGTTCGTTCCGCCTGCGGAGCTCGAGTGGCTGCGCGAGGATCTGGCTGCCTCCGACCATGCAACAATCGTCTTCGTCCATCAGATGCTCGATGCGTACGTGGAGGCATGGGGCCGCCCACTCGTGGCCAATCAGCCCGAGGTACAGGCCGTTCTGTCAGCGGACGGCGACGTCGCCGCCGTGTTTCAGGGGCACGACCACACGTTCCGCCGGACCGAAGTCGACGGCATTGAGTACATCACGTTCAAGGCCCTCGTCGACCAGGGCACACTCCCTTCGTGGGCTGTGGTCACGGTGGATCCGCTCGCACGGACGGTGACCGTCGACGGCGCTGGGGAACAGCCGAGCTTCGCATTCACGTACGAGGAGAACCCATGATCGTTGACTTCAGCATCGCCCCGATCGGGCGCGGTGAGAGCCTTAGCGCTCACATCGCCGACGCCTACCGAATCATCGAGGCATCCGGGTTGTCGCACGAGTTTCACGCGATGGGAACCAACCTCGAGGGCGAGTGGGAGGAGGTCATGTCGGTCGTCAACGCCTGCCGCCTCCGCCTGCTCGAGACGTGCGGACGCGTCTCGATCTCGCTCCGCATCGACGACCGCAAGGGCCCACACGGCCGACTGGACCGCAAGGTCGCATCCGCGAGGGGGAAAGCCGGGCTCTAGTCCGCCGCTGGGTGGATGACGAGGACATCGCCGGCGATGTTCGCGGCGTGATCGCCAATCCGCTCGAGGTTGTGGAGGATCTCGACGAACAGAATCCCCGCCTCCGGATCGCACTCCTCCGCGTCGAGCCGCGCAACGTGGTGCGCCTTGTACCGCTTCTCGAGCTCGTCGATGTGTTTCTCGAGGTCAAGGGCCCGCTTCGCTTCGCCGACGTCCTCGGCTTCGAGCGCGGCGAGTGAGAGCCGGTAGAGCTCGATCGCTCGGTCGAACATGTCGCCGAGTTCCCCAGCCGCCGCTTCCGACAGGCTTCGGCCCCGCGCAAGCAGCTTCTCGGCTCGCACCACGATGTTGACGGCCTGGTCGCCGACCCGCTCGATGTCCGCGACGATGTGGCGAAGCACGTGGAGACGCCGCTCGTCCTTCCCGCTGAGCGTGCTTCCGTCGATGCGGTCGAGAAACTCGTCCACCGAGTCCTTGAGACCGTCCACCGCGTCCTCCACCTCGCCGACCTCCGCCGTCCTGGCGGCATCGCGGCTCAGGATCCCTTCTTTGCAGGCGCGAATCATCATCGCCGTCATCTCGCCCATGCGGAGAAGTTCACGCTGTGCCTGATGCACGGCAACCGCTGGAGTCCCGAGGAACTCCTCACCGAGGAACACGGGCGCCGCCGTCGTAGCCTTCTCCCGACCCCGCACCAGCTTGACGA
>JAQTNX010000167.1 GCA_028713635.1 Candidatus Bipolaricaulis sp.
ACGTGATCGCTTGGCGGTTGACCTCGAGGATGACATCTCCGTCGAGCACTCCCGCCTTGGCGGCGCGGCTTTCGGCAGCAACGCTCATTATGACCACGCCGTCTGTCGAATTCAATCCTAGGTGCTGCGCAACGATGGACGTGATCGGTCCGACGGTCAGGCCGAGGACGGACACCGCTTCGACCGACGGGACATTGCCTTGGTAGTTCGCCAGAGTCTCTTCGTCGGGGCGCTCGGTCAGCGTCGCTCGGAGTACCAAGCGCTCGCCGGACCGGACAACCTCGATCTCGACGGATGCTCCGACGGGTTGCAGGGCCACAGTCCGCGACAGGTCGTCAGCAGAGGCGATGACGGCATCGCCGATGCGGATCACCACGTCTCCAACCTGGATCCCCGCCTTGTCTGCGGGATCGCCGGGGAAGATCTGCGCAATGACCGCGCCGGAGACGTTCGGATCGACGCCAAACTCCTTCACCGACTGCGGGCTCACATCGGTGATCGCGACGCCCAGCCACCCGCGGGTCACCGAGCCGGCCGCCACGAGCTGATCGAGCACGTCCTTGACGCCGTTGATCGCGACGGCGAAGTTGATCCCCTCGATCGATACCCCCTCTCCCGAGCTTCGGGCAATCATGGTGTTCAGTCCGACAACTTCCCCGCGCGCGTTCACCAGCGGCCCGCCGCTGTTCCCGGGGTTGATGGCGGCGTCGGTCTGGATCAGGTTGTAGTATCGGCCGACCCCCTCGGGCTTCGTGATGTCTCGGCCGACGGCGCTGATGATCCCCATGGTCACCGTGTACGACAGCCCAAGGGGGTTTCCGATGGCGATGGCCCAGTCGCCGATCTCGATCGTCGCGGAGTCGCCGAGCGTCGCCACCGCAAGCGCGCTCGTGTCCCCGCGGAGTCGCAGTACGGCGACGTCGAGCATCTCATCGGAACCGACGACATCGGCCTTCCACTCGTTCCCTGAGACGTCCGTGACGGAGATCGCGTCCGCTTGATCGACCACATGCGCGTTGGTCAAGACGAGCTTCTCGCCGCCGTACGCCACGATGACGCCCGACCCCATGGATTGCCTCTCCCTCTCTTGGGGAGTGGTGTCCTGCGGCGCGTTGAAGAAGTACTGGAAGAATCGGTCCCCGAACAGGTCGGCATACGGGTTGTCGACGGTGACGGTTGCCGTGACGTCGACACGCACGACGGCGGGGCCGGCGGCGGCGATGGCCGCCTTCACCGCGGCCTGTCCCGAGTCCGTGATGGATTGGTTGAGCTCCGCGACCGCCGATGTCGTGCCCTGCGCGGCGACGGCGACGATCGGTTGGACGGAGACGGAGAGGTCGGACGTCTTCATCCACGCCACGGTGAGTCCCCCGCCCACGACGACGAGAGCGAGCAATCCGGCAAGTAGTCTTTTACGCATACGCTGCCTCCTCCGTGTATAGTCGTTCGAAAATGGCTTCTGCCTCCCTAACTGTATGAAGGAATGTGAACCGGTTGTGAAGGACTGCCGTCAAGGGGATGGACCCGGGGAGGGTTCGATCCGTGCCATCGCCGCGTTCTCCGGCGGACTCGACAGCATCCTTGCGGCAACCCTCGTCCGACGCGCGGGCGTCGGGGTGACGCTCCTGCACGTCCGCCACCTCTGGAGCGGCGGAGCGGAAACCCAACAGAGACTGCAGGCGGCGGCGAGCCGAATCCATCTCCCCCTCTGCGTCGTCGACGCGACCGTCGACCACCTCGATGTCGTCCGTCACCCCAAGCACGGCTACGGCGCGGGCGTGAACCCCTGTGTCGACTGCCACATCTTCATCCTGAAGGTGGCGAAACGCGTGATGGAGGAAGAAGGCGCGCACTTCGTGGTCACCGGCGAGGTCCTCGGCCAACGACCGAAGTCGCAGCACCTCAAAGCCTTGCTGGATGTGGCCGAGGAGAGTGGGCTGGGAGATCGCCTCGTGCGTCCGCTGTCGGCCAACCTCCTCCCGGACACCCTGCCCGTGAAGCAGGGTTGGCTGCGCCGCGAGGAGCTCCTGTCCATCCAGGGGCGCGGACGAGAAGCCCAGATCGCGCTGGCGGCCCGCCTGGGAATCGAGCACTTCCCACAGCCGGCTGGCGGGTGCCTACTCACGGAGAAGGTCTACGCCGCTCGCGTGCGCGACGCGTTCCGCCACACCGGAAAGGATCGCATCGGGGTTCCGGAGTTCGAGCTCCTGCGCCTCGGGCGGCACTTCCGCCTATCCGAACGCGTCAAGGTGATCGTGGGCCGCGACGAGGAGGAGAACGCGCGGCTCGCACATCTCGCGGGAGACCGGATCCGCATCGAGCCGGTCGACGTCATGGGGCCAACGGTCCTCGTCGAGGGCGCGCCGACAGACGACGATGTCGCCCTCGCCGGCGCCCTCGGAGCCCGCTACAGCGATCATAGCGGCGCCGATCGAGTCCGACTGAGGGTCCTGCGCTCCGAGAGTGAGGAAGTCATCGAAGTCGCCCCGCTCGATCCCGCGAGTCCTCAGTTGGCCGCCTGGCGAATCGGCCACTAGCCCCCTCACATGATGAGCGAGAGCGCCTCCTGACGGGATGCGGGGTTCTTGTGGAAGCTCCCGCGGAGCGCCGAGGTCACCATGGACGAGCCCGCCTTCTTGACGCCGCGCAACGTCATGCAGAGGTGGGTCGCTTCGAGTCGGACGAGCACGCCGAGCGGATCGAGGCGCTCGACCAGGGCGTCGGCGATCTGCGACGTCAGCCGCTCTTGAAGCTGCGGGCGGGCAGCGGCGATGTCCACCACGCGCGCCAGTTTGCTCGCCCCGACAATGCGTCTTCCCTGAGGGATGTACACGACGTCGGCGGTTCCCATGAACGGCAGGAGGTGATGTTCGCAGATCGAGAAGAAGGGGATGTCCTTCAGCACGATCATCTCGTCGTAGGACTCGTCGTAGACGACGCCGAGCGCCTCGGCGGGGTCGACGCGCAACTGGGAAAAGAACTCAGCGTACATCTGCGCTACGCGCCGCGGGGTGTTGGCCAGCACCTCGGGGTTCAATGCGTCTTCTCCGAAGCCGGCCAGCACTTCCCGAATCCCGTTCTCGATCCGCTCGATGTTCACGGTCTCCCCCTTCACACCGGTCAAGGATAGGGACGAGGCGGCGACGCGGCAACCTCTCGCATCTTCTCCCAAGAGCCCCTGGGACCGCGTCTTGAGGAAGGCCGGCGCGCCTCCCAGCCGCCCTGGGGACGGCATCTTGAGGAAGGGCGGCCAGTTTCCAAGCCGCCCTGGGGACGGCATCTTGAGCAAGGGCGGCCAGCTTCCAAGCCGCCACGGGGACGGCATCTTGAGCAAGGGCGGCCAGCTTCCAAGCCGCCACGGGGACGGCATGTTGAGGAAGGGCGGCCAGTTTCCTACACTCACTGGCAGGGGACTGGATCCGCCGACGCGTCGCGTCGGCCAGATGACGAGGAGGGACGCATGGCGGCACCACAGGGGTATCGAGTCATCGCAGAGAGGCCGTACGAGAAGGCGGGCGCGCACTGCGGCTACACGGGGAAGACCCTGTACGTCAACGTGGGCAGCGGCGCGATCGAGGAGCGTCCGGTCACGCAACAGATGAAGGACGTCTTCATCGGTGGGCGCGGGTTCGGCCTCTGGCGGCTGTGGAACGCCGTGGATCCGTCCACGACGTGGGACGATCCGAAGAACGAAATCGTCATCTCCTCTGGACCGATCGGTGGGATCACGCAGTACGCGGGCGCCGGGAAGTCTCTCGTGGTCAGCCTTTCCCCGACCACGGGATCCGTGGTCGACTGCAACGTGGGAGGGTACTTCGGCCCGTACCTGAAGTTCGCCGGCTGGGATGCCATCGAGCTCCAGGGCAAGGCGAAGCAGGACGTGATCGT
>JAQTNX010000168.1 GCA_028713635.1 Candidatus Bipolaricaulis sp.
GGCGGAGCGCCAGCGATTCGAGGACCGCATCCGGCTGCTCGAGTCCGGAGGCGGCGGCGGGACCAACCAGACCGTCGCCATGATGCAGGCGATGGCAGCCATCTACGCCCCGCTGATGCAGAACGGTCGCGGGAACGACGACCGGCTGGTGGACATCGTGCTGCAGATGAACGGCCCCGGGATGATGCAGGCCCAGGCCGCGATGTACAACGAGATCCTCACGGCCGCGACGAAGTTCAAGGGCGGGGACGGCGACGGCGGGCTCAAGGGGATGATCGGTGGTGCGCTCAAGGGCGCCGTCGAGAAGTACATGGACGGGATGCATAAGCGGCAGGCCGCGCACGACGAGTTCATGCGCAAGCGCCAGGAGAAAAAGGACCGGGAGGAGGAGGCCGCGAAGCTCCGTGCCGCCGGCGGCCAACCGGCGGCCGTGGCCTCGGCGCCCGCCGCGTCCCCCCAGCCGACACCCGGCAACGGCAACGGCGGTGCCGCGGCGGAGGACAAGCGCCTCTTCGCCCGGATGATCCGGGACGTGCGCGAGGCGATGCAGAAGGTCGGCAACGCCTCCGTGCCGGAGGCCGACAAGCCGACCGTACAGGACGTCGCCAACAAGTTCGTGCTCTGCTTCCGCACGAGCATCGAGCTCGGGCTGCACAAGCACGACCCCGACATCGACCAGATGACGAGCGACATCTTGAAGAACCCGGAGCTGTTCATCGCGAAGTGGTGCAGCACCTACGGGCCGAGCGCCGATTTCGGGTTCCACGTCGCGCGTCTGTTCCGGCAGATGACGGACATGCCGCCGCTCGAGCAGAAGCCGGAGCCTGTCGCCGCGGCACCGACGCCGGTCGCTCCGGCCCCCACGCCGACCCCTGCTGCCCCCGTCGAGGAGGCGGTGGAGACCACCACGTCCACGATTCGGCTGCCCTCTTCCCCCCAGCGAGGGCAGTCCGAGGCTCCGGTGGCGGCCGTCGCGCCCTCGATCTCCGCGCCGGCCGCTGCCGTCGAGCCGCTACCGAAGGTCGAGGCTCAGCACGCAGAGGTAGGACAGGTCGCAGAGCCGCAGGGCCCGGTTCATGTCGTCGATGCTCGCCCGGAAGCTGCCGCGGGAGAGGGCGTAGAGGTAGGCGATGCGAAGGGCGAAGGCGGGAAGCCGCCGCAGAAGGATGGCGGGGGTCTCGTAGATGCCGCGCATCCGGCGGGCAAGGTCGAGCAGCCAGCTGTCCCACAGGCGCCGGGCGTCGTCGTCGAGCCGGACCACACCTGACCGCTTCGCGTTCTCCGACATCTTCCGGATCTGCTCGCGCAACCGCTCCACGACGGGCTCGCTCCAGTCGTAGGGCCCCGGGCGGTCCTGTGGCGGGTCCGTCGCGAGGATCATCACGCGGGCCAGGAGGCCGCTCGTCCAGTCCTCGGGCCGCGTAGCCCGCATGACCGCCGGCGTGGCCCCGGTGGCGAGCAGCGAGACGCGGATCTCTGGGTCCTCCGGCTTCGTGGCGTTGCGCTTCGCGTTGTCCACGAGGTTCGACGTGAGGATCTGCCCGTCGAAGATTTCGCACCAGGTCGCCGCGCCGTCGTGCATGTAGGCGGCCCGGTTCGCCCGGAACCACACCGCGGCCTCCTCGATGAGCACCCAGGGGCTCGGCTCGACCCGCAGCATCTCGATGAGCCCGGCGCGGCTGCCGAGGGCGGAGCGGGCGCGGGCGCCGAGCAGCGAGCGGTTGCTGGCCTTCCCGGCGACCTTGAGCGCCAGATCCTTCACCTTGATGAGCGCCTGCGTCTTCCGACTCCCCGACTCCCCCATGAGCATCATCCACAGGAACAGCGGCTCGGACTTCTTCCGCCCGGCGCTCGTCTGCACCCCGACGCAGTTCGGCGCCGCAGAAGCCGCCAGGACCGACAGGAGGGCCCCCAGGTGGTAGAGCATGGGGGCATCGCAGAGCCTCGACACGGCGGTCAGGTAGGACGGTACGATGCCGGTGGGGGGCACCAGGTCGCGGATCGTCACCTTCTGGTTCTGCATGGGTGCAGCGTATACCTACGTTGCGTTTTTGTGGAGCGGCTACGTTCAGACGGCACGGTTTCTGGCGTAGCCTAGGACGGTGTGAGGGAAGCGTGGTCAAGGTCGGCCCATTCCGCCGGAGGATCCCAACCGGCGGTGCGCCGTTCGATCAAGTTCTACTGCGGCCGTGACGGGCTCCGGGAGGCGATCTCCCGCATCGCCAGGCACTACGGGCTCGTGGACGAGCGGGGCACGCCGAACGACTCCGAGATCGTCCGTCTGCTCCTCGTGACGGCTCTCACGCAGAACGCCCCCAACCGCGTCCAGGCGGCCGTGGACATCGCCGTGGCGGTCCAGAAGCCGATGATGGCCTCGGCGCTCGGGCGCCGCATCGCGACGGAGTACGCCACGGGCCAGGGCCACGTCGTCGCCGGGCGCCGCGGGGCGAACGAGCGCAGGAACACGGCCCGCGTCGTGCTCGACGACTGGCTCCACGAGTCGCTCACGGCCCTCTCGCCCTACTACCAGGACGACCTCGGGCGGATCCACGACGGGAAGCTCATGGCCGACATGGCGATGGCGGGGGCGCGGGACGCGAGTCTGCACGCGATCGTCGTCGGCTACCTCGCGCGGACCTCGGTGCTGCGCGAGCGGCTGGCCGAGGCGGAGATGTGGATCCGCCAGGTGGTCGCCGGAGCGATGAACGAGGAACAGCGGAGGGCGGGATGAGCGGCTTGTTCGACGTGATGGGGGCGGCGCGGCGCGGCGGGCTGAGGGGGCTCGGTGACGCAGGGGACCCCGTGATCATTGGCGACACCACCATCGCCTCCGTCGCCTCGTTCGGTGCCATCTCCGCCGAGGGTATGGCCGCAATCATCGAATCCAAGACCGGGATTCGTACCAGCGCCGCCGACATCGTTGCTCGCGCGATCCGCGCCCGCGCATTCGCTCCTGGGTATGGAACGTCGACGATCGAGCAGAAGACGAGCTCGGCGCTCGCCGGCCTCGCGTCGCTGTTCGTGGACGGTGGATCGCCGTCGAATGCGGCGACTGCCATCATCCCGATCATCAACCGCTTTGGCCTCAGCAAGATGCTTGACGTGATCCGTCTGGCCAACGTGCTTGGCATCGGGGACGCCCTTCTGAGCGCAGGCAAGGCAATCGCCGGCTCGATGCTCCAGCCGATCCGCGATCTCGTCGAAGCGATGAGTGGGCTGTTCGACGGGGTTGGTGGTGGTGGAACCTTCATGGCGATGGTCCGGGAAATCTCCGCAGCGGTCGGAAAGGCCGCCGGAGACGTCGCGGAAATCATGCCGATCATCAGCGCCGGCTACAAGCTGTGTAGCATGGCCGCCGACCTGATCAACTCGCAACTCATGCTCCCGGACACGACCGATCGGCACGCCAACGACTTCGCCCGTGATCCTCTGGACCTCTACCTGTACCTCTGCCGGAAGCAGGGGATCGAGTTCGGCGGATCCTGGCAGGCATACTTCTCGCCGTTCTTCCAGGAGACCTTCGTCCAGAACACGAACATGGCGTACCAAACCAACGAAAACATGTTCGCCCCGGTTCGCGCCATCGACATCGGGAACTACAGCATAGATGGCGTGCGCTGCCCGGACTGGCGCGCGACGTTCGATTCCGAAACCGCGCATCTATGGATGGCTGGGACGTTCGGAGACGAGTATGTCCCGCCGGGCCACTCCGCCGATGTGGTTCATGGATGCCCGTGTTCGTCGCTCGAAATGCGAAACCTCGGAACGCCTCCCGGCCTGTGGTCGCAGCGTCGTCCTGAATTTCGCGCTGCCGCACTCTCGGCGTGCTACATCTCGGCCAACATCGCCTGCATGAAGGGCGTCG
>JAQTNX010000169.1 GCA_028713635.1 Candidatus Bipolaricaulis sp.
TTCAGGAAGGGAACATGGGCCTGATGAAGGCCGTCGAGAAGTTCGACTTCTCGCGCGGCTACAAGTTCTCGACCTACGCGACGTGGTGGATTCGCCAGGCGATCACGCGGGCGATCGCCGACCAGTCTCGGACGATCCGCGTTCCTGTCCACATGATCGAGACCGTGCGCGAACTCAACCGTGTGAAGCGCGAGTACATCCAGTCGCACGGCACGGCGCCGACGCTCGAGGACCTGTCGCTCCTGACGGGGATGTCGATCGACAAGATCAAGAAAGTCGAGAGCGTCTCCCAGTACACCGCGTCGCTCGAGCGTCCGATCGGCGAGGAGGACGAAGACACCCTCGGTGACTTCATCGAGGACCCGTCCTCGCCGTCGCCGACCAAAGAGACGTTCCGCATGTTCCTCCGCGAGCAGCTCTCGCGGGCCCTCGACCAACTCGACGAGCGCGAGCGCGAGATCCTCAAGCTCCGCTATGGGCTCGAGGACGGCCACCCGCGAACGCTCAAGGACGTCTCGCTCAAGTTCAACATCACGCGCGAGCGCGTCCGGCAGATCGAGATCAAAGCGATCGAGAAGCTGAAGCACCCGTCGCGCCGAGCCGAGCTCAGGAAGTTCCGCGAGCTGCTCATGGCGGAAGACTGAGGACGGCGTGGTGGGTCTGACGGGCGACGGAGCGTCAGTCCTCGTCCTTCTCGGCCCCACCGCGTGCCGGAAGACGGCGATTGCTCTCGAGGTCGCGCGGCGCCTGGGGGGAGAGATTGTCTCCGCGGACTCCCGCGCCTTCTTTGTCGGTCTCGACGTCGTGACCGCCAAGCCCTCGTCTGCCGAGCGGGGGCTCGTACCCCACCACCTTGTGGATTGCGTTCCGCTCCGCGGAACGTACGACGTGATGGCATTCCGTGCCGACGTGGCGCGTCTGGTCCCCGAGATTGCCGCGCGAGGGAGCGTCCCGATGGTGGTCGGCGGCGGAACCCTCTACCTCGGCGCGATCCTGCGCGGCGTGTTCGAGGGGCCCGGGACGAACCCGAGCCTTCGGCGATCGCTGCGCGGCGTGCCGGTCGGTGACCTCCACAAGCGACTGGCCGACGTCGACCCGGCCGCGGCGACGAAGATCCATGGAAACGACCGACTCCGGATCGAGCGGGCCCTCGAGGTTTACGAAGCGACGGGGAGAGCGATCAGCGAGTGGCAGGCTCAGGCGTCGCCGCTTCCCTTCCGCTTCGTCGTCCTCGGCCTCTGCCGCGAGCGCGAAGACCATCGGCGGGCGATCGCGGAGAGGGCCGAGGGAATGATCGCGGCAGGGTTGCTTGAAGAGGCGGCGCGATTGCGACAGGATGGTCTTCGGACCGACGACCAGGCGGCACGGACGATCGGGGTTCCCGAAGCGTGGGCCGTGCTCGACGGGACGATGCCGCGCGACGAGTTGCCGTCGACGTTGGCGACGACGACGTGGAAGCTCGTCCGACGTCAGATGTCGTGGTTTCGTCGTGACGCCGTAGCCCAGTGGCTCTGCGTCTCCGGACGCAGCGTGGAGGATGTGGCAAAGGAGATCGTCACAGCATGGAACGAGAGGACGCGCGGCACCCCCAAGGACGAGAGATCGACGAACGCTTCGTTCTGACCGCCGCGGCGCAGCGGCGAGTCGACGAGGACGCGTACCGGTCCGGGCTGACCGAAGACGAACTCATGGAGAGTGCGGGGCGCCACGCGGCGCAGTGGATTCTCGCCCACGCGGCGGCGCGGCGTGTCGTCGTCGTGGCAGGGCCTGGAGGGAACGGCGGTGACGCACTCGTCGTCGCTCGGCACCTGCTCGCCGCCGGGTCCGAGGTGAAGACGTTCCTCCTCTCGCCCCCCGAACGGCTCTCTGCGGGGACGCGCCGCATGCTCGAGCGTCTTGCCTCCGCGGGGGGATCGACCGCGTCTCTCGAGGCTGCCGGCGTCGACGGCTTCGCGGACGCTCTCGCCTGGGGAACCTTGGCCGTGGACGGCCTGTTCGGCACCGGGCTCGCGAGGCCGCTCGAAGGCGTCGCCGCGTCGGCGATCCGCACGCTGAACGCAGCGACCATCCGCGCGGTCAGCCTCGACGTTCCGAGCGGAGCCCTCTCCGATTCAGGCGACCTCGTCGGGCCTGTCGTCTCGGCTGACGTTACGCTCGCGATGGAGTTCCTGAAGCCTGTGCACCTCCTCTTCCCGGCGGCGAGTCGATGCGGCAGCGTCGCCGTCGTCCCCGTCGACTACCCCGACGACGTCCGCCAGCGGGTGCATCCTCTGGCGCGGGTTCTCGAGCGGACCGGCATCGCGCATCGGCTTCCGCCGCGACCCGCCGACGGCCACAAGGGCACGTTCGGCCGCGTCCTCGTCGTTGCGGGGTCGACCGGGATGACGGGAGCCGCGATGTTCGCGTGCCGTGGCGCGCTGCGGGTTGGGGCAGGGCTGGTGGTTCTCGCGACTCCTGCGTCGCTTGGCCCGATCCTCGAGGTCGCAGTGCCTGAGGCGATTATGCTTCCGGTCCCCGACACGGGAGGCCGTCTTGGTCCCGCCGCGGTCGGGGCGCTCAAGGACGAGCTGGCGCGCGCCGACGTCCTCGCAGTCGGCCCCGGCCTGTCGCGATCCGCAGAGACCGTGAAGGCCGTCGTCTCGATTCTCCGCGAGTTCCGCGGCCCGTGCGTCGTCGACGCAGACGCTCTCTATGCCTTGTCGAAGGAGCCGGACCTTCTGTCGCTCATCGGTGCGCGTGGGCTGTTGACTCCGCATCCCGGCGAGCTCGCGTTCCTGACCGGCGAATCGGCCGGAGACCTCGCCCACGATCGTGTCGACGCGACGCGCGCGTTCGTCGAGAGCCGCGGGGTCACGACGATCCTCAAAGGGCGACCGACCGTCGTCGGCCTGCACGGCGGCGACATCTACCTGAACCCGACCGGCAACACCGGCCTCGCGACGGGTGGGAGCGGTGACGTCCTCACGGGGATCCTGGCCGGCCTCATCGCGGGAGGCGCGTCGATCGCCGATGCCGCCCTCGTGGGCCCGTACGTGCACGGAATGACCGCCGAGGCGTTCGGGTCGGACCGCTCCGAGCGGTCGCTCCTTCCCTCCGACGTGATCGACCTCCTGCCGAGAGCCCTCTGGGAGGTCGAGCAGTGCGGCTGATCGACAGCCACGCCCACCTCGACGACAGCGCCTTCGACAAGGACCGTGCCGCACTCATCGCGCAGCTGCACGCGGACGGAATCGGCGTTGTGACCGTCGGCTCGAGCCTTCTTTCGAGTCGTGAGGCCGTGCGCCTGGCGAGCCGGCACCGCGGAATCTGGGCGACCGTCGGCGTTCACCCGCACGGCGCGAAGACCGTCACGCCGGCCGTGCTGCAGGAGCTTCTGGCCCTGGCGAAGGAGCCGAAGGTCGTCGCGATCGGCGAGATCGGCCTCGACTACTACCGCGACCTCTCTCCGCGGGACGCCCAAAGGAGGGTCTTCGCCGAGCAGCTCGAGTTGGCCGAGCGGGTCGGACTTCCCGTCGTCATCCACAACCGCGAGTCGACCGACGATCTTGTCCGTATCCTGCGCGATGCGGGAGCGACGCGCCGCGGCGTCGTCCATTCCTTCCTTGGGGACTTCGCCCTGGCGAGAACCTTTCTCGACCTCGGCTTTCACCTCGGCGTGGGCGGGCCGCTCACCTACCCGGCGAACAGCGCGTTGCGCGACGCCGTCCGCCGCGTGCCGCTCGATCGGATCCTGCTCGA
>JAQTNX010000170.1 GCA_028713635.1 Candidatus Bipolaricaulis sp.
CGACACGTAGAGGGTGTGGACCCCTGAGCGCTCTCGCGCGCCGTCACCTTCCGCGATGAGCTCGTTCAGCGCGTAGAGGAACGCGGCCAGCGTCTTCCCGGACCCGGTCGGCGCCAGGATCAGCGTATGCTCGCCCTGGGCGATCCGCGGCCATCCGAGGCGCTGCGCGGGGGTGGGCTCCGCGAAGCTCTCGGCGAACCAGCGAGCGACGACAGGTTGAAACAGGGACAGAGCGTCCATCATCTCCTCCGATTCTGCGGAACCGGACGGCCGCGTCAACCTTTCGTCTTCGGGAAGCTGACGCAACACCCTTGCTTTGTCCTATGATGCGTTGTATAGTGTAGCCACTACCCGAAACGGCAAACCCGCCGAAAGACGGGGACGCAAAGCTACGGGCCTAACGGAGAGATCCCATGGCCGCCGAGCCGCCGAAGGAGCTGAGGTTGTTGGCTGGTCGTTTGGACCCAAGAGGTCTTCGGTTGTTTCTTCCTTCGAGCGCGTTGCGTCCTCTCCATTCTGCGGGAACTGCCTTCGGCTGAAGCATGAGCGCTACGAGCGGTCGTGGGCCTTCTCCGGGAGGCTACACGACACGAGAGGGGCAGCACTAGCCTCCTTCCGCAGACCGAGGCCGCGGCCGGACACCGCGGCCTCGGGTCACTTTGGCGGATCGTCCGAGCCCTCATACCCCCATTGCGACGGCGCAAGGCGCTGTCGACTCTGCGCCGTGGGGCGCGGCTCCGTGCGCTCGGCGCCGCCACGCCGTCCGCTGGGCGCTCGCCCGTCATCGTGGCCTGCTGTAAGCTCTCTCCAACCCATGACCCGCCGATCGTGCGCTCATCTCGAGACGCTTGACGCCGACCAATTTGGCGAACCCGGCACTGGCGCGGTGTACCTCCTGCGCGGAGAGCGGACCGCGCTCGTGGACTCCGGCACGGCGCGCAGCGCCCCTCGACTCTCCGCCGCCCTCCGTGGCGTACGGCTCGACTGGATCCTCATCACCCACGCGCATCTTGATCACGCCGGAGGAGCCGGGCTTTTGGCCGCCGACCACCCCGAAGCGACCGTCGTCGCCCATCCGCGTACGGTCCCGCACCTGGCGGACCCGACGCGGCTTGAAGCGGGCGTCCGAGCGGCGAGCCCCGACCTCTTCCCCTACTACGGACGTCCGACCGCAGTTCCCGAGTCTCGATTGCGGGCTTGCACGGACGGCGAGACGCTCGATCTCGGACGAGGCGTGGTGCTCGACGCGGTCTACTCCCCCGGACACGCCTCGCACCACGTCTGCTGGTTCGAGCGCGAAGGGCGAGTCCTGTTCGCAGGCGATGCCGTCGGCCACCACGCCGTCCCCGTCAACCTGCCGCTGACGGTGCCGCCTCGCTTCGATCTCGAGAAGGGTCTGGCGACGCTCGCCGTGCTGCGGTCTCTCGAGCCGCGGACGATCGCGTTCGCTCACTTCGGAGTCGCCGACCGCGCCGCCGACCGCCTCGTCGAGTACGCGACAGCCCTCGAGCGGTGGATCGGGCGGGTCGCCGCGTTGCGATCCCACATGACGGACGCCGAGGTTGTCGACTGCATCTTGTCGGAGCCGCCCTACGGCGAGATGTCCTCCGTGGGCCGGCACGTCGCCCGCCTTTGCATCACGGGAGCGCTCGCGTCGCTCCCGATCGAGGCTTCGTGATTCTCTCGGTCGCTCTTCCCATCCCCGTCGAGTCCACGTTCGACTTCATTCTCCACGACGAGCTTCCCGCCGGGGCCGTCATCGGCCATCGCGTGCGACTTCGCCTTTCCGGCAAGGAGATGTGGGGCATCGCCGTGGCTGTCCGCGCGGAAGGTTCGGAGCCCGAGCCCCTGGAGCCGATCCTCGAAGTGGCTCCAGCTCCCGCCTACCCGGCCGACCTACTCGGCTTCTGCGCCGCCGTCTGCCGCGACACGTGCGCGCCGCTCGGTGTCCTCCTCAATCGCGCCCTTCCCCGCGCCGCCCGCCGAGCCCCAGTGCCGCGCCGGATCGCCCTTGCCGCATCCCTTCCCGAAGTGCTCTCCTACATCGAGCGGGTGCAACGCCGTGCGCCACGCCAGGTCGCCGCGCTGCGCCGTCTCCTCGCCGTCGAAGGCCCCCTTCCCGAAGCCGAGGTCGGCCTGCCCCGCGGCTCAGTCGATCGTCTCATCGGGGCGGGCCTCCTCGCCGTCAGCGCAGCGCCGACGCCGCACTCGCTCGCGGCCGAGTGGCCGGCGGACTGGCCGCGGCGCGGACGGGTCCTTCTCCAAGGCGAAGAACGGACGGCGGAGTACGGCCGCTTGCTCGATGGAGCCGCCGCCGAGGGGCGGCAGGCCCTCGTCCTCGTTCCGGAGATTCTCCTCGCCCATCGGATCCACCGGCGACTCTCCGTCGGGCGTCCGGGCGGCATCCTCTACCACAGCGGAGTTGCCGAGGGCGCGCGAGGGTCTGTCTGGGAGCACGTCGCCGACGGCTCCGCCTCGTGGGTCGTGGGAACCCGGTCCGCCGTCTTCCTTCCGTTTCGCGACCTCGCTCTCGTCATCGTCGACGAGGAACAGGACCCGTCGCACAAGCAGTCGGACATGCTTCCCTACTTCCACGCCCGTCGCGCCGCCGAGATGCGCATGGCCGACGGCCTTGTCGTGCTCGGCAGCGCGGCGCCGTCCGTCGAAACGGCGTACGCCGTCGACCACGGCGCGATCGCCTGCAGGGCATCCCGCGCCGCAGCCCGTTCCCGAGCCTGGCAGTTCGTGCTCCCGGAATCCCCCGCGCGACTGCTTTCCGCCGACGTGCTCGACGATGTCGCACGCACTCTCGAGGGCGACCGCCGCGTCGTGGTCGGGGTTCCGCGGCGGGGATACTTCCCCGTCGTCGTGTGCCGCTCGTGCCGACGGCCGGTTCGCTGCGACGCGTGCGGCACGAACCTCACCGTCGGCGAACGAGGGCACGGGGCCGCCTGCCCGGTCTGCGGGCGCGTCCTGGCTCCGCTCCGCTGCGGCCACTGCGCGTCGACGGACGTCGCCTTCGTCGGGTTCGGAACACTCCGGATCGAGGAGGAGTTGAACGATCGCTTCCCGAAGTCGGACGTTCTGCGCATCGACGCCGACGCCGGAGGCGCGCGGAAGCTCGCCGACGATCTTCTCCGTCGCCTCGAAGACACAGCCGACATCGTCCTCGGCACGGCCATGCTGGCGAAGGGCCCGTCGCTCGCGCGCGTCGGCTTGGTTCTCGTCCTGGACGTCGATCGTCGCCTAGCCGTTCCCGACTTCCGTGCCCGCGAGCGGACGTTCCAGTACTTGACGAACGTCGCGGCCCTCGGCGGAGAGGCCCGCATCGTCGTCGTGACGCAGGCCCCTGACCGCTCCGTCTTCCGGTACGTCCAATCCGGCGACTACGACGGCTTCGTGCGCTCGGAGCTCGCCGATCGGGAGGCGTTCTCGTACCCACCCTTCGCGCACCTCGCCCGCGTCACCCTCACACGCGCCGACCGGGGGCGCCGTGAGGCCGACATCCTGCGCGTCCGCCAGGAAGCGTCCGCCGCCCCGGTTCGCGTTCTCGGTCCCACGCCGGACACAAGAGACGCCCGCCGAGCCATCTTCCTTCTGAAGGCGGACAGCCGAGACTCGATCCTCGATGCGTGTCGCCGACTTCTTGGCACGGAGCTGCCGATCCAGGTCGACGTGGACCCCGAGCGCCTGTAGATCTCGACGCTCGCAGCCGACGACCC
>JAQTNX010000171.1 GCA_028713635.1 Candidatus Bipolaricaulis sp.
GACGCTTTGTGGACGATGGGAAGCCGGGCACCGGCAGGTTGATACGAGAACTCCATGGCCTCGAACCGCTTGACGTGCATCTCCGTGGTATAGAACGGCGGCAGCGACTGGCCCCACGCCTGCGTCGCAAGGTCGTTTCGCCACTCCGCGAAGAGCTTCTGATCCTCGCGGCGTTCCTCCCTGAGGACGACGAGAGCACCCTCAAGCGGCATGGGGACCTCCTTGACGGCCGAGCCATTCGCGGCGCAGGAGGTCGACGACCACCTGCTCGTAGTAGTTGCCGTCGCGCACTCCCGCACGCGGAATGCGCCCGCACTCGGAGAACCCGTGCGCTGCGACAAACTCCAGCGCCGGCTCGTTCCAACTTGCGATCCATCCGGTGATCGTGTGTGCCGGGGTGTCGAGGAAGAGGTGGGCAATGAGGAGGCGTAGCACATCCGAGCCATACCCTACTCGCTGCTCGGACGGCGCAATCACGAGAGAGATCGACGGGCAGTGCGGGTCCCAACGCCACTCGCAGGTGGCGTGGCCGATGAGGCGACCCGACGCCTTGGCAAGCACGCCAAGCGCAAAGCCGCTCTTCTCCTTGCCCCATTCCTCGAGGATTTCGGCGACGTGGGAGTGGGAAAGGGGTTCCGCATCGCGCACGGACCATGGAACGTAGCGGCGCCCGAAGAGGGTGTTGTCGTTCAGGTACGACTGCAGGGACACGGCGTCGTCCGGCTCGAGCGCCCGGAGCACGATCCGTTCGTCCTCAAAGCCTCTACCCCCCATGGACTCCTCCATGTCCTCAGTGTACGGCGGCCGCCGACGGCGTCCCAGTCGCTGCGTCAGGCCGGCTCGTGGGCCGGAGCGGCGGATTCCTCTCCTCCTGCTTGCCGGCGCTCGAGTGCGATCATCCGGGTGAGGAAGGCAGCCAGGATCAGAGCGAAGTGGCACATGATCGACGGAAGCGCGCCGGACGCCGTCGGGACGAACCACGATGTGATAACCGCCGGAACGACAAATCCGACGGTGCCGAAGAGCACCTGAGCGAGGAGGCGGCGGCGATGGGGGTCGGTGCTCGTCCTCGCGCCAAGCCCCGAGAAGAGCACCATGCCGAACAGGCCAACCCAGTAGAACCCCGCGTACACGACGAAACGCGGCATGACGTGCGTGTAGCGCGCGTAGACAGCGGAGCAGACGGAGGCCGTGGCAAAGGAGCGATCGAGGGCAATCCAGGCTGCGATCCCGAGCGCTGCAGCCAGCATCGCCCGACCGGCCACGTGGAACGTGCGGGACCGCGGCCGGTGGAGCTGTGCCACGAGGACAAGGCCCAGCGGGGGAAGCCACGTTACGTCTAGAAACGCAAGGCGCGGAAGGACCCCCGGCGCGCCCACGTTCGCGCAGACCGCGACCTCCACAACCTGGTACCCCGCAAGCAAGAAAAGGATTGCCGCGGTCGTACGAACGATGCTGCGGTCGCCGGGACCCCGAAGGGCCCAGACGGCGACGCCAACCTCAAAGAGCGCTGTGGCCAACGCGAGGACCGGCGAATACTCCATACTCCGCTTCACCCCCGGAGCCGAAGTATACGACAACCCGGGAGGGTCGGAAGAAGACGCGGGGCCGGTCGCCCGGCCCCGCGAACAGAAGATTCACGCGCTTCGCTTCTAGTTCTTGTAGATGTCCCAGATGGCGATGGTCATCCTGACATCAAGCTTCAACCCCTGCACGTTGGCGTGCCGGCCCGTGATCATCTCGTCGGTCATCGACCAGAGCGGGATCCACGGCACGTCCTGGGTGCTCAGAATCTGGAGGGCCTGGTAAAGCTTCGCGCGCTTCGTCGTGTCGAGGGTCGCGCGGGCCACGTCCATGATGTCCTTGTAGGCCAGATAGTTTGGATGGTGGTTGAAGTACGTTCCCATCGACTCCGGACCGTCCGTGGTCCACGGACCGATGAAGTTCGACGTGTCAAGGTAGTCCGGGTGCCATCCGAGCAGGAACATGCCGAACGCGCCAGACGACATCTGCTGCAAGTACGCGCCCCACTCCAGCACCTCGATGTTGACCTGGATGACGCCGGTCTCCTCAAGGCTCGCCGCAATGACGGTCGCGACGTCGGCCTCAAACGACCCGTAGTGCGAAGGGGTGTAGGGAAGGCTGAGCACGAGCGGGTTGGCCTCGTTGTAGCCGACCGTCGCCAACAGCTCCTTGGCCTTCTCGATGTCGCGCTCCGGGAACGTGGGGTATGCGCCGAAGAACGGGGGATCGACGTTCGGGACCATCGTGTAGATGGGCTCGACCGTTCCGCCGAAGACCTGGCTGATGATCGCCGAGCGGTCGACGGCGTAGCAGATCGCCTGTCGCACGAACGGGTTGTCCACCGGTGGGTTCGTCACGTTGAACAGCAGGTAGCGAATCCCCGGGGACGGCGGCCACTCCTCGATGACGATATTCGGCTTCGTCTTCAAGTCCTTGATGTCTTCGGGGTTCAACGTCCGGAAGACGAAGTCAACGTCTCCGGCTTCGAGGGCCGCGCGCAGCGAGGACGCGTCCGAGTAGTGCTTCTCAATGACGAGTCGGGACTTCGGCTTCTCGCCGTAGTACTTGTCAAATGCCTCAAGCTTTACGTACTGGTCAGGAACGTACTCGACGAGCTTGTACGGCCCGCACCCCGCATAGCGCCCTTGGTCAAACTCGTCGCCCGGAGCACTCTTCGGCGAGTAGATCATCGACGGCGCGATCATGTTCGTCATCGCCAGCAGGAACGTGACGTCCGGCTGCGCGATCTTGATCTGAACGGTGAGCTTGTCGATCACCGTGATCGTGTCGATGACGTAGATAAGGCTGACCGCACCCTTGGGCCCGTCCTGTCGGCGCGTGCGCTCGAGCGAGAACTTCACCGCGTTCGCGTCACAGACTTCTCCGTCCGTGAACACGATACCCGGGCGGATGTGGAACGTGTACACCGTCTCATCGTCTGACACTTCCCACGATTGCGCGATGGCGCCTTCCAGCTCGAGCTTGTCGTTCATCTGCAGAAGGGAGCTGTTCGTCGCCTGCAGCACGTGCCAGCTGTAGAAGTCCCAGCAGTTGGCGAACGACAGCTCGTCGATGCTGTCAATTGTGCCCATGATGAGGGGCGTGTCCGCCGCGAACGCCCCGAGCGAGAGAATCGTCGAGGCCGCCAACAGCATGATTCCGACTAGCTTGGACATCTTTCCTTGCCTCCTTTGTGAGCAGCAACGGGATCCTAACCAAAGAAACCACTCCAGTCGGGTATCACCTCCCCAAGATACCAAGACCTGCGAGGAAGTCTCCGTGAGCACCCTACCACCAACCAAACTCGGGAGTCAAACGGACGTGCAAGGATCGCCGACTAGCCCAGCTTATGGCGGCGCTTCGGGTTCACGAGGTCGCTGATCCCTTCGCCGATGAGGCCGAAGCCTAGCGAAAGGGCGATGATCATCAGCCCGGGGAATGTGATGAGCCACCACGAGCCGGATTGCAGGTACTTCTGGCCATTCTGGATGTCGAAGCCCCAGTCGGGCGCCGGAGGCGGAAGACCGAAGCCGAGGAAGGAGAGGGCGGCCACCGTGAGGATCGCGTCGGCCAGGTTGAACGTAGACACTGCCATGATGGCGTTTACAGTGTTTGGAGCCACGTGGCGAAGAACGATGCGAGTGCGCGA
>JAQTNX010000172.1 GCA_028713635.1 Candidatus Bipolaricaulis sp.
CGAACGCCGCGCCGTACTTCGTCCACTCGGCGTAGCGAAGCTGCCCGGCAAGACGCTCCGCGATCTTCCGCGCGTCCGACGGGTCCGCCGGCGAGAGCCCCTTCTCGATGAGGTACCCGGAGGAGGATACGATGTGCGTTGCGTTCGATCCTTCTGCTGCGCTCTCCGACATCGCGCGGATCGTCTCCATCCTCCTGAACACCGTAGAACGCCCGAGCGCCTCGGCGCGCAGAAGGACAACCTCACCCCCGGCCGAGTGCCGGATCGCAGCTCTCCGCGCCGCTGGCGCATCCAGGGAATCGATCCGGACGGGCGTCGGCCGGTCACCCAGGACGAGGAGCGCGTAGCCGGAAGCCTTGGCGATCCGCCCGGGCCGGACACCGGCCTTCCACATGGCGACCGTCTCGTCGTGACCGAGGTCGCAGAGCGGCTCGAGCGTCACGAACCCGTCGGCCGGCGTGGAGTAGACGGCAATCATTCTGCCTTCGGCTTCAGCTTCAGTTCGGGTTGCGGGTGCACGCCAGCCTTCTTCAGCTTGTCGGGAAGCGCGACCTCTTTCTTCTCCGGGGCCTCGGCGGGAAATGCCTCGCCGTTCCTGATGGTGAACCACACGCCGCACCGCTTGCAGTGCCCGGATCCGCACTGGATGGCTCGGTCGAGCGTCGGCGTCTTCGGGCTGTTCAGGATGTTGGCCCGTGCGAACTGAATCGCGGCGCACGCCGGGCACCGAAGCACGACCGCGCCGCTGTCGTGCGCGATGATTTCTCCGCGGGCCGGGCGCTTCACCGCGAGTCTGACGACCCCCTCGAGCACGAAGTACGGTCCCTTGAACCACTCCGCCATGCTGCACCTACTGTGACTGCGGGCCCCCGCCCTTCGCGAAGACGCGCTGCACGACCACGTTCACGGTTTCGACGAGAGCCGGATCGAGCGCACGGATTCCTGAGCACCCGCCCCTGAACCGCGCCGTGCCGTCGAGCGTCGTGAGCGTCTCCCGCGAGAACGGCATCCCGTTCCCGGTGTTCGCCGGCAGAGGAAGCGGTGGTCGCTGGTTCTCGTACGCGAACCGGATCGCCTCCTTCTTCGCGTGCGCCTGGGCGATCCGCTCGATTGCCTCGACCACCTTCGCCGAGTAGCCGTTGACGACCACGCCGAAGGCGACAGACCCGAAGATGGTGTCCGCCCTGTACTCGGCGGCGAACATGTACTCGAACATCGCGTAGTATCCGCGCTCTTGGGTCTTCGTGAACGCGCACTCGAAGGACGAGTACGGCTCGCGTCCTCTCGGCGGATACGTCGGCAGCGGGAGCCGGATGACGAACGAGTCGACCGTGAGAGGGAGCGGTGACTTCGGTCCTCCCTGTCCTCCATGCTGGACCATCACGCCCTCCTGTACTTCTCGCCGAGGCTTTTCTCGGAGACGATGACGCGCCGCGCTGGGCTCGAGATCGAGGCGAGGTGGATCATGCCGACCTCATCTACCTCGGCGACGCGCACCTTCATCATCGGGTCCGGGATTCCGGCGCCCTCGATCTCGAGGTTGATGAAGGTGTCGCCGATTGCGACTCCCGGGTGCTCCTTGTGAAACAGTCCGCTCACTCGGCGTCCCCTTCCCCGTCGCCCTTCTTGCCCTCCGCTGCGGTATCGCCGAAGACAGCGTGCACGTCGAGGTTGTACCCGGCCTGACGGAGCTCGTCGGTGATGACGGCCTCAACCCTGCGCTGCAGCTCGTCGAGACGCGCAACGACCTTCCCCATCTGATTCAGAGAGCCTTCGCCTTCGCCAGCGTCCGTGGAAGGCGCAACCTCGGCGCCCCTGCCTAGTCCGGCGAGCGTCATCGCCATCGGCCAGTAACCCCACTGCTCGTCGATGGTGGAGAGTTGCACGTTGAGCGCCTCGGAGAGCAGCGTCCGGATCTCGTACGGCAGGATGCCTCCCTGCGGAGCCGCCACCCTGATGAGTTCGGCGATCTCTTCCGGGGACTTCGTCGCCGGCGGGTTCGACTTGAAGGCGTACAGCCTCACCCCGATGCGCGGCAGGATCTCCTTGTCGATGATCCAGTCCACGTCGTCGCGCTCCGGAGAGAACACCTGGGTCTCGGCGAAGGCGAGCGCGGCGATGGCCGTAGCGCGGTTCAGATCCTTCGGCGTGTAGCCGCGCAGCATCGGCGGTAGCCGGAACGATGCGCCGATGCGGTCTGCGCTGCGCTCGTCGTACTTCGTGAACGTCGCGTCCGTCTGTTGGGCCTCGCGCAGGGAGGTGAACTCCATCGTCGGGAGCATCGTGCGGTCGTTCCCCTTCTGCGCCATCGGGTGGGCCTCGACCACGAAGATCTTGTTCTTCCCCTCGGGCCCGGAGAACTCCGCGGACAGCCGCTGCTCGAGCCGGTCCTTCATCTCGCGTGGAACCTTCCCGCCGCTGACGAACAGGATGCCCGGAGGGATCGCGCTGCTGTCGAGGTAGAAGTAGTTCAGTTCGTCGGCCTCGCGCACGCCGAGCACGGCGAGCAGGTTGCCGATCCAGCGCGGCGGCGGGCACGGCGTCCGCGGATCGTGGAGCGAGAAGTAGATGAGCTCGTTCGCCTCGGTGGCTTCCTTGCCCTCGCCGCCATCGTCCTTCGGCCTCCTCATTTCCGCGACCGACTTGTAGATCTTCCCCGTCTGCCGCGAGACGATGCGGGGGTCGCCCGGGGACTTGAAGTACACCTTCTTGTCCTCGACGATCTGCACGTAGCGCCGGAAGCGCCGGGGAACCGAGATCTCCCTGCCCTCGGAGATCGGCGTAATCGGGTCGGGCTCGACGGCATCGACGAGCTCTCCCTCGTCGCGGAGCGGCCTGATGGTGTATCCCGGGATGTAGTTCAGGCGCTTCAGCTTGCCCGTCGTCTTCTGGATGAGCATCTCCCACGCGCCCCACCCGTGAGCCTCGATGTCACCGCGGGTCACGCGGCGCAGCTTCACGAACGACATCTTGGAGCAGCAGTTCTTGAAGAAGGCGTCGAACAGGTACTTCTCCCGCCGGATCTGGACGCGCAGCTTCTCGATGGCCTCGTCGATGTCCGCCTCGGTGACGCCCTCGTTGTCCTCGCCTTCTGCCTCCGGCTCCTCCACTGGCGGTTCGGCTTCCCCACCGGGCTCCACCGTCGTGCTGTCGGGCTGACCCGGCTCTCCGTCTGTCGGGGTGGTCCCGCCGTCACCGTCCGCCTTCTCGGCAGCAGCCAGGGCAGCCTCCTCTTCCTCGACCCACCGTTCGATCTGGAGCGCGTCGCGCACGGCGTCGCGGGCCTCCTGGCTGTCGAGGTCGGACATCCACGGCTCGATGAGAACCGCGCGGAACCCGTAGCCCTCGATGTTGACCTGGTAGCTCGAGATGTTCGGCGCGACGTGCGGCGTCAGCTCGATGTAGTTCAGGAGGGACTCGGGATCGTACGGCGGGTCGACAGCACCGGAGTCGCCGTAGTTGTCGCGGCGCTCCTCCATCGAGGCGAGTGCACTCGGTTCGTCCACCTCGCGCCCGGTCATCACCGCGGCCTTCGCCAGGATCTGCCGGACGTCCACGGCGCTCGCCGTCCCGGTCCCCTTGTTCTCGTCGCCCATCACAGAACCTTGCCCGCGGCGACGAGGCGCGTCGTGGCGCCGAGAGCACCGGCGATGGAGCAGTTG
>JAQTNX010000173.1 GCA_028713635.1 Candidatus Bipolaricaulis sp.
TACAAACAGGATCTGGAGGCGAACTCCCTGCTGGAGCGCTCTGGATTCGCCCTCGTGCGGCTCTTCTTCCGCATGGAGGCCCCGCTCGACGTCGCCCTGCCGGAGCCGGCGTGGCCCGAGGGCGTCTGCGTACCAGCCTTCAGCCCGGACGGCGATGTCGAGCCTCTTGTTCGCGCCATCCGCGACGCGTTCCGCGATCACTGGGGGCACGTCGAGTCCTCGTTCGAGGAGGAACTCCAGAGCTGGCGGCACTGGATCACAGAGGACAAGGAGTTCGATCCCAGTCTGTGGTTCCTCGCCACCGCCGGCGGGCAGATCGCCGGCGTGACGCTGTGCACGCCAAAGGTGCCGGGCGATCCGGGGCTCGGGTACGTGAACACGGTCGGCGTCGTGCGGCCGTGGCGACGGCGCGGCGTCGCCCTTGCTCTTCTCCACCATGCCTTCGCCGAGTTTCGGAGCCGCGGGAAGGAGCGCGTCGCCCTCGGCGTTGACTCGAGCGGCCTCACCGGCGCCCTTCGCCTCTACGAGGTGGCGGGGATGCATCCTGTTCGCGAGTCACACATGTATGAGAAGGAGCTCCGCCCCGGGAGAGACCTCACGACGCAGAGACTGGGGGACTCGTGAAGCTTCCGTTGCGCGACGGATTGGCGCTGCTCAGCCGATACTTGCGGCCCCAGCTGCGGTGGGTCGCCGCGCTGGTCGTCCTCGTGTTGGCGACGATCGGCCTTCGCCTGGCCAACCCTCAGATTCTGCGGCAGTTCATCGACACTGCGATGGCCGGAGGCGAGCGGGCGGCGCTGATTCGCGACGCGCTCCTCTTCTTCGGCATCGCCGTGATCGCGCAGCTTCTCTCGGTCGCGGCAACCTACGTTGGCGAGACCGTTGCGTGGTCGGCGACCAACGCGTTGCGTCTCGACCTCCTGCGGCATGCTCTGGCCCTCGACGCGACCTTCCACAAGGACCACACGCCGGGACAGCTGATCGAACGGATCGACGGCGACGTCGCGACGCTGTCGAACTTCTTCTCCCGGTTCACCATTGACATCCTCGGCAACGCCATCCTGGTGGCCGGTATCATCGGACTCCTCTTCCGCGAGGACTGGCGCATCGGCCTCCCGGTCCTGGCCTTCGCGGTCCTCACTGTTTGGCTGCTCGGGCGAATCCGCACCGTCGCGGTCCCGCACTGGACCGCCTACCGAAAGCTGGTCGCCGAGTTCTTCGGCTTCCTCGGTGAGCGCCTCGGCGGCACCGAGGATCTGCGTGCGAATGGCGCCGTCGGGTACACGATGCGCCGGTTCTTCGCCTTCTGCCGCCGCCTCTTCCCGGCGTACCGCCGGTCGAGCATTGCGGGGTACTCGATGTGGATGGCGAACGTTGCCCTGTTCACGGGCGGCTTCGCCATTGCGTTCGGTGTCGGTGCGACCCTGTGGCGGGCGTCGATCATCACGCTCGGCACCGTGTACCTCGTCTTCCACTACACGGAGCTTCTGCAGGGGCCGATCTCGCAGATGCGCGAGCAGATCACCGATCTGCAGCGCGCTGAGGCCGGGATCCACCGAATTCGGAGCCTGCTCGCCGCGTCGTCCGCTCTCCGCGACGAGGGCGCCTCGCCGCTGCCCGGCGGCTCGCTCTCGGTCGCGTTTCGGCACGTCACGTTCGCCTACCAGCCGTCGCACCCCAAGAATTCCCCCGCGGACGCGGAGCCCGAGCCGATCGTCGCCCTCCGTGACATCGACCTTGCCGTGCCGGCGGGCGCCACCCTTGGGCTTCTCGGGCGCACGGGAAGCGGCAAGACGACCCTCGCCCGGCTCGTCGCTCGGCTCTACGACTGCCAACAGGGCGTCGTCGAGGTTGGCCGCGTCCCCGTGGCCGACGTTGCCCTCGCCGACCTGCGCCGCCGCGTGCGAATGGTGTCCCAAGATGTGCAGATCTTCCGCGCCTCGGTCCGCGAGAACGTCCGCCTGTTCGATCCTGCGGTCTCCGACGATCGCATCCTCGCCGCGCTGGGCGAGCTCGGCCTGCGCGATTGGGTTCTCGAACTGCCTCACGGCCTTGACACGGTCGTCGGGACGCCCGAGGCCGGCCTCTCGGCCGGCCAGGCGCAGTTGCTGGCCTTGGCGCGCGCGTTCCTCGCCGACCCCGGTGTGGTCATCCTCGACGAAGCCTCATCCCGCCTCGACCCGGCAACCGAGACCTTGCTCGAGAACGCGGTGGATCGGCTCCTGGCCGGGCGCACGGCGATCGTCATCGCCCACCGCCTCTCGACGGTCCGCCGAGCCGATCAGATCGCGATCCTTGAGGAGGGTCGGGTCATCGAGTCCGGACAGCGGGAGGCCCTCGCCGGCGACCGCGGTTCTCGTCTCGCTCATCTCCTCACAACGGGCATGGAGGAGGTGCTCGTATGAGTCCGTTCAGGGCCTTCGTCCGCCTGATTCGCTTCCGCCCCTGGCTCTACACGGCGGACGTTCTCGCGTGGTCGGCGATCATGCTGACCGAACTCGGCGCCGGGTACGTCGCCAAGCTCTTCTTCGATTCCATCACGGGCGACGCCGCGGCGGGGTTCACGCTCGCGTCGATCATCGCCCTGGCGGTTGGCGCGGGACTTGCCCGCATCGTCTCGATTCTCGTGGGAGCCCTCGTCGACATCCGACACCGGTTCTCCATGCGCGTCCTCTTGCAGCGAAACCTCCTCGCCGCGGTGCTCGCCAAGCCCGGTGCCCGCGCGCTCCCCGGCCCTGTCGGGGAGGCGCTCAACACGGTCCGCGACGATGTCCAGACGGTCGAAGACCTGCTCAGTTGGCTCATCGACCAGTTCTCGTTCATTCCCTACAGCCTTGCCGCTCTAGCGATCCTGGTCAGCATCGACGCGCGCGTCACACTGATCGTCGTCCTTCCGCTTGTCCTCGTCCTTATCGGGGCGCGCGCGGTTTCCAAGCGCGTTCGCAGGTTCCGAGAAGCGAACCGCACCGCAACCGAGCGAGTCACGGGCGCGATCGGCGAGGCCATGGACGGGGTTCAGGCCATCCAGCTCGCCGGGGCCGAGGAGCACGTCGTGCGCCACATCGAGGCGCTGAACCGAGTGCGACTGCGTGCCGCCGTCCGAGACCGCCTGCTGTCGCAGTCATTCCACTCGTTCTTCTGGAACGCCGCGACCTTGTGCACCGGGCTCATCCTGTTGGCCGCCGCGGACGGCCTCCGTAGCGGCTCGTTCACGGTGGGCGACTTCGCGCTCTTCGTCACGTACGTCGGGGTTCTGACCGAAGTGATCGCCGCGTTTGGCGACTTCCTCATCCACTTCCAGCAGGCCAAGGTCTCGGTCGACCGGATGGCCGCGCTCGTCGGGGGGACGCGCGCCGACGTCGTTGCGCATCACCCGATCTACCTCACCGGCTCCTTGCCCGAGGTCACCAACTCGCCGGTGGCCCAAGGCCCGCTTGTGCGCCTGACGATCGAGGACATGAGCGTGCGATCGGCCGGAGGACACGGCTTCACGCTCGAGAACGTCTCCTTCTCCGTCGCGCAAGGAGAATTCGTTGTTGTCACGGGGCGAATCGGCTCCGGCAAGTCCACGCTCCTACGAGACGTCCTTGGTCTCCTTCCGATCGAACGGGGGCGCATCCTCTGGAACGGACAGGTCGTCGCG
>JAQTNX010000174.1 GCA_028713635.1 Candidatus Bipolaricaulis sp.
GCTCACGTGCACGGAGACGACCTCCCCAAGAAAGACCGTGTGCACAGGGCGAATCAGTGTCTCCACGACGCGGCACTCGATGTTCACGGGGCACTCGGCGATCATCGGCGCCGTCTTCGTCTCTCCGTAGAACGTCTCAAACAGCGATGCCTTATCGACCGTCCGGCCGCTCGCCATCCCGCAGAAGTCGAGCTCGCGAACGAGCTTGGCCCCGGGCTGGTTCACGCTGAAGGTCCGGTTCTCGTCGAAGCCTCTTCGCGAGTACTGCTGATGTCCCACCGACACCGCCATCGTGTCGTAGCACAGCCAACCGATGAGGCCAATGGCGATGTAGTTCGGCTTGTCGTCGACGTTCACGCCGACAAGCGTAGGAAGGTAGGGGAAGACGAGGTTCTTCATCACCTTGAGATCGAGCTTGCGCTTTGCCATGCAGCACCTCCATCCGGATGATACGGTGGGCAGTTTCGCCATCGTCTCCGCCAGGACGGACGGTGGGCCGGACATGTGAGCCTCTGCCAGGTGCCGCGCTTCGCGACGCGGAGGTTCGGCTTGGCGAACGTCGCGGCCGTGGCTCGAGTACCCTTCCGAGGAACGGAACGTGACGACCACGTCTGGGAGACGAAATGCGTATCTGCCGCGCCCAACGAGAGGACTTGCCGCCCTGGCTGGACCTTGCCGCCGAGGTGGAATCGCTGTTCGGGCCGATGGTCGAGGATCCGGTCTTCCGCAGGGCACTGTCGCGCAACATCTCCCGGGGAACAGCGTATTGCATCCGAGAGGGTGAGGGCTCCGCTGGGTCGCGGCTTCTTGCCGGACTTCTTCTCTCGCCCCGACCGCCCGTGTACCGGATCGGCTGGCTGGTGGTCGCGAAGTCGCACCGGCGAAGCGGGCTCGGCACAGCACTCGTCGAGCACGTCGTCCGCGAGATTCCGTCTCCTGCGGAGCTTGTTGTGATCACGTTCGGACCCGGAGTCCGAGGCGGCGAGCCGGCGCGCCAGTTCTACGCGCGGACAGGGTTCACTCCCGCTGAGAACGTCGAGCCGGGGCCGAGCGGAACCCCTCGCCAGGCATTCCGCCGTCGGATCGAGGGCGAGGCTGACGTCGCGCAGCCGCTGGCTGTTTGTGCGCGGGACGAGTCCCTCGCGGGGCGGCAGGCGTCCCGTTCCTAGGACCGGCGCAGCTCCGTGCCGTCGCTGCGCGAACGCCGGCCTTCTCTTGTGGTCCCCTCGTTCGCCGGGTACCCTCGCGGTCCAGACGAGGAGGACCCATGGCAAGCGCGAACAGACACGGACGGAGGGAGTCGGTCGCCATCATCGGCGGAGGCGTCGCAGGACTCTGCGCCGGGTGCTACGCGCAGATGAACGGGTACAAGGCCACGATCTTCGAGATGCACAGCCTCCCAGGCGGCGTGTGCACCGCGTGGCAGCGAAACGGCTACACGATCGACAGCTGTGTCCACTGGCTCCTTGGCTCCGGCCCCGCGTCCGGATTCCACAAGCTGTGGAAGGAAGTTGGCGCGCTCAGAGGACTCACGATCGTCGACCTCGACGAGTTCATGCGGATCGAGCTGAAGGGAAGCCCTGCCCTCGTCTTCTACCGCGACGTCGATCGATTCGAGCGTCACCTGCTCGAGCTTGGCCCCGAGGACGGGAAGACAATTCGGGAGCTGGCGAACGCCATCCGTAGGTTCACGCGGTTCGACATGCCCGTCGACAAGGCGCCTGAGTTGTCCTCCGTGTGGGACAAGCTCGTGACGGGCGCGTGCATGATGCCCCTCGGCCCGGCGTTCATAAAGTGGCGCAAGGTCACCGTCGCCGACTTCGCGAAGCGCCTAAAGAGTTCTGTGCTCCGCGATGCGTTTGGCGCCCTGGCTGGGGAGGCGGCCGGATTCCCGATGCTCGGCCTGATCATGATGCTCGCGTGGCAAGAAGCGAAGATCGCCGGGTATCCCCTCGGCGGTTCGCTGCCGTTCGTTCGCAACATCGAGAAACGCTTTCACGATCTGGGTGGGCAGATCCGCTACTCGGCGCGCGTCGAGAAGATCCTCGTGGAGGCTCGTCCTGACGGACGCGGAGATCGCGCGATCGGGGTGCGGCTCGCGGACGGGAGTGAGCACCGCGCCGACGTCGTCATCTCCGCCGCGGACGGCCGCTCGACGATCTTCGACCTGCTCGGCGGCCGTTTCGTCGACGAGGAGGTCCGCAAGCCCTACGAAGGGGGAATGGAGACGTTCCCTCCTCTCCTCTACGTGAGTCTTGGGATCGCGGACCCGCTCGACAACGTTCCGCAGGCCTCGTCGGGAATCAGCTTCCCGCTGAACCCCAGCGTCGAGATTGACGGCAAGGCGCGGGATCGCCTGTCGATGAACGTCTACAACTTCGACCGGGCGCTCGCTCCGGCGGGGAAGACCGTCGTCATCGTCATGATCACCGCGGGCTACGACCGCTGGAAGACGCTGTCGGCCGATCCCGCCCGCTACCGGGCCGAGAAGGGACTTGTCGGCGAGCGCGTCCTGGACGCGCTCGAGCAGCGGTTGCCGGGGATTCGGAGCAAGGTCGAGATGATCGACGTTGCGACCCCAACGACGTGGGAACGCTACACGGGCAATTGGCGTGGCAGCTACGAAGGGTGGCTGATGACCGGCGCATTCTTCGGATCCGGCATGAAGAAGACCCTGCCAGGCCTAGGGAACTTCCGCATGGTTGGGGAGTGGGTTTCCCCCGGGGGCGGCTTGCCGCCCGCAGTGTCCACCGGACGCGACGCGATCCAGATCCTCTGCAGGGAGGACGGGAAACGGTTCGTGACGTCCGAACCCTAGGCCGAGGCCTACCCCAGGGCGACGTCGAGAACCATCATGACCGCGAATCCGAGCATTGCGCCGAACGTGGCGATGTGGGTGTTCTGCTCCCGTTGGGCCTCGGGAATCAGTTCCTCGACCACGACGTAGATCATCGCGCCGGCGGCGAACCCGAGCGCGTACGGAAGCAGCGGCCGGGCGAGGACGATCGTTGCCGCGCCAAGCACGCCGGCGATCGGCTCGACGACCGCGGACAGCTGTCCGTACCAGAAGCTCTTGAGTCGCCCGAGCCCTTCGCGTCGAAGCGGCACCGACACCGCGGCGCCCTCGGGGAAGTTCTGAATCCCGATGCCGAGGGCGAGCGCGACCGCCCCGGCGAGCGAAGCGTCCGGAAGGGCCGCGCCCAGAGCGCCGAACGCCACGCCGACCGCGAGCCCCTCCGGAATGTTGTGCAACGTGATCGCGAGGACGAGGAGGACGCTGCGGCGCCAAGGCGTCTTCACGCCCTCCGCCTCCTCGATCGGGAACCCGATGTGGAGGTGCGGGAGGATCCGGTCGATGACCCACAAGAACGCTCCTCCGGCGAGGAACCCGACGACCGGGGGGACGAAGCTTGGCAAGCCTGAGCCCGCGGAGAGCTTGATCGCCGGCGCGAGGAGCGACCAGAAGCTGGCGGCGATCATCACTCCGGCGGCGAACCCGAGCATTGCGTCGAGAACTCGCCGCTCGATCTCCCGAAAGAAGAAGACGAGAGACGCGCCGAGCGCCGTAGCCAACCAGGGAAAGAGTGTGGCTAGAAGTGCCTGAAGGACCGGCGAGATCTGGGAGAACCCGTCGAGCATG
>JAQTNX010000175.1 GCA_028713635.1 Candidatus Bipolaricaulis sp.
GGTCGCCCACTCCTCGAGAACCCCCCGCTCTTCCGCATTCACCGTGACTGCAATCGCTCGTCGTGGCATGACTCAGCATACCACATCTCGCCGCATAAGTAAAAGCACTAACGGGACGCGACACTAGCGAGGCTGCGCCTAGCGGCCCTTCAGATGAAGTACAGCGCTCTTGTCACCTACGTCAGGCAACAGACTGGCGGTATCGCCATCCAGCCTCTACCTGATGGCCGCACCGCCGTTGGGTGGCTCGTCCTCGGTAACGCCTACTTCAGTGACTCCCTGCTGTTTTGGACGCCGTATAACAGGGTTGCGCTGCCGATCTTTTCGCAGCTGGTCTCTGACGCCATCTGCCATGGAATCGAGCTAGGGCTGCCGCTGCGTGGCGCCATCGCGGTCGGCGAAGCGGCACTAGATAGCCCATCTGGGACGTTCCTCGGAGCACCGCTTGTGGAAGTCGCCCGCGTTGAGCGGACACAGGCATGGATCGGTGCATCCTTCGGGCCATCATTCGCCAAGCCGCCGTTCAGTGATGGGTTCTACCTTAACACCGTCCTGCCATACAAGAGCCAGTACAAGGATCTCACCAGCGAATACGCCACTGGCATGGCTGTCGATTGGCCGCGGCGGTGGCGGGAGACGCGCAAGACTGACCCACGCGGCGCTTTGCGCAGTCTCGATCGCGACCCTGTCTTCGGAGAATACTACCTCCGGACGGCTCGGTTCGTGGATTACTCAGAACAGAACCACAACTGGTTCGAGCGCGCAGATCACCTCAACTACGGGTAGCTCCCAAGAGGAAAGCACGGTGAAACGGCGCCTGGCAACTCACGAGTCCGCGTTCCAGACCCAGGTGTGTGCCGCCCAGCGGCACACGCAACGCGGCACGACACGTTCTCTGTCATCCCCTGACAGCGGCCAGAGAGAACCGGTCAGGGTGACAGATGGAGGCCGAGAAGATCTTCCGTTCGAGCCACCTGAGCAGCTTACCTCGCTCCGCTTGACGGCCTCCTTCCACGGTGTATACTCTGTGACCACGTGCGGCATATATTCACAGGGACACAACTATGGCTAGAGCGTTCACGGGACTTGAGAAAGAGACGATCCGAGCACGACTGATGGAGGCCGGACTTGCCTGCTTCACCCGCTACGGGCTGAAGAAGACGACGATCGAGGACTTGACGAAGCCGGTCAAGATCTCGAAGGCGGCGTTCTACCACTTCTTCCCATCGAAGGAGGCGCTCTACGCAGAGCTGCTTCTCGAGCGATTCCCGGCGATGCAGCGGCGGGTCGTCGATAGGTCGCTCCGCGCGACGAAGGATACGCGCGAGGCCATCGTCCGCTTCCAGCGGGAGTTGGTGAAGGAGATGGAGGCCGACGACCTGATCCGCCCGATCATCCTGAACCCGTCCGAGCTGGAGCAGATCATCCACGGCGTGCCGGACGGCATGCGCAGCGTGGCGAACCTGGACCTGGGTGGTCCGGTCTTCGAGTGGATCCGTGACGCCCAGGCGCGCGGCGAGATCATCGACGGCGACCCGGAAGTCGTGGGCAGCATGCTCGGGCTGGTGAAGTTCCTGCCGACGCACCAGGATGACATCGACCCGGTCCTCTACCCACGCCTGCTCGAGGCGGCGATCAACGTCGTGGCTGATGGCCTCACGTCCACGGCCAGCAGTGGGAAGGTGGACCGTCCGACGGCGCGAACGAGCCGGCGTCAGGCGCCGGCTGCTCGCACGGGGCAGCGCACGGACGAGAAGCCCGCGCGAGGAAAGAAGGCGAAGAGACAATGAAGCGATCGACGTTCCGGATGGCGTGGCGGGGGCTGTGGAGGCACCCGCGGCGGACGATCTTGATGGTGCTGATGGTCGCGTTCGCGAGCCTGGTCATCATCGTGATGTGGGGCGTGATGGACGGGTTCATGGCCTCGATGGTCGACTCGCAGATCGCCGTCGATCAGGGAAGCATCAAGATCCGCGCGACGGGATACGACGAAGACCCGGCGCCCGAGCACGGACTGAGTCCGAACGCGGTTGCCGCCGCCGAGTCGGCGCTCGCAGCGGCCGGCATCGACACGTACGCTTCGCGACTCTCCGTCTACGGCATGGTGAAGTCCGCCTACGGAGCGACGGGCATCGAGATTCGCGGGATCGACCTCGAGGGGGAGTCCCGCGTGACCAGCCTGCCGTCTCAGATCGCCGTGGGACGTGGACTCGCGAACCCAGGCGAGATCCTGTTGAGCGAGGAGATCGCCCGCCGGCTCGACGTCCGCATCGGCGAGCGGGTCGTCGTCCTGGCCCAGGCAGACTCGGGCCCGCAGTCCCTGGCCGTCACGGCCGTCGGGTTCTTCGGCTCGGGGATCCCGAACCTCGACAAGGCCATCGTCCTCGTCGCGCTCGCCGACGCACAGCGCCTCGCGGTCTCGTCCGGCGCGACGGAGGTTGTGATCTCGCTGCCGCGGACACAGAAGGCGGAGAGCGTCTCCGCGGGGCTCCGCGCCGCGCTCGGCGACGCGTTCGTCGTCAAGAGCTACTTTGAGGCGAACCCCCTGATCAAGTCGCTGATCGAGGCGGCGCGCGTGGAGATGCTGCCGATCATCTTCATCCTCGCCCTCCTCGCCGGGTTCGGCGTCGCGAACACGGTCCTCTTCTCGGTTCTCGAGCGCACGCGCGAGTTCGGCGTGATGATCGCGGTCGGCATGTCGCCGAAGCGACTCGGCCGCATCGTGCAGCTCGAGGCGCTCGTCGCGTCGGCGCTGGGCTTCGTCGTCGGCGGGTCGCTCGGCTATCTGGCCCTCCTGGCGCTGACCCGCGGGATTACCATCGGAACCACGTGGGCCTCGATGGCCGGCGACCTCTCGATGCCGGCCAAGCTCTACGCGTCGGCATCGGGCATCTATCTTCTCGGCAGCCTGGCCGTCGTCCTCTCGACGGCCCTCATCGCGGCGTGGTACCCGGCACGGCGGGCCGCCGGCCTGCAGCCGGTGGAGGCCATTCGCGAGGCGTGACAGTGCGGCCCCGCGCGGGCAAACAGAGGTGACACCATGAAGGTCGTACGAAGGATTTCGATGGCTCTCCTCGTCGGGGCGATCCTCGTCCCGGCGCTCGGCGTCGTTGCGCAGGAGTACGAGGCGTTCGAGGTGCTCGACCGCGCTCGCGCCAACTGGCAGGGCAAGACGTTCCACGGCTTCGTCTCCCTGGAGATCGTGCAGGCGGGCAAGACGACCGTCTACCGCGTCGAGGTCTGGTCGCAGGGCGACGACCTCGGCCTCGTCCGCTTCCTCCTCCCCGAGGCCGACGCCGGGTCGGGCTACCTGATGGTCGAGGACAAGGTGTGGTACTACGCGCCCGCGGCGGGCAAGGCCGTGCCGCTCCCGGGCATCGCCGCCGCCGACAGCATCTTCGGAAGCGGGCCGGCCCTCGAGGACCTCATCCACGGGACGCTGTCCGACAAGTACGACGCGACGATGACGCGGGATGGAACCGACTACGTGCTGACCCTCACGCCGAAGCCGGACGCCGCCGTCGTCTACGGCAGTCTCGTCGTCCGCGTGCGCGCCGACTTCGCGATCGTGTCGATCGAGTACTACGACCAGCGGGGCGGCCTCCTTCGCACGGCTCGCTTCTCCGAC
>JAQTNX010000176.1 GCA_028713635.1 Candidatus Bipolaricaulis sp.
CAAGTCACCCGGCAGTACGTCTACGGAAGATCATACGCGTGCGAAGGATGTGAAAACCTGACACGGTACCCATATTGGGCCGACTATACGGCTCTCAAGGACGCGTGTCAAGAGGACGAGGCAGCCGGTCCGGCGAGATCGCCGGCTCTGAGCGACGTGCGGCTGTCCCGCCAGGGTTCTGTCACCCCAACGTTCAAGTCGATCGCCGCACGCATGACGGGGGTCGCGCGGGAACCGCTCCAGGAGGTCGGACGAAGTCGACCCGCCTTGCCGGATGGCCGCTCCGGGCATTGACAACCGCGCTCGGGAGTGATACACACGAAGCGGCGGGGTTGGTTTGGGGGAGTCGCCCCTCTTCACTAGATGAGAAGCCAGGCCCCGCCTGTCTTTTCTCCTATTCGTCGCGGGCGGATCTGCTGTCGAGTGCCGGTTCTCGGGATTCGTTGTCGGATCGAGTGTGTTGGGACAAGAGGTAGGAGCCGCCTTCCCCCTCTCCCTCTTGTGTCGTACATGCCAGATCCGGAAAACCTGGCCCCGATCCAGAACGAACGCGGAAGGCGGCTCCGCTGTTGGTTGGTCCAACCTAGTCCCGACGAGACCGCAAGTCAACCGCCGACGTCCGAGCGAGAAGCACGGACCTCTGTCCGCCCTCTCGGGCCGCACCGATGGGACATCCTCTCGCCTTCCCACGCCATTGCTTGACGGGGGGCCCCGCGGCAGCGTAGAGTATCCCACCCCACCCCGGGTGGGTAGAGGTGAAAAGGCATGGCGGAAGGGAGCTTGAGCCAGGACAGTGAGCTAAGATCGGATCTCGAGCGACGGCTGCGCACGGCGTCGGGGCACCTTTCCGGGGTTATCCGGATGGTCGCCGACGAGGCGTACTGCGTGGACGTCCTCAAACAGATCGCGGCGGTGCAGTCCGCACTGTCGAAGGTCGCACAGGCGCTGACGGCGTCGCACATGAAGCACTGCATGCGCGAAGCCATTCTCGCCGACGGCGGCGAGACCCGGATCGACGAGATGATGGAGACACTTCGGTACCTGAAGCACTTCTAGGGAAACGATGGCGAACGAGGAACGAACCACGACACTGCGGGTCGAGGGGATGCACTGCGCGGCGTGCGCCCAGGCGGTCGAGCAGGCGCTTCGAGCCGTGCCCGGGGTGAGCGCTGCCGCCGTCAACCCCATGACGGGTATCGCGCACGTGGAAGCATCGGCGAGCGTCGCAGAAGGGAAGCTGGCGGCCGCTGTTCGTCGTGCGGGGTATGGGATCGCGCGGGCCGACGACACCGCCGGACGTGACGCGCTCGCCGCCCGGCGCCGCGCCGGGTTCGCATGGCTGCTGGCGATTCCCATCGTTGTCTGGATGGTGCCGGAGATGTTCTTCGGGATTGCGTGGCCCTCGCCCCTCGGCTACCACGCGGGCACCGTTCTCCTGGCGCTTCCTGTCATCTTCTGGGCCGGGGGCCCCACCCTCCTTGCCGGGCTGCGCGCGCTCCTTCGGCGTACGCCGACGATGGACACGCTGATCGCGCTTGGGGCGCTCGCGTCGCTCGCCACGGGGTTCGTCGCGGTCGCGGCGGAGATGGGTGCCGCGCCGTCCGTGCACGATTACGCCGGCGTGGCGGCCATGATCCTGGCGATCCACCTCACGGGGCGCTGGGTGGAGGCGCGGGCGAAGGGGCGGGCGTCGCAGGCGATCCGACGACTTCTCTCCCTCGGGGCGAAGACGGCCTCCGTCCTGCGGGATGGTCTGGAAATCGACGTTCCGATCGAGGACGTCGCGATCGGCGACGTGATGGTCGTTCGGCCTGGGGCCAAAGTACCGACCGACGGAGTCGTGGTGAGCGGCGAGAGCCACGTGGACGAATCGATCGCCACGGGCGAGTCGATTCCGGTACGGCGGGCGGCGGGGGACACGGTCATCGGGGCGACCCTGAACGTGGAAGGGCTGCTCCACGTGGAGGCCGGCGCGATCGGGAAGGACACGTTCCTCGCCCAGATCATTCGCCTCGTCGAGGAGGCGCAGGGATCCAAGGTTCCGATTCAGGCGCTCGCCGACCGCGTGACGAGGGTCTTCGTGCCCGTCATCCTTGCGCTCGCCCTCGCGACGTTCGTCCTCTGGCTGGTCGCGCCGGGGGCCTTCGCCGGGATCATGGCGTGGGCAAGCGGCGTCCTCCCGTGGGTCCACGGGGATCTCTCGCCCTTCTCGAGGGCGCTCTTTGCGGCCGTCGCGGTGCTTGTCATCGCCTGTCCGTGCGCCCTCGGCCTTGCGACGCCGACCGCGCTGTCGGTGGGAAGCGGAAAGGGAGCGGAGAACGGGATCCTGTTTCGCAGCGGCGAGGCGATCCAAACGCTCCGGAGGGTCGACACGATCGCCTTCGACAAGACCGGGACGATCACCGAGGGGCGCCCGGAAGTGACGGACGTCGTCTCCTTCGGGCTCGGCGAGTCGGACCTCCTCCGCCTCGCAGGGAGCGTCGAACGGGGTTCGGAGCATCCTCTCGGGCGAGCGGCCGTCGCCGCGTGCGAAGAGCGCGGCATACAGCTCTCTCCCGTCGAGGGGTTCGTTGCGCTTCCCGGGAAGGGCGTTCGGGGGCGGGTCGACGGGCGAGACGTTCTCGTCGGCTCCGTCGCTTGGATTCGCGGCGAGGTTGGAGTCGGGGACTGGGCGGCCGGCTCGGCCGTCGACGCGCTCGAGGCGAACGGCAAGTCAGCGATCGTCGTCGCCGACGCGTCGGGTTGGCTCGGCGTCCTCGGAATCGCCGATCGGCCGAAGGCCGGCGCGGCCGCCGCGATCGCAGAGCTTCGCGAGCTCGGGATCGACGTCGTCCTCCTCACCGGAGACAACGAGCGGGTGGCGCGGGGCGTGGGCCAAGCGGTCGGAATCGAGCGGATCGAGGCCGGGGTGCTGCCTGAGGGGAAGGTCCGAGTGATCGAGGGGCTGCAAGGCAAGGGCCGCGTCGTGGCGATGGTGGGGGATGGGATCAACGACGCTCCTGCGCTCCGTGCGGCGAACGTCGGCATCGCCCTCGGAACGGGAACGGACGTTGCCATCGAGACGGGCGACGTCACCCTCGTGTCCGGAGAGCCGGCGGCGGTCGCCCGCGCCGTGCGCCTCTCCCGCGCGACGTTCCGCAAGATCCGCCAGAACCTCTTCTGGGCGTTCTTCTACAACGTCGTGGCGATCCCGCTTGCGGTCGCGGGACTGCTCCACCCGCTCGTCGCCGAGGCGGCAATGGCGCTCTCGTCGATCAACGTCGTGACGAACGCCGGACGGTTGAGGAGCGTTCGCCTGGGACCTTCGCCGTCGCGGCGGCGAGGCGCCCCGTGATGCCTCAGAAGCAAGGGGTACCGAAGCCTGGATCGTTGCCTCTTCTCCTCCAGCGTCCGCACCGGCTGGAGGGAGTTGACGTCGATGCGGTAGCCGTCGTACACCGCCTGGAGTGTCGCTGTGGCTTCCGGTCCCTCATCGCGGTCGTAGCCGATCGGCTGGCGGACCACCGCCCCGTTCTTCTGCTCGATGTGGGGCCGGTCGTTCTTCTTGTGCGATCGACAGCGGGTGAACGTGATCTCGTTCTTGTCGCAGTACCCCTTGATCGCCCAGTTGAGGAAGGCGGA
>JAQTNX010000177.1 GCA_028713635.1 Candidatus Bipolaricaulis sp.
CGTCCGAAGACGGCCGATCGGAGGACCGTTGCGACCCGACCATGACGATCGGCACCGGCGAGTGCTGAACCATGAAGGCAAGCGCGCTCGCCGTGTGGTGCATCGTGTCCGTCCCGTGGCCGATGACGATCCCGTGGATTCCGTTCTCGATCTCACGGCCGATCGCCTTCGCGAGCGCGATGTACTGCGTTGGCCCCATGTTCTCGGAGAACACGGCGAACAGCTTCTCCGTCGAGAGGTTGCAGATGTCGGCGAGCTCGGGAACCGCGCCGTACAGCTCGCCGGGGGAGAACGCGGGGATCACCGCACCGGTGCGGTAGTCGAGGCGAGAGGCAATGGTGCCGCCGGTCCCCAGGAGCTTGACGTTCGGCTTGTCGGGCGACGTCGGGAACTCCTTCTCGGGGATCTTATAGTGAGCCTCGCGCCGGCCGAGCTCCTTGACATTCCGAAGCGTTCGAACGTCGATGCCCACGTTGTAGCCCGTGGGGAGCTTGAGGACGAGGTGGCGCGAGTCATCGAACTCGGAGCGCGGGAGGATGATGCCCCGGAAGTGGCCGCGCGTGGACTCGACATCGACGTCGCTCCAGACGCCGACCTGGAAGCGCACGAGCGCGTCGAGGGCCTCGCCCTTGTACCCTTTGCGGGCTTCGTCGCTCACCGCGTCGCCTCCTCGACCCACGCTGCAACCGCAGCGAGTGGGACGTTGCCCCATGCGATCGCGCGCACGCGACCCATGATCACGCGCTGGAGCGCTTCCGGGCGGCGGGCGTCGCGCCGCTTCGCCTCGCGCCGCACCGCGGCTCTCACGTCCTTCTCCGACGCTCGACGGTATTGCGCTCGCTCGAGGAGTTCCTCGAACGAGGACGTCGGCTCCCGGAGGGCAAGCGGCACGATCGCCGAAAGCGCGTCGGGCGTCAGCCCGTGCTCGACCGCCTGCGCGACCGCCCAGCGGACGCGATCCGCGTCGATCTCGCGGTCGCTCATGGCGTGGCGCACGTCGTGTCCGAGCAGCGTCGATGCCGCCATCGGCTCCGCACCGCTCGCGACCAGTTCCCCGATCAGCGGCACGAGGTTCCGCCGCAAGAGGTAGGCGTGCGTGTCCTTCGGGGCGCCCCACGAGCGCAGGAGGGCCTGGCGCACCTCCACGGCCTGCGGCAGCCGTGCCCGTGTCGCCTCGATTGCCTCCTCCTCGATCGGGATCGGCGACGAATCGGTGTCCGGATACATCCGGTCCGGTCCCGGCAGGACGCGCTCGAAGATGGTCGTCCCGTCGGGAAGTCCTTTGCGCGTCTCGTTCGGCACCCCGCCGAACGCCAATCGGCCGCGCTCGACCACCGTCTCGATCGCCGTGGGCAGATCGGCGGCCGGGCCCCACACAAGAAGCACGGCGTCCTTGGCCGTCGCCCCGACGCGCTTCCCGAGCCTCTGCCAGGTCGCTCGCGGCAGCGCCGATTCTCCGTCCTCCGACTGCGCCATGTTCGGCCTCTCGATGCAGGCGATGACCTTCAGCCGATCCGAGAATTCGTCGGCGAACGAGCGGCCCGGGTTCGTCGGGAACGCAAGCAGTCCTGCGAACCCCGGCAGGCAGATGACCGCCGCGCTTGCCTCGGACGGCACGAGCGCCGCCGCCGCGGCCCGGTCCGCACCGGACAGCTCGTCGTGCTGAGGACTCCACGTCTTCGGGTCGACCCTCCGTCGTTCCAGCTCATCGCGCACGAGGAGGAGGGCCTTCTGGCGGAACGCCTCGTTGTGAGTTAGCTCCGGGATCCACCGGATGTGCTGCACGCCCTTGATCTCCACGCGCGTGCCGCCCTCGATGCTGACGTTCACATCCTCGCGGGCCGCGCCGATGCCGACGTTGACGTGCCCGGTGCTGCGCGCCACGTAGCGGATGTAGTTCGCCGCCTCGGCGGCCTCGTCCGGCGTCAGGAGCTCCGGCTCGGTGACGGTCTCGATCAGAGGCATCCCAAGCCGGTCTGTCGTGTAGGTCCGTTCATGGCCGACATCGCTCACTTCGCGGCACGAGTCCTCTTCCATGGAAAGCTGGCGTACGCCCACCCGCTTCCCCGCGACGGGGATGCGGCCGTCGATGCCGATGATCGCCGTGCGCTGGAATCCGGTGGGGATGCTGCCGTCCAAGTACTGCTTCCGGGTGATGTGGAGCTCGCCCACGAGGCTCGTTTCGAGCAAGAGGGCGACCTCGATCGCAATCCCGAGTGCCTCGCGGTTCACGGCGAACGGGGGCGTGTCGTCGATGTCGTACGTGCAGGCCGTCTCACCCTTGATCCGGTAGATGATGTTCTTCTTGGTCTTGTATTCCATCAGGGCGGTCCCGTCGTACTCACCGAGCTCGCTCAGGGTGGGACGCATGTGGCGGACGAGCTGGGCGTCGTAGTCTTCCCCGTCCTGGTACATGCCGGCCGGGCATCGGCAGAAGAGCTTCTTCTTCGTGCGAAGCTGCTGATGAACTTCGAGTCCACAGCGAAACCCCAACGCTCGATACGTGTCGGGGGTGGCATCTCGACGCGGAACGTAGCCGAGGGGATTGTGGCTGTCGGAACTGGTAGACGTCGCGTCGGCCTTGTTCATAGAAGTTGGCGCAGGACGGACGCGAGAATCGCTCGGCCGATCGCGCTTATCCCTAATAGGATAGACGTTTCAGCGGTCCGCCGCAAGGTTGCCCTTGCATGTCCCCCATGCTCTGCTATACTGCGGGCCACTTACGGATGAACGAGCCGCCGTTCGCGGCGGGTGGCGAATCGTACGCGCCTTGGCAAGGCGCGCCTATCAAAGGAGGAGGCGGTCCATGGCCCTAGGTCGACATAGAGCTCATCCGGGAACCTCCTCGGATGGGGCGCGCGAGGGCGGATTCGCGACCCGGTAGTTTTCGCTTCGTCAGTCTCTCGCTTCCCTCTCGTCACCGCAGCGACGCCTTCTTGGGCACGCTCATCGTCCCGTCCAGCATCCCGAGGTCCCGGCCGGACGTGTCGGGCCACAGCTTCACCGTCTGCAAGGAGTCAACATGCTGGAACACTTGCCCCACGGATACCGCGCTCGCCCCGCGAGGGTGAGCGATGCAGAAGAGCTGATCGCGCTGTTCAATGCTTGTTCGCGTGCCGTCGTTGGAGTCGACGAACACGATGTTGCGGACCTCCTGATCGAGTGGCGATCGCCGGGGTTCAACCTGGACTCTGACACCATCCTCGTGGAGACCGCAGGCGGATCCCTCGTTGGATACGCCGAGGTTTGGGACACCGACGAGCCTCACGTCCGCGTCTTCTCCTGGGGGCGCGTGGATCCCGGCCACCGCGGCCTGGGCATCGGCACGTGGCTCGCCGCCTGGGAGGAGGAGCGCGCGCGGAGAGCCATCGATCGCGCACCGGCCGGCGCGCGCGTCAGCCTTCGCCAGTTCGTGTACAAACAGGATCTGGAGGCGAACTCCCTGCTGGAGCGCTCTGGATTCGCCCTCGTGCGGCTCTTCTTCCGCATGGAGGCCCCGCTCGACGTCGCCCTGCCGGAGCCGGCGTGGCCCGAGGGCGTCAGCGTACGAACCTTCAGCCCGGACGGCGATCTCGAGCCTCTCGTTCGCGCCATCCGCGACGCGTTC
>JAQTNX010000178.1 GCA_028713635.1 Candidatus Bipolaricaulis sp.
TGGACACGGAAGCCGCTGGAGCATCAGACGATCTTGCTACGATCTACGGCGGAGAAGATGGGATGATGATCTGCATCCGCGCTGAGAACACGGCGCGGACTATTGTCATCAAACACGGTACGGGAAATATCGAGTGTGGCGGGGCCGACGTTAGTCTCGATGCGACTGACCAGTACGCTATGCTGCTCTATGATGCGACGCTGGCGAAGTGGGTTATGGTTGGCGGATCGGGCGCTGGTGGCGTAGGAGACGTTGTAGGGCCTGCTGGAGTTACTGACAATACTGTTGCTCTTTTTGACGGGGCAACCGGGAAGCTAATCAAGGCCACAGCAGACAACGTGACGACGACTCATGCCTTGTTCACTAATGCTGGTGCCCCAGCGTTCCGGGCGATTGCTAGCACGGACGCAACGTGGGCTGGCAAACAAACCACCGCCGCGATGGACATCTACGTCGATGCTGACGACGGGGATGATGTCACAGGTGACGGGACGGTCGGGACGCCGTATGAGACGTTTGACCGCGCTGTAGAGGACATCCCGACGATCATCAACCACGCGGTTACGATTCACCTGATTGCAGCGACGGCAGCCTACGCGGCGGGAACGCTCAAGAACCGAGTGGCGGGATCGGTTGACGGGGAGATCATCATTGAGGGCGCACTTGCGGTCGCGGTGAGCGGCGACATCACGGCGCGGGCAGATGACCAGAATGATCCTGTCTACGCCGCGAATGCCCCAGTGGATCGGCTAACGGTTACGGAAGACCTTACTGCCGCTGATGCCCAGCAGTACAGGCTGCTTCGCGTCTACAAGGCTGGCGAGACGGATATCTACCGCATCATCACTGGGAACACAGACGGCTTCGTGGGGAACAGCTACATCTACGTGTCACACCTGTTTGGGACGAACCCAGTTGACGATGACACATGGAGCTACAGCATCAATACGTGGGCGTCGTCTATGGGCTTGCTGACGCTTGCCAACCTATATGTACCCGTTACCGTGCAGAATCTCGATATGGATCGCGTGTACATTACTGGGATAAACAGCAGCATAAGTTTCATTCAGTGCCTCATCAGCAGCGCCGATGCGGCGCATAAGGTCAATTGCGAGAATGCCACTGGGAATATCTTCCTAACGTGTTGTTACATCAATCAGGGATCAGCGGCTAACATTGCCTTTGTGATATTGGGAGGCCGCGTTTACTCTCTAATTACTGGGTGTGTGATATATAACGGGGTAAACGCTCTCAATATATCTGGCGGGCCTAGCTACGTGAAAACCACATCAGGAACGAGGCTGTATGGCGTCTCTTACACCATATCCGCATCAGTTGCGAGCGGTGCATTCTATTCTTCTGACGGGGTCTCTGTCATTGACGACTTCGGCGCTGCCACTGGCATACTGCTCCGTCAGGCATCGAGTTTCAAGCACTACTCTACCACGTATGTCTATAACGCGTGTGCGACGGCATCCGACGCTGCCGATGCAACCGTTTTCGATGCGCTGTTTGTTTAGGGGGGGGCGATGAACTGGATAGTGGTAGCAAACAACGGGCGAATCCTCTGGGCGGGGAACGAGCCGACGGCGCATATCAACTCGGCCAAGGCAAGACTGCTTCCGATCCCGGTGCAGGATCTGCGCTTCGTGCATCGTGAAGGTGCGACGGGGGCAGAGAACGAGCTGATCCTCGGCGAGGCGCTGTACTCAGACATCCCGCTCCGCTACACAGACGCCGAGATCGCGGCAGCATGGGCGGCGTGGACCGATAGGGAGACGGACAGGGTGATCTCTGACGCGGTGCATCCATTCGCGCCCGTTGGCGAGCAGATTGGCATTCTCCGTGACCAGCTCGTGCAGCTCCTCAACGCGCTTGGGATGGAGGCGACGCCAGACTTCGCGCGGCTGAACGAGGTCGCCGTGAAGGCCATTGAGGCGGCGCGGGCGAAGAAGGAGGCGCTGTGAAGACAACGAGGCTCGACACGAAGAAGGCTGGCTCAGTCCTCAAGCGCCTAGAGAAGCTGGAAAAGAAGAGCTGATGCTCCTCGTTCTTGGCTCGTCCGGGATGCTTGGCCATAAGTTATGCCAAGTAGCCTCACAAAGCATCGAGACAATTGGGATTGGGCGAGAGCGTGTTGATGCGAGAGACATCAGAACGGCAGAGCGAGCCCTTGCCGATACTCGCCCCGATGTCGTTGTAAACTGCATTGGGATCGTCAAGCAGTCACCTCTCGCTCAAGATCCGCTTGAGTCGATCACGGTCAATGCCCTCTTCCCGCACCAGTTGGCCACTATCTGTCGAGACGTTGGTGCCCGCCTCATCCATCTAAGTACCGATTGTGTCTTCTCGGGCAGGAAGGGGATGTACTCAGAGGCGGACAGACCCGATCCAGTCGATTCCTACGGCATGACAAAGCTCTTGGGAGAGGTTGACGAGCCAGGGTGCCTGACGATACGAACATCCATGATCGGGAGAGAACTCGGCAGTGCAAGGGGGCTGCTTGAGTGGTTTCTTGGGCAGCGAGGACAGACGGTGCATGGGTATCGGCAAGCGATCTTCAGCGGCTTCACGACTACTGCTCTATCGAAGATCATTGTCGAGACGATCATTCCGCATCCCGAGCTACAAGGAATCTGGCACGTAGCGTCCAGTCCGATCAGCAAGCACGAACTACTGACCAAGCTCAATGAAGCCTACAGCGTAGGCGCAGAGATTGTGCCAGACGATGAGGTTGTTTGCGACCGTAGCCTAGATGGATCGAAGTTCAATGCCGCAACTGGCTTTGTGCCGCCGTCGTGGGATGAGATGATCGCGGAGATGGTGGGGGAAAAGAATGCTTGAGGGGAAGCGTGTGGTGATTACTGGGGGGACGGGGTCGCTGGGGAAGGCGCTAGTACAGCGGCTCTTGTCGGGAGAGATCGGCCTGCCCGATAAGATCATCATCTTCTCGCGTGACGAGACGAAGCAACATGCGATGCGCATGGAGTACATGAATCGTCGCGCCGTGACGGATGAAGTGATCTACTGCAACTCGCAGCGTGTACTAGAGTTTCGTATCGGCGATGTGCGCAACTACGATTCCGTAGCAGCGGCGTTGCGCGATGCCGACGTGGTAGTCAATGCCGCCGCGATGAAGCAGGTACCGACGTGTGAATACTTTCCGTCTGAGGCTGTGCAGACAAACGTTACCGGAGCCGAGAACATCATTCGTGCAGTTCAAATGCACGATTGCTCGCCACAGATTGTAATCGGCGTCTCCACTGACAAAGCGTGCAAGCCGGTCAACGTCTATGGCATGACGAAGGCACTACAAGAGCGGGCATTCATCCGTGCCAATCTAGACTGTCCGCATACGCGATTCATTTTTGTTCGCTATGGGAACGTGCTCGGCTCGCGGGGATCAGTAATCCCGCTATTCCAGGACCAGATTGAGAGAGGTGGGCCGGTTACGATCACGGCACGGGATATGACGCGGTTCCTTCTCTCTCTCGATCAGG
>JAQTNX010000179.1 GCA_028713635.1 Candidatus Bipolaricaulis sp.
GCTCGGCCTTCTGATGGGCGCTCTCGCCAGCGTCGTGCTGTTCGTCGGCCTCTACGTGTTCCAGGCGACGACGGGCGGGGCGAATCCCGCGCTGCCCCTGACCACCCCGCGTCTGGTCGGCGTGGGGCTGCTGTCGGTTCTGTTGGGGCTCCTGATGGGCGGGCTCTCCGGCCTGTTCGGAGCGAGCCACCTCACGGCCCGTCCGTTCGACCCGCTGCCGTAAGCTGCGCCTAGTGGGGCTCCGCCCTCCTGCGCCCGAGGAATCCCATCCCTCGCTGCAGCATGTACAACACTCCGGCGATGACGAGAAGCCACTCGGCAAACTTGTAGACGAGCGAATACGCCACCACGGCGCCGCTTGAGGCTTGGGGCGCGACCAGGTGGAAGATGCCGATCAGACCCGCCTCGCTCGTGCCCAGGCCTCCTGGAGTGATCCACAGGAAGAAGGACAAAAGGACGTTCAGCGTGAACAGGAGCGAGAGCTGCGAGAAGGTGAAGCCGTGTCCCGCCGAGAAGCGGAAGAACACTTCGGGCCGCATGAATGCACAGAGAGTCGCCACGCCCTGGAGCGCGAGGACGACCAGCGTGGCTCTCCAATGCCTCGTGAAGGCGATTCCCACCTCGTCTTCCGTCTCCGAGATCTTGTCGGCGGCACGCTGCAACGGATCCTGCCACCGGAGCATCAGCCGCCCGAGGAAGCGGACGATCCGGCTGACCCACTTCAAGTTCCCGACGAAGTTGATGAAGCCGACGAAGATCCAGAACGTCACAAAGGCGAGCCCGGCGATGAGGAGGCGCTTCTCGCTTGCGGGAAGGTCCGGCGAGACGATCGCGTAGAAGCTGCCGATCAGGATGAAACCGACCATGCTCAGTCCGCCGAGGAATCGTTCCACAATGATCGTGGCGAACACGCGCGTCATCGGAGCCCGCTCCTTGTCCACCACGAGGAAGGCGCGGATCGGTTCTCCCCCGAAGTACATCGTCGGCGTCAGGTACGTCATCGAATAGCCGGAGAGCTGCGCGCCGATGCGCCGGAACAGCGGAATCTGGATGCCTTGGGCGTAGAGGATCACGCTCCAGCAGAGGATCCAGGCAAGCATGGGAAGGGCCACCAGGCCAAGAACGGAGAGCATGCCGAGCGCTCCGAGCGCCCTCATCTCCCCGAGGATCTCCCGCCAACCGACGAAGTAGAGGACGGCCGCGACGCCGCCCAGTCCGACCACGAGGGACGCGAGGAATTGCAGCGTGCTCCGGAGCGGCCGTTTCATGTGCGGAGTCTAGCCCGGACGATGAGGGGCGATCAAGGCAGTTGCGGCGATCCCGCAGCGCGAACGGCCGCGAGAGCAAGTCGAAGCGCGGCGTCCACCGCCTGGCGCCTCACGGACGCGCGGTCTCCCGAGAAGCGGTTCTCCTCGGAACGCTCGCTGCTCCTCGTCGCGACAGCAATGTAGACAAGCCCGACCGGCTTGTCGGGCGTTCCCCCTCCGGGGCCCGCGATCCCGGTGATCGACACCGCGACGTCCGCCCCGAAACGCTGCAGGCAACCTGCCGCCATCGCCTCGGCCGACGCCCGGCTCACGGCTCCCGACTCCGCGAACACAGTCTCGGGAACGCCCAGCATGTCCTTCTTGACCCGATTGTCGTACGCGATGATCCCGCCGAGGAAGTAGGCAGAACTCCCCGGAGTGCCCGTGATCCGTGCTCCCAGGCCGCCTCCCGTGCATGATTCCGCGACGGCGAGCGTCCACCCTCGCCCCAGAAGCTCCTTGGCCAGCAACTCCACGGAATCCCGCATCATTTCCTCCTACGCTCGCAGGTCATGATACTCCAGCCCGCACACGGCCGCCGACGTCGCATCGCTCCACCAGCGGGCAGATCGCGCACTCGGCCCGGCGAGCGCGGCAGATCGTTCGCCCGAGCTCGATGAGGAGGAGGTGCAGATCGCGCATCCGTGCAGGGTCTTTGGGGAGAAGCTCGTTGGCCTCCCGGTAGGGGCTGCCGCCGCCGGTGATCCAGCCAAGGCGAGTCAGGACGCGGCGGATGTGAGTGTCTACGGGGAAGACCGGACGACCGAACGAGAACAGAAGCACAATGCTCGCCGTCTTCTCGCCGACACCGGGAGACGCAAGGAGCCACGCGAGCGCCTCGTCGGTCGACATGCGCCCGAGGAACGAGAGATCCAGTGCCCCCTCTCGGGCCCTGACTCTCCTGAGGACGGCGCGGATCGACGCCGCCTTCTGACGCTGAAGACCCGCCGGGGAGACCGCGGCCGCGATTCCGTCGACCTCGCCGTCCGCGATCGCATCGAACGACGCGAATCGCGCCATCAACGATGCGTAGGCGCGGTCCCGGTTGACGTCGGTGGTGTTCTGGGAGAGGATCGTCAGGACGAGCGTCTCCAGGGGATCGGCCGCGACCTCCGGGACAGGACCGAGGGCATCGTGCAGCCGACGTAGGACCCAATCGAGATCGGCGCGTCGCACCATGGGTGACAGGATAGAGACCGGGCCGCCGTTGCACAAGCAGCTTTCGTCGCCCGGCAGCGCGGCGCCGCTTTGAGAAGGAGAGACATGTTCCACGCGAAAGAGGGACCCGACCTTGTCGTCCGTCTCGTCGACGGCGAAGACTTGATGGCTCGCCTTCGAGATCTCGCGATCGATTCGGGTGCGATCCTCGCCGGAGTCGGAATGCTTCGCGACCTTCGGACGGGGTACTGGAACGGCACATCGTACGAAGAGCACTGCATCGCGGGGCCGGTCGAGCTTCTGTCGATTCAGGGCAACTTCGCTACGTCCGCGGAGGGCCGCGCCATCCACTGCCACGTCTGCGTCGCAAGGCAGGACGGATCCGCGTGCGGCGGCCACCTGCTCGGCGCGACGGTGTCCAACACGGCCGAGATCGCGATTCGCGTCTTCGAGGGCATCCGATTGGAGCGCCGCGCGCAGCCGCAGGGCGGCGGGGGGCTCTACCCGACCAACAGCCGCTGAACCGACCCCCGTTGGTTCTCAGTCAGAACGGGGCCCCCGCTGGTCCTCACTCGAAGCGGTCCCCCGCTGGTTCTCACTCGAAGCGGGCCCCCGCTGGTCCTCACTCGAAACGGGACCCCGTTGGTCCTCACTCGAAGCGGGACCCCGCTGGTCTTCAGTCGAAGCGGGACCCCGTTGGTTCTCACTCGAAACGGGACCCCGTTGGTTCTCACTCGAAACGGGACCCCGTTGGTTCTCACTCGAAACGGGACCCCGTTGGTTCTCACTCGAAACGGGACCCCGTTGGTCCTCACTCGAAACGGGACCCCGTTGGTCCTCACTCGAAACGGGACCCCGTTGGTCCTCAGTCAAAACGGGACCCGGACCGCATCCCGTTCAGGAACTCGCGTCCCGTCGTCCGAGGACGACCTTCCCTCTGAACCAGAACCACCTCGAGCAGTTCGTCGGCACAGGCAATCAAGAGCCGCCGAGCTTCCCGCG
>JAQTNX010000180.1 GCA_028713635.1 Candidatus Bipolaricaulis sp.
ACTCGATACCTGCTGCGCACATCGAACAAGCGATTCGACGACCTTGCGCTCTCGTTCTGCCGAGAGCGCGTTCGTTGGAAGCGATACGCTGATGGCCGCCAGAACCGCCCCCGTGTGGTTCCGCAGTGGCGCAGCCAAGCAGGTACTGCCAACGTGGAATTCCTCACGGTCCGTCCCGTAGCCCATGGACTGAGTCTTCCGAAGCTCCTCCATCAACTGCTCTTTCTTCAGGATGGTGTTGGGAGTCAGCGGCTGCATTCGAATACTCCTAAGCAGCAGAAGCAGGTCCTCATCCGGAAGATGCGCGAGCAACACCTTCCCCAACGCGGTGCAGTAGGCGGGAACTCGACGACCGACGACCTCATTGAGGATTACCGTGGGTTGCCCTTCTTCTCGATGCAGGTAGAGAACCTCGCGCTCATAGAGGACGGCAAGGTGGGTGTTTCCCTCAAGCTCCCGGGCGAGGCTTCTCAAGTGAGGTTGGGCAATGCTGCGGACGTCGAGATGAGAAAGGATGTGGCTGCTTCTCTCAAGGAACTTGAGCCCCAGCCGATACCGCTTGTGTTCGTCTCGCTCAACGTAGCCGTGCTCTTCCATCGTGCAGAGCGTGGGGTAGATCGTCCCCGGGCGTAGTCCGAGCGCCGCCGCGATCTCAGATGCCGTCAAGTGCGATGCTTCGCTGTCAAACAGGTCAAGTACTACAAAGGCTCGGTGGAGAGACTTGTTTTCGTACTTCCTCGCGCTTGGGCTCGTTTTGTCCATAGCGAAACGTTACCAACATAGTCGAAAAACGGCGCGAAGTCAACTCCGGCCAAGACAGGCAGAAACATGCCTAGGATTACCCATTTCCGCGATGTTGCATCTACCCTGCGTGTCGCGCCCCGACGCTCAAGGGCCTCAGGATCGCAGGCGCGATGCGCTGGACGGCGCCTGGAGCTGCCGTACGGCCGAGCCAGCCTTTGAGCCCACTCGACCTGTCGATCAACACGTTCGGGCACCGCGGATCGCCTTGCGGCCAAGAGCGCCACCGGCGCATGCTGGACAGCGCGCGACCTCCGTGCCGTCCCACAATGTCTGCCTTCTTCGGCCACACCGGATTGACCGGCGTCACCGGCGCTGAACTCCGCTTCCATCAGCCCCGCACGGCGTACCGGCATTGGGAAGTCCCGAGACGAGCCCAGTGCGCAGGACTCCATCGTCTGTATGCGGCTCATAGCCAACGTGCTGCTTCATGTCGGCTTGGCAAGCACGACACGCTTGCCGGATGCCGTCCTCAGCGAGCAAGGAGCGGCTCCATTGAAGCGCCAGAGCCCACGCGGCGCGAGGGTTGCAAGACCCCAACGCAGAACCGGGGAGGTTAACACTGCCCAGGCGCAGGGGCGGTGCATCGGCCTGCCACATCGGCCCCGCGAGCGCCGTCTGCGGCCCTCCCCTCGACCGTCGGGAGCCGGCGCCGCCAACCGCCCTCACCATCCTGGGGAGCCAAGCTCGGCTGGAACGGACTCGGCGGGTACTAGCTGTCGCCGCACGGCGACGTCGGGCGCTGTGCTGTGGTTGGAAGCCGCGTTCAGCTACGCGGCCGGGCGATCACCGTCGCGCGTGGGGACTGGGTCGCTGTTTGGGAGTCCCTCGGAGCGGGCATCCCTTTCTGCATTTGCTTCTCGGGTGGCGTGCATCCCGTCTGAAGGGCTACTCGCTTCCGCGTCCTGTGCTCGCCGCTCCAAGAGGCGCGCGATGAGCGGATCGCCGGCGTCGGCCGGTCGACGTCGTGAGACGCCGTCCGCTTCGGATGCGCGGGATCGCAGTTGCTCCGCACGAAGGCGCTTCACAAGGTGCCTCAGGGCGACGAGCGTCGTCACGACGACCGCCACAAAGAGGATCAGAAAGCCAAGCGAGAGGGAGCCCATCCCGGCGAGCGATTCCCCATCCGCGCCCAGTCGCACCAGAACCATCGGTCCGAGGTCGTACAGGCCGTGGACGAGCACGGCGATCGCAAGGCCGCTCCAGATCGCACCCCGACGAAGGAGAAGCCGCTCTTGAGCGACGTAGTACCCGAGGATCGCGCCCATGGCTGCGTGCATGGGAACGGACGTCACGCTCCGCATCACGGCAACGATCCATCCGCCCTGGGCGACGTACATCGCATTCTCAGTCGCCGCGAAGCCGAGGGCGGCCGTCGCGCCGTACACGATTCCGTCCATCGGCTCGTCGAAGCTCCTACGACGCGCGCAGAAGCAGGCGATGACGAGGAGCTTAAGAAGCTCCTCGGCAAGCGCTGCGACGGCGAACGCCTCGTACGCCGCGCCCGCAAGGACCCCGAGCGACCGTCCCTCGACGGCGATCAGGATGAACTCAATCACAGCCGCCGCCAGCGTCGTCGCCGTTCCGAGGAAGAAGGTCTGGACGAGAGCGGCTCGCGGCGCACGTCCCGCGTATAGAAGCAGGCGAGCAAGAACGCGATCGGGAGGACCGTGAAGGCAACGACGACCGCGACTCGGATGTCCCCCACGCCCTTCGCCCGACGGGCTCGGCGAGCTGCACCTCCCCTGGGCTGAATCGGACCTCAACATCACAGGACCCACAACGAGGTCAACAACCTGATCCGGACGACCCGACTTCCGGAGAGACCGCGCGCCCCGTAGAATCGTGCCGACGCGCTTCGGCGAGCACGACGCCCCATCGAAGACCGCCGGAGGTTGCGGGAGGAGGACCGTGAATTCGAAAGAAACTGCGTTCTACTCTGCTGTCGAGGCCTTTGTCGACGAGTTCCTGAGCGAGTCGCCGATCGCCGCCACCGAGCTTGGAGACCATCGGTTCGACCGGTTCCTCGGCGACCACACCCCCGACGCACTGCGGCGCCAAGAGGCGCACCTGCGCGAAGCGCTTGGACGCCTCGAGACGATGGACACGGCCGCCTTCGGGCCGGATGCGGCCATCGACCACACCGTAATGGTTCGCCTCGTTCGCGCCTTCCTCCGCGATTTCGATCCCTTGCGTTCGGAGCAGCGCTCGCCCGGCGCGTACGTCGAGGAGTGCTTGGGAGGCGTCTTCCTCCTCCTGATTCGCGACTTCGCGCCGTTCGGGACGCGAATGCGGTCCGTGCTCGGCCGCCTGCGCGAGGTGCCCCGCGTCCTCGCGGAGGCGAGGCAGAACCTCGTTCCCGAGAGCGTGCCGCCCGTGTGGGCGGAGATGGCGATCGAAAGCGCTACGCAGGGACGCGGGCTGTTCACGGTCCTCGTCCCTCTGCTGGCCCTTCGCACCCCGTGGCTCCTCCCGCGAGTCTTGGTTGCCTCGCGGCGTGCCGCGGCCGCGCTCGACGACTACGCCCGATTCCTGCGCTCGGACGTGGTACCGCAGGCGAGGGGCGACTTCGCTGTAGGCAAGGCCGTGTTCGAGGAGCTGCTCCACGACCAGCAC
>JAQTNX010000181.1 GCA_028713635.1 Candidatus Bipolaricaulis sp.
TACGTCTACCGAATGAGGGCGGCCGATGACCCCGCGGCTGGGTGACCTCGCGGCGGATCTCGGTGTCCCTTGCCCGCCCGACTGGGCGAGGGTCGAGATCACCGGCGTCAGCGACGACTCGCGCACGGTTTCGCCCGGCGTCGTGTTCGTCGCGCATCGCGGGACGCACGACGACGGGCACGCCCACGTGGCGGACGCTGTGGCACGGGGCGCGGCGGCCGTCGTCTCCGAACGGGACGTCGAGGTGGGCGACCGCCCGCGCTTCGTCGTGGCGGACGGGCGCGTCGAGCTGGCGCGGTGGGCGGCGGCGTTCTACGGCCGACCGACGCAACGGCTTCGCACCGTCGGCGTCACGGGCACCAACGGGAAGACGAGCGTGTGCCACTTCGTCGCCCACCTCGTCGGACCCGAGTCGACCGCCGTCGTCGGAACGGTCGAGAACCTGGCCCGCGGGCTGCGCGCGTTGACGACCCCGTCCAGCCCGGCCGTCCAGCAGATCGCCCGAGAGGCCGTGGACCAAGGGAAGACGACCCTCGTCCTCGAGGCCTCGTCCATCGGGCTCGAACAGCACCGCCTCGACGAGGTTGCGTTCGACGTCGGTGTGTTCACGAACTTGACGCGCGACCACCTCGACCTTCACGGCACCCTCGATGCGTACGGCGCCGCCAAGGCGATCCTGTTCCGCGGATTGGCTCCGTCGGCGGTTGCCGTGCTCAATGCCGACGACCCGTACTCGGACACCCTCCGGCGGGCGTGCCGCTGTCGCGTCGTCTCGTACGGAATCCAGCATCCGGCCGACCTGAAGGCAGACGTCGTGGCCGAGGATGCATCCGGAGTCGCCCTTTCGATCCGACAAGGCGGTGCGTCGGCGCGGGTGACGGTGCCGGTCCACGGCCTCTACGGGGCGTCGAACGCCCTGGCGGCGCTTGGCGCGGCGCTCGCGCTCGGCGTTCCGTGGTCGGTTGCCACCGAGCGCCTGCCGTCGCTCCCCGCCGTCGCCGGCCGCTGGAACCTGTTCCGCCGCGCCGACGGAGCCGACGCCATCGTCGACTTCGCCCACACCCCCGACGGCCTACTCCAGATCCTGTCCGTCGTTCGCCGCATCTACGACAGGGTCGTCATCGTGTTCGGCTGCGCCGGGGGGAGCGACCGGGGCAAGCGCGCAGAGATGGGCGAGATCGCGAGCCGCTTCGCCGATGTCGTCGTCCTGACGCAGGACAACCCGAAGTACGAGGATCCCGAGGCGATCCTCGACGAGATCGAGGCTGGGATCCGGCCGCCGTCACACGCGACGCGCATCGTCGACCGCCGCGAGGCGATCGAGGACGCAGCCTGCCGGGTGGGAGGGCGCGGCGACATCCTTCTCCTCGCCGGAAAGGGCCACGAGACGTTCCAGATCGTCCGCGGGGAGTTCCTGCCCCACTCCGACGCGGCGATCCTCGAGTCGCTCGGGTTCGCTCCCGTACTGCCCGAGACCGCGAGGGGAGGATCTTCGTGAGAGGCGACCTCTGCCTCCGGGGCGGCCGGGTTCTCGACGTCTTCTCAGGCCGGCTTCGCGCGGTCGACGTCCTCATCGGCGGCGGGAACGTGCTCGGCTTCGGCGGCGACGCGCGCCGGACGGTGGATGTCGCGGGTGCCGTCCTGGTCCCCGGGCTCGTCGACACTCACGTTCACATCGAGAGCTCGCACCTCTCGCCGGCGTCGTTTGCGCGTGCCGTGCTCGCCCACGGCACGACCACGGTCATCGCGGACCCTCACGAGATCGCCAACGTTCTGGGCACAGACGGGGTCCGCTACATGCTCGACGCGACGGAAGGGCTCGCGCTCCGCGTCCTGTTCATGGTCCCGTCCTGTGTGCCGGCGAGCCCGTTCGAGACCCCGGGCGCCACGCTCGACGCGAACGACGTGGCACGCCTGCTCGCGTGGGACCGCGTCCTCGGCCTCGGCGAGGTGATGAACTACCCCGGCGTCCTCGGCGGCGATCCCGACCTCGCCGCGAAGCTCCAAGCGGCTCGTGGCCGCCCGATCGACGGCCACGCTCCGGGCCTGTCGGGCGATGCGCTCTCCTCCTACGTCGCCGCCGGCCCGCGCACGGACCACGAGTGCTCCACGCTCGCGGAGGCGCAGGAGAAGCTGGCCGCGGGGATGCACATCCTGATTCGCGAGGGTTCGGCGGCGCGCAACCTCGACGCTCTTCTCCCCCTCCTGGACGAGCACGGCACGCCGTTCGTCCACTTCTGCACCGACGACCGGCACGCCGAGACGATTGTGCGCGAGGGGCACATCGACGGAATGGTCCGCCGCGCGATCGCCGCCGGAGTCGTGCCCGAGACGGCCGTCGCCGCCGCGACGATCCACGCCGCACGGGCGTACGGGATCGCCGGAGTCGGCGCGATCGCCCCCGGATACGCGGCCGATCTCCTCGTCCTGACAGACCTCGAGGCGTTCGAGGTCTGCGACGTCTACGCCGCGGGGAGTCGCGTCGTTGACGATGGAGCAGTGTCCGCATCGTCTGCTCTGGCACGCACCCACAACCTGCGAGGGACCATGAACGTCCGGCTTGGGAGCGACGCGTTTCGCATCCCGGCGCGGCGCGTCGGCGCTGTCCGCGTTCTCTCGGTTCCCCCCGAGGGGCTCATCACCAACGAGGACCGCGTCGCCCCCCGAGTGGTGGACGGAGGCATCTCCGCGGATCCGTCCCGCGACCTCCTCAAGATCGCCGTCGTCGAGCGCCATCACGGCTCAGGCAGGGTCGGGCTCGGTCTCGTACGCGGGGTCGGACTCACGCGCGGCGCGATCGCGTCGACCGTCGCCCACGACAGCCACAACGTGGTCGTCGTCGGAGCGAGCGACGCCGCGATGGCGACGGCGGTGCGACGGCTCGTCGAGCTTGGAGGCGGGCAGGTCGTGGCCGAAGAGGATCGGATCCTCGCAGAGCTCGCGCTGCCGATCGCCGGGCTCATGTCGTCCCTGTCGGTCGGCGAGGTCGCCGCGGCCGAGGCCGCGCTGGAGTCGGCCGCGCACGGGCTCGGCGTGTGCCTTCCCAACCCGTTCATGACGCTGTCGTTCCTCGCGTTGCCGGTGATCCCCCACCTCAAGCTCACGGACCGGGGATTGGTCGACGTCGATCGGTTCGAGATCGTGCCCCTCTACGTCGAAGACGACGTCTGAAGCAGGTCCAGGACGAATCGGTCGAGGCCGACGTCGTGCGATCCCTTGACCAGAACGACGGCGTCCGCTTCTCCGCTCAGCTGTTCCGCAACGTGCGCCGCGAGGCGATCCCGCGCGATGAACGACGTCGGCGGAGAGCCTGCCGCTCGGCACGCGGCGGCCGCTCGCTCGCCGACCGGGTAGACCTCATCGATCCCCAGCCGCGCCGCGAGCTCG
>JAQTNX010000182.1 GCA_028713635.1 Candidatus Bipolaricaulis sp.
CGAACCATCCACCATAGTACCACGTCCCCGACTTGGTGAACCCGCCGGAATACGACGCGGAGAGGGATGCGCTCCACATCTTTGAGAAGAGCACCATCGCGTCCCCGGACACCGTCCAGCCGGCATCGGATTTCCCGTCTTGGGAGGACCAGTCGGCGGAAACGTCGGTGCCGACCGAGACGGTCGGGTAGGAGCTCGCCGCCACAACCTCGCTCGGCGACTGGGGGGCGGCGAGGCTCGAGATCCAGTTCGTGATGTCCCGCTGATACGAGTTGTCGAGCGTGGCCGAAACCTCGGTCGCCTCGCCGACCTCCCACCGCATCGTGGCGCTCAGCGTGTCCGAGTCGCCCGCCGACGAGCTCCAGGTCGTACGCCCCGTGAGCGAGTGGGCAACCGTCTCCCCGGTCTCGAGGATGTTGCCCTCGTCGTTCCTGCGGTTCACGACACTTCGAGTGGCTGAGTACGTCAGCGTCGGACGCATGGACGCGATCCCGGAGTAGCTCCACGTTGACGAGACCTTCTCCGTCCACCGCTCGACGTTCGCCCGGAAGCCCTGCACGTCGGCCGTGAGCGTGGTGCGGCCCGACAGGGCCGTCCAGGCCGTGCGAAGGGTCAGCTTCGCGCTCAGGCCCGCCTCTTCACTCTCCCAGTCTCCGGACAGATCGAGGTTCGGGGTCACCTTGCACCCCTGCCAGGCGAAGGCGTCGAGTGCGAGCCGAACGCGTCCGGCGTGCTGGGTCGCCACGTCGCCGTCAGGAAGCGATCGGGACCGTGTGAAGTCGTACTCCGTCAGCATTTCAACCCCGCCCAGCGTCGCGGCCCCGTCGACACCCCACGCGAACCGCTGGCTCCCCGACCAGTCGTCACCAGACGTGTACACCGGCCGGCTCCAGGCGAACGTGGACGTCCAGCTCTCGAGGACGTCCACCACCGCGGTTGCCGCCAAGCCCGAGCTTCGGCTCAGGTCGTCCGCCTCGTTCCACACGAACCCCTCGTTCCAGGCGATCGACGCCTTCAAGACGTCCCCGAACAGCTTGTCGTTGACGGAGAGCGCGTACGAGACACGGTCCATCTCAGCGCCGCGTCTCGCTCGGTTTGAGTTCTCACTTTCCTGGTGGAGCTTGAACGAGATCGCCGGACCGAAGTCGCCGGAGAATGACAGGTCGTTCTCGAGCGTCGAGCTTCGGTCCGTTGCCGTCAGGTCATCGATCTCGTAGCTGTGGGACACGCCAAGCGTCGCGTTCGGCCCCAGGTTAACCGAACCGTCGAGCGTCCAACCTCCGTCGTCGCTGCGCGATGAACTCCCGATCGCCCGATAGCCCTCCTGCGTCCGATCCACCGTTCCTGACAGAGAGAAGCCTTCGATGGAGTGATCGAACGACCCGCTGACGACCCAGCCGGTTGACGTGTGGTCCGCGCTTTCGGGGTCGTCGTACAGGTACGGGTTGGCGCCCTCGATCTCCATCGCCTCGCCGTCGTACGCCGCCTCGTCGTCGCTCATTGACCAGACCCACAGGGCGTAGGTTGCGTCCGCCTCGGTCCCAGCCCACAGCGCCTCGCCGTCGCTCGCGACGGCCGTCACGGCCCAGCCCGCGTGACGCACTTCCCCGTCCTGCCTGCGGACAAGCCCGTCGCCGGTTCCGTAGTAGACCTCGCCGTCGTACGCGGCGACGGCGTAGACGGACTCCTCCGAAGAGATCCGCTCGATCTCGACTCCGTCGTCGTACGCGCGAAGGCCGAGATCCGATGCCGCGTAGACTACACCACCCTCGTCCGCGACCAGGGCGTACGTCATGCCGGACGTGCCCGCGATCGTCGAGTACGTCGCCTCCCCGAGGTCGACCACCCCCACCCCATCCACCATCCCGACGTAGAGCAGATCCTCATCCAACGCCAGCGCCGTGACGCCGACCGCGCCCACGGCCGCGATCGTCGTCCACGCACTCTCGTCCTCGAGGTCGGCGACCGCGACAATCGCCACCCCGGCGTCAGTGCCGACATAGAGCGTCGCGCCGTCGAGCAGCACCGCGTGCACGGAGGAGTCGGGAAGTCCATCGTCGTCCTGGTAGCTCGACCACTGCGTCCGCCGGTCGAACGGAGACACCCCGTCGAGCCCGATGGCGGTCAGGCCGGCGCTCGTCCCGAGGAATGCGTACTCCTCCGACATCGCGATCGCGCGCACTGAGCGCCCCGCGAGTCCGTCCGAAGTGCCGTACGCCCGCCAAGACCCCTCCGAGAACACCGAGAACCCGGCCTCGTTCCCGACGAGAACGTAGTTCGACCCGAAACCAAACGCGTTCACTTGATTGCGGCGGGGGGTGCGGCCGTTGTCGTCGTACGGGAACCGGTCGTCCACGTACCCCACGTCGAAGCTCACCGTCGTGTCGGGAAGCTCGGCCGCTCCGGAGAGCCCCGCCACGATCTGCCGGTTCGGCATCGTCGCCGCGGTATCGTTGTCGTCCACAGATCCCGCATCGTCCGCCGACTGCAGCAGATAGACGTCGAGACCGAACCCCGGCAGGGGGATGTCCGCCGTGACGCCCGTGAAGTAGCGCGCGTAGTCGCTCGATCCGCTCCCGTAGACCTCGTACTCGATCCTGAGCACGTCGCTCGCCCCGGTTCCAGTGAAGAGCATGACGTACCCGATCTCGTAGTCGATCGAATAGTCGATATCGCGGATGAGCAGGGCGTTGTTCAGCGTGACCTTCTCCGTTCCCGGCACCACGGACAGTCCCAGGCTGTACGCTCCGCCCGCGACGGTGTAGGAGTACGTCACACGCAGAGCGGCGTCGGGATTCGACGTCACCTTCTCCGGGAGCCGGATCTCGAGGATTCCTTCGTCCCCATACAAGCCGACGTCGTAGTCGGACCACGACGCTTCGGAAATCCACTGGTACCCCGAGCCATCGGCGTCAAGCTCGATTTCGAGGGAGCTGCCCACGACGTCCTTCTGGCCGAGGTCGTAGTGAACGTGCATCTCGGCGTCCGGAATGCCGTAGACGTCCTCGCCGACGGAAATCGATGCGTACGCCACCACCGCCGCCAAGAACTGCGTCTCCGCGTCGCTGCCTGATGAGAACGGGTACTCCATATCCTCGCCGGTCGCGTCGTTGTAGACCTCAATCGCATCCTTGACCGTCCGGCGAAGGATCGTCTCCGGCGCCATGCGCAGGATGAGCGATTGCGACCCGCCCTCGATGACGGAGAACTCCGACGACAGAAGCTTCTTCCCTTGGTACCCCTCCAACGCGACCTCAAGCTCGGTCACTCCGAACCGAGCCAGAACGCTCGTCAGTCCACTCGACAGGTCGAGGACCATCCTCGGCGTGTCGAGCTCCTCGACGTAGAG
>JAQTNX010000183.1 GCA_028713635.1 Candidatus Bipolaricaulis sp.
CACGAGGAACGGCCGGATCGTTGCGTGCGGGCAGACGAACGCGCACTGGTTGCACTGGATGCAGTTCGCGGAGAGCCACTCGGGGACCTCGATCGCCACGCCTCGCTTCTCGTACTGGGTCGTGGCGACCGGGAAGGAGCCGTCGGGCCCGGTCCATGCGTACGAGCCGTCGAGCTTGCCGGAGAACGCGCTCACCGGCAGCTTGTCGCCCTCTTGCGCCGCCATCGGCCGCATGACCTCGAGCACCCACTCGGGCTGCTTTGGCTTCGATCCGGACGAGGTTGCCGTGCGCCACGCCGCCGGGACCTTCACCTCGACGAGGTTGCCGATCGCGGCGTCGACGCCGGCGTAGTTCATCTGCACGACCTTCTCGCCCTTCTTGCCGTACTCCTTGTTGATGGCCTTCTTGAGTTGGGCGATCGCTTCCTCCACCGGCAGGACGCCCGCCAGCTTGAAGAAGACGGTCTGCATGATCATGTTGATCCGGCCGCCGAGGCCGACTTCGCCCGCGATCTTGACGGCGTCGATCGTGTAGAACCTGAGACCCTTCTCGGCGATCGTTCGCTTGAGCGACGCCGGCAGCTTCTCCTCCAGCTCCTTCATGTCCCACGGGCAGTTGAGCACGAACGAGCCGCCCTTCTTCACGCCGGCCAGAAGGTCGTACTGGTCGACGTACGCGCGGTTGTGGCACGCGATGTAGTCGGCGTTCTCGACCAGGTACGGCGACTGGATCGGGTTCTTGCCGAAGCGGAGGTGCGAGACGGAGATGCCGCCCGACTTCTTGGCGTCGTACGCGAAGTAGCCCTGCGCGTAGAGATCGGTGTTGTCGCCGATGATCTTGATCGCGCTCTTGTTCGCGCCGACGGTGCCGTCCGACCCGAGTCCCCAGAACTTGCACTGGATCGTCCCCTTCGGGGCGACGTCCAGCTCCTCCTGCACGAGGAGCGACGTATGGGTCACGTCGTCCTCGATGCCGACGGTGAACCCGTTCTTCGGCTTCGCCGCGGCGAGGTTGTCGAACACGGCCTTGGCCATGGCGGGTGTGAAGTCCTTGGACCCGAGGCCGTAGCGCCCGCCGACGATGAGGAGGTGCTTGCCGGCCTGCTGGAACGTCGTGCAGACGTCGAGATACAAAGGCTCACCCTGGCTCCCCGGCTCCTTCGTCCGATCGAGGACGGCGATCCGCTTGACGCTCTTCGGGAGCGCGGCGAGGACGTGCTCGCTCGACCAGGGCCGGTACAAGCGTACCTTCAGGAGGCCGGTCTTCGCCCCCTTCGCGTTCAGGTAGTTCTGTGTCTCCTCAAGGACGTCGCAGGAGGAGCCCATGGCAATGACGACGTTCTCGGCGTCGGGGGCGCCGACGTAGTCGAAGAGCCCGTACGTCCTGCCGGTGAGCTCGCCCACCTGGCGCATGACCTCGGCGACGATTCCCGGCGTCGCGAGGTAGTACGAGTTCGCGGCCTCGCGACCTTGGAAGTAGATGTCGGGCATCTGCGACGTGCCGCGCTGATGCGGGTGCTCGGGGTTCATCGCCCGCCGGCGAAACGCGTCGATCTCGCCCCAGGGAGCCATCTTCGCCAGTTCCTCGTACGGGATCACGTCGACCTTCTGAATCTCATGAGACGTCCGGAAGCCGTCGAAGAAGTGCAGGAACGGGACCTTGCTCTTGAGGGTCGCGATGTGGGCGACGAGGGCGAGGTCGACGACCTCCTGTACGGATGCCGAGGCGAGGAGAGCGAACCCCGTCTGTCGGGTGGCCATGACGTCGGAGTGATCGCCGTAGATGGACAGGGCATGAGCGGCGAGCGCGCGGGCCGAGACGTGGAATACGGCTGGCAGGAGCTCGCCTGAGATCTTGTACATGTTCGGGATCATCAGGAGCAGCCCCTGGGAGGCCGTGAACGTCGTCGTCAGGGCGCCGGCGACGAGCGACCCGTGCACGGCGCCGGCGGCGCCCGCTTCGGACTGCATTTCGCTCACCTGCAAAACCTGCCCGAACAGGTTCTTCCGCCCGTGGGCCGCCCAAGCGTCGGCGATTTCGCCCATGGTGGAGCTTGGGGTGATGGGATAGATCGCCGCGACATCGCTGAAGGCGTAGGCTACGTGTGTGGCGGCGGTGTTCCCGTCAACAGACATCATCTGGCGCGTGCTCTGTGGCATGGCGCGTCCTCCTCATCGTGCAGCCGCTCGCCGCTGAGAAAAAGCAGCGGCGAACGGAATCTGGATCTGTGCGGATTGTATCGGTGGGATCGACTCTCCACAATCGCCCGACGGGAGCGGGTCTCGGCCAGAAGAGCAACGGCGGAGCGTGCCGTGGACGTGTGTCCCGCCCCATGATAGGACAACACCGCGCCGGCTTCCCCTGGGTGATCTCGTCTAGGAGTGGCATCCCGGAGGCATAACCGGGTCATACACTGTTCGGCGAGTACGGACCAAGGAGGTCGTACCAAGATGAAGCGTTGGGTAATCGTCGGTGTTATCGTTGCCCTCTTCCTGACCGTGACGGTGAGCGTCTTCGCTGACCCGATCCACGTGGGTGGCGGCCCGAAGACGTTGAGTTCCCCGCTTCACGTCGGAGGCGGGCCGAAGCTGATGAGCTCGCCGATCCACGTCGGCGGCGGCCCCCTGATTGAGTAGAGCGGCGCTCGGGCGCTATGCCCGAAGCGTCTGGACTCGGGAATGAGACGCGGTGAGCAGAAGCGCTCACCGCGTCTGCTTCGTGGCCGGATGACACGCCGGCGCTGGATAGGGACGGCCGGAATCACGTAAAGTACCGCGTGCGCCCCGTCCTTCTCTTGCGGGACGCTCGGGCCGGCATCTTGCCCGAAGCGCTCGGACGACGGGCAAAGGAGGGGGCTCCGTGGTGGATGGGCTAACCCTGGGCAGGTCCGAGGGCGATCGGCCGAAGACGGAGACGAAGTCGACGACGCTCGAGCTTCTGGTGCAGCAGGGAGCGGTCGAAGTCACCCGTCACCGAATCGCCGCCGGCAAGCACTTCTTCCTCGACGAAGCGAAGGAGTGGTCCGGGTTCGAGTTCATCTACGTCCTCGGCGGGCTCGTGACCCTGACCGGCGAAGGAGCGGGAAGCACCCTTCGCAGCGGCGACTACCTCTACCATCGCGGCCTGCCCCAGCGTGCCTACTTCCGCGTGGACGAGGACGTCGATCTTCTCATGGTGTCTTCTCCGCCCAGCTACCACCTGATCAAGGAGGAGATCCAGGAGATGATGGCCTTGGCCCGGTCGGTCGAAGAGAAGGACGAGGCGACCGAGGGTCACTGCCACCGCATCGAGCGGCTGGCGATCCGCACCAGAGAA
>JAQTNX010000184.1 GCA_028713635.1 Candidatus Bipolaricaulis sp.
CGTATCGCGGCGTGCGTGGAACTTCGTGACGATCCCGGCGATGTCGCGCTTGTGGTCGGCGCTCTTGAGGAACGCGACGAGCCCAAGCTGCTCGAACGTCGGCGGAGACAGCCGGATCTGGCACAGTTTGTTCACGGCCGCATGGACGTCCTTGTTCCGCGTCGCGAGGCACCCGATGCGGGCGCCGCACGCCGAGAGGCGCTTCGAGATCGAGTCGACGAGGATTGCGTTCTGCGCGACCTCGGGGAACGACATGATGCTGGTCGCCTCGCCTTCATACATCAGCTCCCGATACGGCTCGTCGGAGATGATGAACAGGTCGTGCTTCAGGGCGAGCTTGGCCAGTCCTTCGATCTCGGCGTAGGTGTACCCAACCCCCGTGGGGTTGGAGGGGTTCGAAAAGAGGATGGCTCGGGTGCGCGGCGTGATCAGCCGCTCGATCTCTTTCGTGGGCGGGAGGTGGAAGCCGTCCTCGATCCGGGTAGGAATCGGCACGACTCGATTGCCGTTCATCGTGGAGTGTCCGACGTAGTTTGGGTAGAACGGCTCGGGGATCAGCACCTCGTCGCCGGGATTGCACGTCGCCTGAAGAGCGAAGCAGAACGCCTCGCTCCCCCCGATCGTCACGATCACTTCATCGTGGGAGAGAGGGATGCCGAGTTCGGCGTAGTACCCGACCATGGCGTCGATCGTCTCCGCGATCCCCATGGCTGGGCTGTAGGACAGGACGTCGACCTTCGCGTTGCGCACTCCCTCCATGAACGAGGCCGGCGTCGGGATGTCCGGCTGGCCGATGTTCAGGTGGTAGACGGTGATGCCGCGCTTCTTCGCGGCGTTGGCGAACGGGGTGAGTCGCCGGATCGGGGAACCCTTCAAGGATTTCGTGCGGTCGGAAATGCTAAGCATGATCGAGAACCCACACCTCCAAAGCTTCGGGCAGCGCCGCTCGGGTCAGAACGGCGCTCGAGCCTCCGATGTGGCGAACATTGTCCATGGTCCGCAGGAACTCGTCCACCGGTGCGATCGGCCAATCCGCGACGAGTTCCGTCCGGTAGTGCATCGGAAGGACAACGCGCGCGTTGGGGAGGGAGCAGGCAAGGGCCGCGGCCGTCGCGGCGTCGATCGTGAAGTAACCGCCGACGGGGACCATCAGCACGTCGGCGCACGAGAGGACTGCGCGCTGCTCGTCTGTGAGAGGCACGCCGAGGTCGCCGAGGTGGGCGAGCACGAGGTGCTCCGCCTCGATCAGGAAGATGAGGTTTGCTCCGCGGCGCGCCCCTCCGACGTCGTCGTGCCACGACGGAACTCCCGTGACACGAAGTCCCTTCGCAGTTCTGTGCTCTCCTGCGGTGCGGACGACCGTCGGACGTCCGCCGACACGCCCGGCCGCATTGTGGTCGTCGTGATCGTGGCTCACCGTGACGACGTCGGCCGTCAGGCGCGGGAACGCGTACGGGACCTCCTTGATGAACGGGTCCGTGACGACAATCCCCTCGTCCGTCCGAATCTCGAAACAGGAGTGGCCGATCCACGTGATCTTCACTTGCCGTCCCCCTCCTCGTCCACGGCCTCGACATCTCCGGAGGCCCGCTCGGCTCCACATCGAGCCGTGGCAAGCATGGCCTCGACGAGAGCCGCGTAGTCGTAGCCGCCCGCGGCGGCTCCGCGGGGCAGGTCGCTTCCCGGCGTCATCCCCGGGAGTGCATTCAGTTCCAGAACGCGCAGCTTTCCCTCGGCGTCGAGCCGCATGTCGGTGCGCGAGTACCCCGAGCAGCCGAGGGCCTTGTGGGCCCGCGAAGCAAGCGCGTGCGCCTGCTTCGCCAGGGCGGCGGCGATCTTGGCGGGACAAACGAATGTGCAGCCGACCTTGGTCTCCTTCGCGTCGTGGTCGAACAGCGGGTTCTCGTGGATGACTTCGACGACAGGCAGCGGGGTCGGCTCTCCATCGACCTCGAGGATCCCGACCGTGAACTCGCGCCCCGGAACCAATTCCTCGACAAGCAGGGGTCCGAACTTCGCTGCGTGGCCCGGCACCATCTCCCGTAGCTCCTCGGCGTTGCGGACGACGCGCACGCCGACGCTCGACCCGAGGTTGGCGGGCTTGACGACAGCCGGGAACGCGAGGCCGGCGATCGCCTGCTCCACGCCACGATCCGGGGCGTCCGCTTCGATCGCAAAGCCCATGGGGATGGGGATCCTGTTCTGCGCGAAACAGCGGCGCGCGATGAGCTTGTCCATCGCGCGGTGACAGGCGAGCGGTCCGGGACCCGTATAGGGGATCCCGAGGATCTCGAGCAAGAGCTGGACTGTGCCGTCTTCGCCGGCTCCGCCGTGGAGGCAGAGGAAGGCGACGTCGGTCTCGGCAAGCCCGGGAACGAGGTCGTCGAGCGACTCGATGACGAGCAGCTTGGCGTCGTGTCCGCGGCCGAGGAGAGCCCGGTAGGCGGTTTCTCCCGAGATGAGGGAGACGTCGCGCTCGGGCGAGTCTCCGCCTGCGAGAACGGTGATGCGCGGGTTTGGCTTCCGTTGGTCGAGCATAGGAGGGAGTATACTGGTGGCCCGAAGGTTGCCCCAGCCAAGGAATCCCGTTGGGAACGGACATCCGACCCGCGGGGGAGGTTTCCTTGACAGCCCCGAGGGGGGGGGGTACACTTCCCGCTGCTGTTGGTCCTTGAAAAGTGGATAGCATGGTAGCGTGTTCGTAAGAACACCCTGATCACCTAGAGATCAACTCGAATCAGAAGATTAAACCAAGAGAGTTTGATCCCAGCTCAGGATGAACGCTAGCGGTGCGCCTAACACATGTAAGTCGTGCGATCGAACCGAACTGAGTCCCTTCGGGGACGATGATTGGTGACGGAGCGGCGGACGGGTGAGTAACACGTGGCTAACCTACCCTCTTGACGGGGACAACCACCCGAAAGGGCGGCTAATACCCGATGTTGTCTGGAATCGATGGGTTCCTTACCAAAGGCGGTTCTGCCGCCGCAAGGGGATGGGGCTGCGTCCTATTAGCTAGTTGGTGAGGTAACGGCCCACCAAGGCTATGATGGGTAGCTGGTCTGAGAGGACGGCCAGCCACATTGGGACTGAGATACGGCCCAGACTCCTACGGGAGGCAGCAGTGGGGAATCTTGGCCAATGGACGAAAGTCTGAGCCAGCGACACCGCGTGGGGGATGAAGGCCTTCGGGTTGTAAACCTCTTTTCTGGGGAAAGAATAAGGACGGGAGGAAATGCCCGCCCGATGACGGTACTCCAGGAATAAGCATCGGCTAACTCTGTGCCAGCAGCCGCGGTAAG
>JAQTNX010000185.1 GCA_028713635.1 Candidatus Bipolaricaulis sp.
GGTCTCCGAACGTCGCGGCGGCGCGCTTCGCCCGCTCGTAGACGAGGTTCTGGGCCGGGCACCAGCCGTTCTTGAACGACGTGACGGTGACCCGCCCCGGCGTTGCTTGCGGCCTCTTCCGCGGTCGGATCCACCTGGGTGCGACGGCGTCTTGGCCGAACGGCTTCCACAAGAGAATCTGGCCGCCCTGGTTGTCGACCTTCCGGTACTCGTGCTTCCGGAACCACGAGGCCTTCATCCAGAAGGGGAGTGAGATCCCCCACGCGACCAGCCCCTTCGCTCCAAGGCCGCGGACGTCCTCTTCTGCCGCCGCGAGCAGCGCCTTACCCATCCCGAGGTGCCGGAAGTTGCCGCGGCCTTCCTTGTGGCCGTGAACCCAGATGCAGTAGACGAAGTAGAGATCCTTCCCCTCGGCGGTCGATGCCTCGATCGGCCCGTACTGGATCATCCCGCCGGCGGTTCCGTTGTCATCGAGCGCGAGCTTGACCCGCAGGCCCTCGTGCTTTGCGCGCTCGTACCAGCAGCGCTTGTGGTCGCCGGCCTCCTTCATTTCGTCGGACCAATCCTCGAGACAGACCAAGTAGGAGCTCAGATGCTCATCGGCCAGATCGACGATTCTCACAACGAACCTCCCGGCTACGAATCGACCTCTCCGATAGGCTATCCGACACGCAATCCCCCGTGAAGCCCCTGTTCGGGGTACATCCCTGAGAGCGCGCCGGCTGTCAAAGGATGCTGCCGGTTCACCTCGTGGTGGAGCAGTCCGTCCTGTAGGCGGTACCCGGCAAGTCGGAGTCATCTCCTCGCCGTCCGTGCGGCACTAGGTTGTTCAGGTGACGTGCCGCAATCACAAACCGAACCTCATGCAGTTCATGTCCCCCGCCGCGCTCACGTCGCCCTCTTCGACTCTCCTGGTGCGCGATCCGTTGCCGGATCGCGCTACGGCTCCCGATTCTTAAGCATCCGGTACGTCGCCTCAGCCAGATGTCGCCCCACGGCGCCGATGTACCATGCTCGTGTTCGCTGCTTCGGCGTACGCCCACCGGAGGGAGTGGTCGACGTCAGGCCGCGTTCTTCCAAGCCGCGCATGTCCTCTGCTCGCGTGCACTTGCGGCGTCATCCCTGCCGCTTCGATCTTGTCGGTGATCCAGTACCAGTTCCCGATTGCCTCTACCGCGCCGGGAGACCCTGCCTCGAACTCCTCCAAGAACCCGCGTAGAGCTCCGCGTGCGTGATCGATCCGTTTCTCTGCCACCACCTTGCCCTTCTCGTCCTGCGCCAACGCCCACGTGTAGCGCTTGTGCGAGTCGAACGCGAAACACTGTATCCTGTGCCTCCTTGCGGTGTTGGCCGCACTCCTCACCGGCAGAGCCTGCCGCACTGTCGGCAAAGAAGGCGCGCTTTCATCACATCACAGTACGGTTCCCGCCGCTCGCGATGGGCGGCCGTCTCCGAATCGGGGGCCACGTACCTTGGCTCGGCCGAGACGAGGGAGTTGAGGGACATGCCGCCGCGGGCACGAAGATCTGGTCCTGCCCTCCAGCACGAGGGCCCGGCGTCGCGTCCCGTCACTGGCTGCGCGGAGGAGCCTCAAGCGATTCCGCCATTGGGCTTAGCCAGCCGACAGCATCGTCCGTTCAGCGACTTCGCGGACGCGACACTAGCAGTCTCCGAGACTAGCGTGCGGCGAGCCTGGGCACGCACGAAAGCCGGTCAGTGCCTCGCTGTGTGCGAGGGGAAACCAGCGCCAGCCGGTGCCCTCGGACGCAATGTGCCCCAAGCCCGGGAACGGCGCATGCGAGAGGAAGACGAGGGCGCGGCTCTGCGCCGCTCGGTCGAACAGCCGACGCCGCGTCTCCCGGATTCTCTCCTGCGAGGAGTCGTACCCCGTTCTCCACGTCGGATGCTCGACGACGATGGGGTGGAGCACGGTGTCTGCCAGGTGGAGAAGGGTCTCGCCCTTCGAAACGAACTCGACGGCCGTGTGCCCCATGCGATGGCCGGGTGCAGGGACAGTCTGCACTCCGGCGACGACCTCGGTCGCGTCGCGCGTGAGCAGGACGCGCCCCTCCAACAAGCGGGCGAGTGTGCGGTACCGCTCGGCATCCGTCGGCGAGCACATGGACAGGATCCGCTCGGACCTGTACCCGTCCCAGGCTTCTTCCGCCATCACGTGGCGCGCGTTGGGGAACGCCAAGCCCCCGTCTGGCGCCATGACGCCTCCGGCGTGGTCGAGGTCGAGGTGGGTGAGGATGACGAAGGCGACATCGTCCGGATCGACGCCCGCTTGCCGAAGCGTCGGCACGAATCGACTCTCGAGTCCGTCTGCGCACGGCCCCCAGCCGGGATCGACGACGATCGCGTGGTCTCCGGCGCGAACGAAGAGCCCGAGGAAGTCGTACGAGATCTCCTCCGTCGGCCAGCCACGGAGAGCGAGCGCCTCTCGAACCTGAGGGTCGTCGCAATCTGGAAGCAGTTCCCTCACGTGGAACGTCTCATCGGCGTCTCGTATCGCGATGCACTCGAGGTCCCCGACGCGGAATCGGTACGCGCTCTCAGTCATGTCGCTCCTTGTGGCGGGGTCGAGCGACCGGCTCTCCGCCTACGCCGCACTCGGTCGTGCGCTCGAGTGGCCTGTCGAGGTCGCAGGCGATCCGCTCCGGTCCCGTCGGTCCCGTGCTCTCCACCAGGATGCGTATGGCCGTCGCGCCTTCGTCTCCCTCTCGCATCGGTCCCAGCGGGAAGAGCGGCAGCGAGGGCTGCTACCCGAGTCGAGCATCAGACCGCGGCCGCCCGGCTACGGCAGGAACATCTCGTTCAAGATCCGCAACGCGCTGTCGAGCGCCTGGCTGGACAGCTTCCCGAGCTCCCGAATGAGGCGTTCGCGATCCACGGTGCGGATCTGGTCGAGGACGATCTGCCCTTGCTTGCCCTGGAACTGACAGGCCACCCGGAACGGGTACGAACGCGATGCTGTAGTCAGCGGCGCCACGATGCACGTCTCGAGGTGTGAGTTGAGCTCGTCGGGGGAGATCACGACACACGGGCGGGTCTTTCGGATCTCACGCCCGACGGTTGGATCGAGGCAGACAAGGTAGACGTGGCCGCGCTGCGCGGTCACCACGTCCACTCCTCGACGTCAAAGCGCGTGAGCACATCGCCGTCGAGCGCCTTGCCCTCGCCGCGTCCCTGCATCTCTCGCGCCGCGTCGGCCCAGCCACTGCGAGGCGGCCGCGTCGGCGTGATGATCAGTCGGCCC
>JAQTNX010000186.1 GCA_028713635.1 Candidatus Bipolaricaulis sp.
CACCCGAGAAGGGAGAGAGCCAGACAGACGGTGATCCCTCCCTCGATGAGGCCCTTGCGCGCCTCCCGGAGCAAGAGCTGGATCAGTTCGGCCAACTGCGCTTCGGCGGTCCTGCGATTCTCGTTCTCAACCATCACCCACCTCCTCGTTCGTTCTATCGGCAGGGCTCCCTGCGCTCTCGCTCCCGGCAGCATTCGTTGAGACGCTCCCGTGGGGCCGCCGACGGCGTCCTCGAGCGGGAAGCGAGGCCGGGCTCGCCCACGCGGGCACAGTGGAGCAAGGACGCGAGAGGCGTCATCGGACGACTCCGTCGGGCTTCCACGCCGGGTACATGTCCTCGCCCGGGTTGTCGGTCAGTCGTCGCACGCACGAGCCGTCGGGCGCCATCCCGTAGATCTCGCGGTTGCCGTCGCGGTCGGAGACGAACGCGATCCACTCGCCCGATGGAGACCATGCCGGCAGGATGTCCTCGGCGAGGTTGTCCGTCAGGCGCGTCAGGTCGGTTCCGTCCAGCGCGACGGTGTAGATCTCGAAGTCCCCGTCGCGGTCCGACGCGAACACCAGGTGCGTCGAATCAGGGGACCACGATGCCAGGAAGTCGCGTGAGGTCGTCTCGGTCAGCCGGCGTGCGCTGCCGGTCTGGAGGTCCATCACGTAGATGTCGTAACTCCCGCCGGTGTCGGAGTGGAACGCCAACGACGCCCCGTCGGGCGACCACGCGGGCCGGCCGCAGTCTCCGCAGGCGGGCACGAGCGTCTGCCGCTCGTCGCCCGTGGGGGAGATTCGCTGGATGGAGGACCCCGTCGAGTAGGCGAGCCAGAGCCCGTCCGGAGACCATGCGGGACTCCAACTCAAGCTGTTCGTCACCGTCTGCTCTTCCGTCCCGTCCGGGCGCATCGTCAGAATGCGCCACATCGGCCGGCGAGACTGGTAGGCAAGACGCTCCCCGTCAGGCGCCCAGCTTGGCTTGAGATCCTCACTCGGCGCCGTCGTGAGGCGCCGCAGGCTCGTTCCGTCAGCGGAGAGCGCGTAGATGTCGGTGTTCCCGCCGCGCTGCGAGCTGAAGGCCAGTTCGCCGACCGGAACTCCCGAGCACGGGGAAGCGGCGTTCTGCCCGGAGGGTTGCAGGACCAAGGTGACCCACGCGCTTGGGTCGAAGTGCGCAACGGCCGGGATCCGGCCGAGAAAGGCGTCCTGGTTCAGATCCGCAGGCCAGGTGACGAGAGCCCTGGGGTTCGCCACCGGAAGCCAGACGAACGCGACACGGACGGAGTCCTCCCCGCACGTGACGCGGTACTCGAGGTCCTCGGGGGCCCCCATGTATGCCGTGCTCGCCAGCCAGCCGTCCGTCTCCAGGAATCTCTGCCGCTCTGCAAGGACGGCTGCCGACGCTCCGAGCGACCGGCACCGCCAGACGAAGTTCGTCTTCAGACGCCAGCCGTCCTCGCCCGGCTCGTACTCCGCCGTCCCGAGCGCCGCGGAGGAGTGGAGGATTCGGATGGTCTCTCCATCCAGGACCAGCAGATTGCCCACGCCCATCTCAGGTGCCCGCACACCCACGTAGAGCGAACCGTCGGCGTGCTTGACGTGAAGTGTCACCGCGTCGCTCACGGCGACGCGGCAGGCATCGTCCCACTCCCCAGGTTGGAGCGTTCCGTCGAGCGTGACGGGAGAACCCGGCGGGACAAGCACCGACGCGGGGGACTCACTCGCAACGGGGGCAAGAGCCCCAGTCGTCGCAATCACCAGGGCGGCGGCCCACAGCAACGCCCGTCGCAGTCTCTTGCGCGTCGGCACGTCCCAAGCGTTGCCCGCTTCCGTCTCGCTACCGTCGCGGAGCGCCTCCGGCGGCCGACGGGGCGGCCGGTGGGAGAGCGAACGTACAGGCAAGAGGGACCCCGGCAATGCGCGGCGTGCGTGAAGGCATGATCTGGCCTGGCCCGGATGGCTCAAGAGACGATCGGACGCAAGAGCGAATGCAGCTGCACGCTCCTTCGCGCCTCGCGGCGGCAAAGGCATTCCGACGCCCGTTGCTGGCCGCCGGCCGCCGGGCGGCAGCAAGGCGCCCTGTCCGGCGTTCTCGCCGGCCTTCTAGCCCCCCACCTGCACGAGGTTCACGAGGGTGAGGTAGATGCCCACGCCAATGAAGACTGCGCCCGTGAGCCGCCGGACCCATCGCTCGACGCGGGTCAGTCTCCCGAAGGCCTTTCCGAGGGACTTGGCCCCGAGAGCGATCGCGACTGCGAATCCGAGCACGGGAATGCCTGTGCCGACGCCGTACAGGGCCGGAAGCAAGAGCGGCGAGTTCTGCTCGACGGCCAGCGGGAGGAGGCTCCCGAAAAAGAGGGCGGCGGACACAGGACAGAACGTGAGGGCGAACAGCGCTCCGAGGAGGAGAGCTCCGAGCGGTCCCAGCTTGGCGATGCGTCCTCCGGCGCGCTGCGCGAAGCCCGACGACGGGATCCTGAGAGGGATGACTTCGAGAAGGAGGACGCCGACGACGATGAGGATCGGCCCGAGGGCCTTGTTCATCGTCCGCTGCAGGACGAGGGAAACACGCGGAGCCGACAGGAGGCTCCACACGAGGAGCGCGCCCACGACCATGTAGGTGAGCGAGCGCCCGAGCGTGTACAGCACGCCGGCCAAGAGGACGCGGCCGGGGCTTCCGACGCGTCGCCCGACGAACGACATCGCCGTGATGTTGGTGGCCAACGGGCACGGGCTGATCGACGTCAGGATCCCGAACCAGAGCGACGACGCCGCGGCGAGGGCCCACTCCGGCACTACAGCTCCTCCAGGAACGCCAGCGTCTCCGCCACGACGTACGCTTCGAACTCCGCCTTTTTGCGGACGAGGGTCCACGTGTCCTTCAGCACGGCGAAGCGAACGACTCGGTCGCCCTCCACGAGCGCGAGCACGAGCGACGGCGACGTGAGGTTGTAGTCGGTGGCGTAGTGCTCGTACTCCTTCTTCTCCATGTTGAGGACCTGCCAGACGAGCCGTCCCGACGCGAGCTCGGCGGCGAACGCGGACTCGATCGTCTCCCGCGCCCGCTGCTCGATCGTGCGGCAGGTCACGCAGCGCACGGTGTTGTGGAAATACGTGGCGACGACGTGGCGTGTGGGGCTGGCCGGCGACACCGCGGCGACGCCGCTCGGGGTCTGCTGGATGCTGGGACTGGGGGCCGCGGGCGTTTGGGCCTGGGCCTGGGCCGCCTGCGGCTGCGCCCCGGACAGAGCCGGCATGGTTGC
>JAQTNX010000187.1 GCA_028713635.1 Candidatus Bipolaricaulis sp.
CGACCCGCAGGGGCTCTCCGAGCACCAGGTCATCGACATGAAGACCCGCAACTACGTCTACCCGTACCGCATCAACCCGTTCAACCGGACGTCCGGCGGCCTGTGGTACATCGACGGCTCGAAGACCCTGAAGAGCACCGGGAACTTCCCGTCCATCGGGGAGCGCCGCGGCGTCATCTTCATCGGCCAGTCGCTCGTCGAGGGCCTCCAGGTCTTCCGGCACCGCTTCAACAACCACGCGAACCGGCAGAAGGCCGACCGCGGCATCACGATGTTCCTCGTCGGCGAGATGAACAAGGGCGCCTTCAGGAGCACGAACCCGGCGGACGCTTTCTTCGTCGATGCGAGCGACGCGCTCAACCCGGTGATGAACGAGTTCGCCGGCATCATGACCATCAGGATCGGCCTGGCGACCAACAAGCCGACGGACTGGATCGTCTTGCTCATCACGCAGGACACCAGGGCGCTCGAGGAAAGCCTCGCGGCGTAAGAAGGAGGATGAACGATGGGAACCCCGACGAACTGGGACAAGAAGTTCTCCTTCATCGTGGAGATCGACGGCGTCGCACGGGCGGCCTTTACCCGTTGCAGCGAGCTCTCGGCCGAGATCGAGAACGTCGAACACCGCGAGGGCGGACGGCTTCACCCGCACAACGCACCCGGCCTCGTGACCTTCTCGGAGCTGACGCTCGAGCGGGGCGCGTGCGACGACTACGATCTCTACAACTGGTTCCGCGACTCGTACGACGCGGCGGCCGGCACCGGCATGGTCCCGCCGGATCTGTTCCGCACGCTCGACGTCGTGCAGCTCGACCGTTCCGGTGAGGACGTTCGGCGCTTCCGGTGCTTCAAGTGCTACTGCCGGAAATGGAGCGCGGGCGACTGGGACAACGACGCGAGCGAGGTGCGGATCGAGTCCGTGATCGTGAAGTTCGACTACTTCGAGCAGGTCCCGGCCTGATCGAATCGCCGCCGTGTGGCGGCTTGGGCAAAGGCTATGACCGGCGAGGGGCGCATACCGCGCCCCCGCCGGCCGGTCCCGCGAGGGATTGAAAGAGAGAGGCAAAGGAGGGGTCATGAAGACCGAAGCGATAAAACTCCCGTCCGGCATGGAAATCGAGATGCGGCAGATCACGCTGCGCGAGGAGAACTACCTTGCGGCGGCGTCGCGCTCGAGGAAGGGTTCGCAGGAGCGGATCCTCGTCGAGGTCGTGGACAAGTGCACGCTCAGCGTCATCGAACCCGGCCCGAATCCAGAGGCGAAGCCGGGCACGAAGCCGAAGTGGGACAACATGCTCTCCGGGGACTTCTTCGGCGCGCTGCTCGGGCTTCGGAAGCTTTCGTACCGCGAGGGCAAGGAGTACGAAATCGAGCTCGTCTGCCCGAACCGCGGGTGCAACAACCGCTTCGGCTGGGTCGTCGACCTCGACAAAGACCTCGTTGTCAAGCAGCTTCCGGAGGCGTCCGCGGAGGCGCTGCGCGAGGGCCGTCCTCTCACCGTGGAGATCGCGGGGAAGACCGTCCACTACAACCTGGGCATGGTCAAGGATCTCGCCTTCCAGGAGAAGCTCGACAAGAAGTTCCCAGGGCGTGAGATGGCGTGCATGTTCCGCGCACGGATCTCGAAGGTGGATGGGGTCGATTCCGCTGACCTGATGAACTGGCTCGACGGCGAGGGCAAGGGCCCGTTCAGCGGCGAGGGCCTGACGAGTGACGACGCCGAGGATTTGCGACAGGAGTTCTTCCGGGTCGACTGCGGCGTCGACACGGAGATCGAGGCGGAGTGCACGCGTACGCAGTGCAGAAACGTGTTCCGGCTTGACCTCCCTTTCGATGGGATCCTTACCCCTGGGCGTGCACAGGCGAGCAAGAGGAAACTCCGGGCTGGGCACGACTCATCGGAGGTCTGACGGAGGAGGACGTGACGAGGCTGAGGTTCAACATCTCGTGGCTGCCGCTGTTCGGCGCCGGACTTCAGCTCGGGTACACCGACACGGAAGACCTCTCCGTTCACGAGGCGGTCGACCTGCTCGAGATGTCGATTGAGCAGCGCGAGCGCGAGGTCCACGCGGCGTTCAAGAAGAAGGGCGGCTCCTGATGCTCAACAACATGGGAGCAGGCTTCGTCCTTCGCGCCTACGACGCCGCTACGCCGGTCGTCAAGAAGGTCGGCGCCGCGTTCGGCTGGCTCCAAAAGGGTGTGAAGAAACTCAACCTCGGCGGCGCGATGAGCAGCTCGCTGGGAACGTCTGCGATGGGCTACGCTGCCCTCAACGTCGGAACCCAGATGTTGGAACTGATTAAGACGGCCGCGGACGCAGGGGGCGCCTTCGAACAGCAGATGGTCGGAGTGCAGAACATCGCCGGGGCGACCGGCGATGAGCTGGTGAAGATGAAGGAGATCGCTATCGACGCGGCGCTGTCGACGGCGTTCACCCCGATGAAGGTCGCCGAGGCGTATGAGGTTCTCTCCTCCATGGGTCTCAGGGCACAGGAGCAGATGGAAGCCATCATCCCGTCACTGCAACTGGCGACGGGCTCGATGGGCAACCTGGGGATCGCGGGGGCCGCGCAGGCGGTCGTCGGCTCGGTGAAGGCGATGAACTTCGAGTTGAAGGAGTCCGCGCGTGTCACCGACCAGCTGCTCAAGATCGAGCAGCTCACCAACTTCTCCACGAAGGACTTCGAGCTCGTGCTCGGCCGCACCGCATCGGCAGCGAAGATGTACGGCCAGAGCTGGGAGGACGCGCTCATCTCGATTGGTCTCATCCGGAACTTGAACATCGATGCCGAGGTCGCGTCGACAGCGCTGCGCGAGGCGTGGCGTAGGATGGCCTCAGACGAAGGATCGCAGCAGGCGATCCAGGAGCGCGGCGTCGAGATCTTCGACAAGCAGACGGGGAAGATGCGCGACGCGCTGTCCATCATGATCGACCTGACCGAGAAGACGGCCAACCTCAACGACAAAGAGCGGATGAGGATGGTGACGATTGCGTTCGGCGTGCGCGGGATCGCGGCGTACAACGCGGCGCAGAACGCGAGCTTCACGGTGATGAAGAACGGCGAGCCGATCATCCTGAGCGGCATGAACGCCATCAACGCGATGCGCTACGAGCTCTCCCAGAACGGGGACGCGCTGACTCAGAACCAGGAAGCGGCACTGAAGCTCGCCCTCGGAGTGGACAACCTGAGCGACGTGCTGAGGACTTCGAAGGGG
>JAQTNX010000188.1 GCA_028713635.1 Candidatus Bipolaricaulis sp.
TCTCTACGCCGACTTTGTCCTTCTTCTCGTCGACGGAGCGACGCACAGCTACGGTCGCCCCAGCGAGGCGATCACCGAAGGGTCACTACGGGCAGCCTACGGGATAGACTTCGAGATCGTGCAAGGTCAGAGCGGTGCTCGTGCGGTCGTGCCCCGCATGTCGAAGGCTTTCCCAGGCTGACGCAGGCGTTCCTACGATGCGGGAGACTCTTCCTTCGGGGGTTCGATCACCGAGCGCTGCCAGCTGCCCGTTCGGAGCCAGAGCATCGCTGCGATGCCGGATAGAACGTTGGAAACGGACATTCCGAGCCACACTCCGGTCGAGCCCAATCCAACGACAAAGGCAAACAGCAGGGAGAGTGGAATGCGGAGAACCCAAAGGCGGATGATCCCGAGCATCATCGCGGGGAAGTTGTGCCCCGCGCCGCGGTAGACGGCCTCCGCCGCGAAGAATGCGCACAGGAACGGCATGCTCGCTGCGAACAGGGCGATGAAGTTCGTTCCCTCGCGGACTGCAGCGCGAACCGCGTCCGTGTCACCCGCCAGGAACACGGCGACGAGCGGACGGCGTGCGATGTAGAGGACGACGGCCTCCACGAGCACGACGACAAGCAACGCACGGATGCCCTTGCTGACGAGGACACGGGTCCGGTCGAGGAGCCCGGCTCCGATGGCCTGGCCGACCATCGTCGTCAACCCGACGCCGAGCCCGTCGGTGGCAATGAACAGAAGGCCGAAGATCCGATCCGCCACTCCATACCCGGCCAGTGCCACGGCGCTGTTCGGGAGCCGACTGATGACGACCACCAAGATCGCAAACCCGAAGGCGACCGTTGACTGGCCGAGACCTGCGGGAAAGCCAATGCGAAAGGCCTTTAGCAGCAGGCTCCTGTCTGGGCGCATGAGCCGCCGCTCGAGCCGCAAGCCCCTCCGCCCTCGGGCGAGGAGCGTGAGAAAGATGAGGGTCGACACACCCTGGGCGATGAGCGTCGCGTACGCAGCGCCGGCGATTCCGAGTTGGGGGATCGCGATATGGCCCAGGGGGCCCAGAGATCCTGTCCAGCCGAGGACCAGGATCCGATCGAGAGGGATGTTGAGGCCGACCCCAACGAGATTGACGAGCACTGGCAAGAGGGTGTTCCCGGACGCCGAGAACGCCGACGAGGCGAGACCGGGAAGCAGCATCGTATGGACTCCCAGGAAGATGATGCGCAAGTACGTCGTCATGTCGTGGGCCACGGCCGGGTCGGTGAAGAACGACGGCAGGATGAACTGGACGGCGACCGATCCGACGACGGCAACGATGAAGCCGGCCAGCAGGCCAACCAGGAACAGCTGGTTGAGGGCGTGGTTGGCTTCTTCGGAGCGGTTCGCTCCGAGGTTCTGTGCGACGAGAGCGCTGACGGCGGCACCTGCGAACCCGGCAATCAAGGAGATCGTGAACCAGACGAACGGCCAGGAGCTCTGGATGCCGGCCATGGCGCTGATAGCGTTCGCGCCCTGGAGGTGGCCGATCCAGTACGCATCCGTGAGGTTGTAGAGCGAGAAGAGAACCGACGAAACGACGGCGGGAGCGCCGATCCGCACCATCATGCGGATCGGTTGCGCGGTCAGGATCTCATCTCGACTCGGAGCCTTGAACAGACTCATGGCTTGCTGCTCCTTGTAGCGAACCGTAGGAAGCGGGCGACCTGCGGAAGGCGGCGGATCATACCCCTTCGAATCGGACTCCGCAGGCTTCCGAGACCTAGCGAGAAGTGATAGAGTGGAGAACGCTGCGGCTCGAGCCAACAACCTCATCGGGACGGTCAGAGGCGAAGTCTCGGCCGCAGCATCACTCCACCGGGTCGATTCTGGGGTGCCAGCGTCTCGGAAGCGTCTCCAATCTCCGAGACGCCGGTGCGACCGGTCAGACCGTCACCGTCTCCCTCCACGCGGGGATGCGTGGGACAATCCCAAGCTCCGACTGGATCTTGCTTTGAAGCGTCGCTTGGGCCTTCGACTCCCCGTGGACGAGGAACACGTCGCGAGGCATGGCCTTGCCGATCCAGTCCATCAAGATCGGCTGATCGGCGTGCGACGAGAAGCCGTTGACCGTCCAAACCTTAGCGCGGACGGCGACTTCCTCCCCGAACAGGTTCACGTTCTTCGTGCCCTCGACGATCCGTCGACCGAGGGTTCCCACCGCCTGGTATCCGACGAACACGACCCCGGCGGCGGCATTCCAGAGGTTGTGGCGCAAGTGATGCAGGATCCGCCCGCCGGTGCACATTCCGCTTCCGGCGACGATCACGTTGCCGCCCGGTTGGGCGTTGATCTGCCGCGACTCGTCGATCGTCTGGGCGTAGTGAAGGAGCGGGAACTCGAACGGGTTCGGCCGCTTGGAGAATACTTTCTGCCCTTCGTCGTCGAAGTATTCGGGGAATCGCTCGAACACGCGGGTCGTCGACGTTGCGAGGGGGCTGTCGAGGTAGATCCGGCATCGCGGTAGATCGCCGCGAGTCCATAGGACGAAGAGCTCGTACAGGACTTCCTGTGCCCGCTCCAGAGCGAACGACGGGACGAGGACGTTCCCGCCGCCCGGGATGACCTCGTGGATCGCGCTTCGAAGCTCCGCCACGGAGTCCTCGATCGATCGGTGGACGCGATCGCCGTACGTCGATTCGACGAGGACTACGTCAACATGCGGCGGCGTGCTGGGATCCCGAACGATCGGCTGGTGGCGGTTGCCTAGATCGCCGCTGAACAAGAGCCGTCCGTTCGACGTGCGAAGTTCGATGCACGCTGAGCCGAGGATGTGGCCGGCGTCGTGGAAGACGCACGAGAGCCCCTTCCCGAGGTCTGCGGGAACGTCGTATCCGTCGACCGGGCGGAACCGGTCGACGCAGCGGAGGACGTTGTCCATGTCGTACAGGGGTGGGGTTCCGGCTTCGCCGCGGCGCTTCGCCTTGCGGGCGCGGTAGGCGGCTTCCTCAACCTGAAGGTGGGCCGAGTCGGCAAGCATGAGCTTGGCGATGTCGGCCGTGGGAGGCGTGCACACGATGCGGCCGGCGAACCCGTCGTGCACGAGACGGGGGAGCAGACCGGCATGATCGAGGTGGGCGTGCGAGAGGAGGACGAAGTCGAGGTCGGCAGGGTCGAACGGGAATGGGCTGCGGTTGCGATCGTCGACCTCGCG
>JAQTNX010000189.1 GCA_028713635.1 Candidatus Bipolaricaulis sp.
TCTAATGCGTAAGATACTATGGACGTTCATATTATTAGGTGTTTTGTTTATCGCCGCCGATGAAATGCGGTACACACCTACTTTGACATCGTTCAATAACGGCCAAGTCTCACCCTTAATTGAGGCCCGTACCGACTTTGATAAGTACAAAAGTTCCTGCCGCAGACTTGAGAATATGTTCGTTACCGCGCAAGGGCCTGTAACCAGAAGGCCTGGGACTAAATACATCTGTGAGGTTAAAGATTCTAATTATCCGACCAGACTGATTCCGTTTGAATATTCCACTGAGGACACTTATGTCATTGAGGGTGGAAGTGAATATTTCAGATTTTTAAGAGATGGTGGTCAGATACTTAGTGGAGAAGGCACCGAAACTCTTATACTCAGTGATGTAGTAAGTCAGTGGTTTTTGAACGACAACGAGGCGAGCAGCACCGTTTTAGACAATGAAGAACTTGTCAATGGCTTTCTTTCATATACAACGGAAACGAGATTAATGGAAACGAGATTAATCCACGATGATGATGGCGTTGACGGCTGTTTTGATATGAAGGGCAGTTATCTTGTTTTGGTTGCTGATAATGCTGCGTACAGTTTCACAGACGGTTCTAATGATACGCCTTTTAGTATTACTGGCTGGTTTTTCGTTACCGATTCGGAAGAACCCCAAGTTTTAGTATCAAAGTGGTACGAAAGCACAGACCAAGAGTATAAACTATGGATGGACGAGGATAGAAAATTAACTTTAACTCTTTCTGAGGCCGTAGCTGATTTAAGCGGAGATTGCGTATCGCAATGGAAACTCAACGAGACGAGCGGAACGACCGTAACAGATTCACAGGGAACACAGAACGGCGTTGCTACTACTGATACTTCTAATCTTATGGCGGCGGGGGCGACAGTCTATACCGGAACGAGTTTTGATTTGGATAATCAGTATTACGTTAATGTCGCTGATAACGCAAGTCATACTTTTGGAAATAGTACAGTAGATTCGGCTTTCAGTTTAGCAGCTTGGGTTTATGTACCCCAATATCCTGCGGATACTATTATTTCCAAGCGCGACGATACATCAGGTGCATTGAAAAGGGAATATATCTTATACGCTTCTCTAAGTGATATTTATTTCACCATTTCCGACAATAGTACAGGTGGTTATCGGCGAGTACGAACAAATAGTACTTATTTTAGTTGGCCGCCAAGTTGGGGTTGGCATTTTATTGTCGCTACCTATGATGGTACTGGCGGCACTAACGCGCAGAATGGAATGGAAATATACATTGACGGCGTTAATGAAACTAATGCCAGAGAGTCGAGCGGCACTTATGTCGCAATGGAAAATACAGCCGCGCCTGTTTTGATAGGAGCGCACGAAGATACATCTGGGGTAATAACAGGTCTTTGGAATAAAAGAATTGATAACGTAATGATATTTAATAAAGAGCTTTCAGCGGGAGAGGTGCTTGCTTTATATAATGGCGGAGAAGGAACGGAGTCTCTTACTATCGGCGATACGACTTACGCCAAAACCGATGAAGCCGTTGATATTGGCTGGCATTTTATAGCCGTAACTTATGATGGTACGGGCGGGGCAACGGCAGCAGACAATATTACTTTCTTTGTTGACGGCAATGAGGTCGCTTCGACTGCGTATAACAATGCGGCATATACGTCTATGCAGAACACTACAACCGGAGTGCGATTGGGCGGCCAAAAAAGCACATCAGGGCTGGGTGAACATTATTGGCAGGACAAAATGGACAACATCGCAATATATAACGATGCGTTAAGTGCTGTCGAAATAGCGAGTCTTTATACGCAAGTGCCCTATGAAATTGACACTCCTTATGACGCAAATGAAATATGGAATTTAAAATATACCCAAGTAGATAACGAAATGTATATCGTTGACGGAAACCATATTCCCCAGAGGCTTGCAAGGGCAGGGCATATAGATTGGACATTAAGTGATTTCGATTACTCGACCGGCCCGTTTATGGCCGAGAATAAAGATACTTCAATAACCATAGACCCGCCAGAAGCTGCGAGTGATATTACAAGTGGTGTCTATGCCATAGCAAGTACGGAAACCGCAAGTTATACAATGGACGAGGCGTTTGATAATCTTTATTTAGTTGGTAATGCTTGGCGCGCTACTGACAAAGAAAACCAGTGGATAGGCCAAAATTTTAGTGCTCCAAAAACAATTAAACGCATTAAGATTTATCCTTGCGTAAATACGTCAAACCTCGATATGTGTATGAAGTACATTAAAATCGAGGCATCTGCGGATGGCATGACTTATGTAAAAGTTCCTATAAACAGATGGCTTGGAAGGTGTGAAAGTTATAATGGTGACGAGGCTTGGGTTGACTACATAACGACATACGCCGAGTACATAGACCTGTACCTCAATAATGATACGGCTTATCGGCGTTGGCGCGTCTGGATATACGATAACTGGGGCGATGCTCTTACCGGAGTAATGGAAATAGAAATGTTCGAGGAACAACCGGGCGTTTATACCGCATCGTCTAATATTTTTAACGAAGGCCATATTGGCTCTATCTGGCGGATTAATCAGGAACGAGGAACGTCAATACTCAAAGGAACTGCCGCTGCCGCAGCAATTAACGCTGACGGAACTTACGTTTCCAATACTACGCCTTGGTTCTCAGGGGGGTATAGTTTCGTAACGAATAATTCATCGCCTGATTTTACTGTAACCCTCCAGAGAAGCACTAACTGGGGTGCAACTTGGCAATCTGCTTTAACACCGTTAAACAGTGCTGACTTTGATAACCCTGCTGAAACAGAAAAAACTGGCGCAATCTACAGGGTCAAGATAAGCGACTACGTTTCGGGTACTTGTAATTATACCCTGACTATTACTGACCAGACTAATCACGGAATAATAAGAATAAATTCTTATGTCAGTCCGACATCAGTGGTAGCAACTGAATTAGTGCCATTAGTACATTCAGACCCTACTATGACGTGGAGTGAAGGGTATTGGAGTAATTATAGGGGTTGGCCTAAGACGGTCGAGACTCATCAGGAACGACTCGTTTTCGGCGGGTCGAAATCTTTCCCTCAGACTTTATGGTTCGGCAGGGCTAATCCAGATAATTACGAGGATTTCACTGAAGGTGCGCTTGACGATGATGCCTTTACC
>JAQTNX010000190.1 GCA_028713635.1 Candidatus Bipolaricaulis sp.
CGGTCACGGTGACCTCGCCGCCCGGAACAAGAGCAGGGAGCGCGGCGAGCGGGAAGAAGACGACGTGGAATCCGTACCGGCTCCCGGCAGCGCCGACGCGGGTCACTCCGTCCTCATCGGTCGACACAGAGGCGATCTCGATCCGCACGGTGACCACCTCGTTCGTGTACTCGACGAGCTTCGCTTCGACGTCGGCGACGGAGAGGGCGCCTTCGACCGCGCCCCAGATTCCGCGGCGGTGAACCATGGCCTCGAGGAGCGCCGCCTCGAAGGCGCCGCGGTACCTGCCGTTCGGTGGGATGAAGAGTAGGCGCGCCAGTCCCGCACGGACCAGCTCAAGGTTGACCATCACCCAGCCGTCGTCCGTCTGGACGTAGACGTAGGCGAGAAGGCGGTTGTACGTGTCGCGTTCCCTGACGTCGATCTCGAGTCGCACGTCCTTGAACCGGACGAGCTTGCGGTTGAGGGCCGCCGCGTCGTACGCATACGGGTCGCCGGTCTCCGGGGTGTCGATGTTCAGGTAGCGCACCGTCTCGCCGCCTCTGAGAACCACGGTGTCGCCGTCGAGGATCTTGAAGACCCGGCCCTCGAGCGGGACCTGCGCCGGATCGGAGACCTGTGCGAGGCAGGGAGCGACGGCGGACGCGAGAACAAGGAGAGCGAAGAGGAGAGCGCGGCGGTGCGACATCAGTCGTAGTGGACGCGCTTCTGGGTCAGCGTCAGCTGGATCATCGTGAAGACGAAGATGATGCCGAACAGGAGGACCGAGGCCGCCGCGGCGCGCCCCGTGTGGTTCGTCGCGTTATCGATGCGGCCTGCAGAGCGGATGATGTAGTAGACGAGCGTCTCCGCGCTGCGCAGCGGGCCCGGTCCGTTGAACAGCACGTTGACCTCGGTGAACACCTTGAACGATCCGATCAGCGAGATCACGAAGACGAAGAAGATTTGCGGAGAGAGGAGCGGAACCGTCACCCGACGCCACGTCTGGAATCCCGACGCCCCGTCGACCTTGGCCGCGTCGTAGTACTGCTGCTCGATGCCCTGCATCCCGGCCAACAGGATGATGGCCTGGTACCCGACGTAGTGCCAGATACTGAGGATGATCACGGCCGGAAGCGACCAGCGGGGGTCGTTGAGCCACGCGACGGCGTCGACGTGGAACAACGACAGGAAGTAGTTGATCAACCCGTAGTCGGTGTTGTACATCCAACGCCACACCATGACCATGGCGACGATCGGACTGATGTAGGAGAGGAAGAACGACGTCCTCGCGAACGAGAGAAGTCGGAGCCCCTTGTTGAGGAGCGTCGCGACAAGGATCGCGAGGATCAGGGTCACCGGCACGGTGATCCCGACATAGTAGAACGTGTGTCCCATCGCCTTCCAGAAGTACTTGTCGCCGAAGAGGTAGCGGTAGTTGTCGAGCCCGATGAACGTTCCCGGTGGCTTGAGCGAGCTCCACTTGAACAGGCTCAGTCGGAACGCGGAGAAGAACGGGTAGAAGACGAACGCGCCGAGGATGAGGAACGCGGGAAGGAGATACCAGTAGGCGGCCATCGACTCGCGCCAGAACTCCCGGTCCCGCGGAAGCCGGAGGGGACGGATCGCCCTCTCCACCGGACGGAGACCGCCCTTCTTCCTCGCTTCGAGTCTCTTCTTCATCCCGCTCGACCTCGTCGTCTTCCTCCCAGAAGAAGGTGAGGCGGAAGGGGCTCTGACGAGCCCCTTCCGCAACGGTACCTCCTACTCCAAGAGCGCCTCGATCTCCGCCGCCATGCTCTCAAGTCCCTCGAGCGGCGAGACGACCGACCGCATGATCTCCTCGAACCCGGTCGACAGGACGTTGCGCATGTCGCCGTAATTCGGGTGGAGGATCTGCGCGAACGCGTTCAGCATCTGCTCCGACATCGGAATCTGGTAGTCGTGCGAGCTGACGTAGTCTAGCCACTCTTCGGTGTTGTACGCCGACTTCGTGACCGGCTGATACCCGCTCTTCTCAGCCCAGAACACGGTGTTCTCGGCGCGGAGGAGGAAGCGGGCCAAGAGGACGGCCGCGTCCTTCTGCGCCTGCGTGAGGTTCGGCGTGTCGAACACAGCGAGGTTCGTGCCCTGGATCATCGAGTTGTAGTTCGCCGGGCCGGCGGGGAGCGTCGCGACGCCCAGCTCGAATCCGGCGTTCGTCGCGGCCTTTACGTTGTAGCCGATGCCGGCCGACGTATCGACGAACATCGCCGCGTCCTTGATGTGGTCGCTCATGTACTCGCTGGTGACGTAGGAGTACGGAATGAGGCTGCCGACGAACTGCGCGGCGGCCTGGCCGGCGTCGTTGTTCAGCGTGACCTCGGTCCAGTCGCCGTTCAGGATCGAACCGCCCGCCTGCTCGAGGAAGATCAGGAACTGCTCGGGGTTCGCCGCCGGGCGGAACGCCGTGCCGTAGCGGTCGATCTTGCCGTCGCCGTCGAGATCCACGGTGAGCGCCTTCGCCATCTCGTAGAACTCCGCCCACGTGGTCGGCGGCGTGGTCACAAGGCTCTTGTTGTAGTAGAGGACCATGATCGACTTGTTGAACGGAACCGTCGTCAGGACGCCGTTGTACGTGTTGCTCGCGACGAGTCCGTCGAGGATGTCCGCCTTCTCCTCGTCGGTCATGAAGTTGCCGATCGGGTAGAGGATGGACTCAATCGGCGTCACCCAGTTCTCGTACACCTGCGCGATCGCCGGCAGGTTGCCCGCCACGACGGCGGCGTCGACCTTGCCCTGGAGCGTGCCGTAGCCGCCCTGGTACACGAGCGTCACCGTGATGTACGGGTACTCCGCCACGAAGTCGTCCACGAGCTTCTGCAGGTTCGGTTGATGCCCCGAACTCATCGCGTGCCAGAACTCAATCGTCACGGGCTCCTGCGCGATCGTCGCCATCCCGAAGACGACCAGCGCAGCCAGCCCAACCCACATCATCCTACGCAGCATGTTCCCTCCTTGGTGCATTGTGTTTCCGCCGGATCGGCCTTCCGATGCGACGCGTCGTCTCTCCGAAGGCCGACCGCCTCCTACCGCTATGGATCATCACTTGATCCCCGTCCGAGCGACCCCTTGGATGAACTGCTTCTGCGT
>JAQTNX010000191.1 GCA_028713635.1 Candidatus Bipolaricaulis sp.
GTCCTCCGGAGTCGCGCAAGAGAAGTCCCACGGATAGGTCTGCTTGAGGGCGGACACTCCGACGCCCCATCGCACCCCGAGCTCGATTCCGTCCTTCGCGTACCCGGCAAGGAAGCCTCCGGCAAATGCATCTCCGGACCCAACGCGGTCCACTACTTCGATGTCGAACGTCGGCGCGTGGATGACGACGTCGGCGCGTGCGTCGTACGCCATCGCTGACCAGGCGTTCCGCCAAACCGAAGGCGTCTCGCGCAGCGTGATCACAACCGCATCCAGGGCGAACTCCCGCGCTAGGAGCCTTGCGACTTCTTCGTACGATGGGGCCGCGATCCCGAACACACGTTCCGTGTCCTCTTCGGTCGTGATCAGAATGTCCGTCTCCGACGCGATTTGCGACATCACACGACGCGCTTCCGCCTGCGTCCAAAGGCGAGCCCGGTAGTTGAGGTCGACGGATACCTGGGCTCCCAGCCGCCGTGCCGTCCGGATCGCCTCGATCGTCTCCGCGGCCGCAGACGGCGAAAGGGCGGGGGTGATCCCGGAGGTGTGGAAGTAGTCGGCTCCTCGGAGGGCGCACTCCCAATCGATCTCCCCCAAGCGTACGTGGGCCATAGCCGAGTCCCGGCGGTCGTACAGAACAGTGTTGGGCCGAGGAGCCGCGCCGAACTCGACGAAGTAGACGCCAACCCGATCGGCGTCCGTCCACGCGATGCACGAGGTGTCGACGCCGTGCTCGCGCGCCTTGTTCTCGATCATGTGGCCGAGGGGGTTTTGAGTCAACCGTGTGACAAAGCGTGCTGGCAAGCCAAGGCGGTGAGCCGCAATAGCGGCATTCAGCTCGGCGCCGCCGGCTTGGAAGTCCAGCGTATGAGCCTGCTCAAGTCGTCGGAACTCCGGAGGTGACAAGCGGACCATCGCTTCCCCAAATGTCACCAGCTTCGATGTGTTCTGAGTCACCCTTCCTCCTTGGCTCTTCAGATGCCCGAAACGGCACGCACGATCCGTCGAGCCTTGTCCTCCAGGACGTCGAACGATCCCCGGCGGATCGCTTCGCTGTCGATGAGCCACGATCCGGCGCAAACCGCTGCCGCCCCCGCGGCAAGGTACTCTGCGGCGTTCTCGTCTGTGATTCCCCCCGTAGGCAAGAGGAGGACGTCGCGGAGAGGCGCCAGGACGTCGGCGATGTAGGCGGGCCCCATCCGCGATGCGGGGAACACCTTGACCATGTCTGCGCCACAATTCCACGCATACCATATCTCGTTGGGTGTAAGCGCCCCGGGAATGATGACGGTGCCCCGTCGGTGAGCCAGTTGCATGACGGCCGGCGCGCAGATCGGAGACACAAGGAACTGCGCCCCGGCGGCGATGCACTCTTCGGCTGCGTCCTGGCAGAGCACGGTCCCGGCCCCGATGACCAGATCGCCACCCCCCTTGCACGCCTCCGCGATGGCGTCCACTGCATTGGGAACCGTCATGGTGACCTCTAGGCAACGGATGCCGCCCGCGGTGAGCGCCGCGACGACCTCCGGAATGCACTCTGCGTTCGCGGTTCGAACGACGGCGATGATCCTCTCCTGCTTCAGACGCTCCAGGGTCCTTGCGGCAGAGCCCCTCATAGTCTTCCTTTCGTTGCGTCGATCACGGCATTCTCCTGTGCAAGCGCATGGCGACCGTCTTCGCCTCCGTGGTCCCGACGGGCCGCGGACCCAGCACCGCGCCCCGCCGGGCCTTCGTCAGACCACACCCCGGTCGCAGTTCGACCTTCGTTCAAATGCCTTGGGCAAGATGCCCGCCATCCACAACGATCGTGTGTCCAGTTACGTACTGAGACGCGTCCGACGCCAGGTAGATCGCCGCTCCCGCCACCTCTTCGACCTCGCCGAGGCGTCCCATGGGGATGCGACTCTCCATCCGCTTCCGCCGATCCGGATCCCGATCCACCATCGATCTCGTCAGGGGTGTCAGTATGTCGCCTGGCGCGATCGCGTTGACGCGAACACCGCTGGCTGCCCACTCCGCGGCAAGCGCACGCGTCACCATGATGACGCCCCCCTTGCTGGCGCAGTAGCCCACTACTTCCGGATAGGCCACGTAGCTGCACAACGACGCGATGTTGATCAGGCTGCCACTCCTCTGCTTGAGCATGACCCGCCCCGCGCGCTGGCAAACAAGGAACGTCCCGGTGAGGTTGATATCGATTACTGCCCGCCAATCCTTCTCAGACATGTCGACGCTGGGCGTCCGGATGGTGATTCCGGCGCAGTTCACGACGACGTCAAGCCGACCCAACTCCTTGACAGTGCGCTCCATCAGCCGGTCCACTTGGTCTGCGCAGGTCACATCCGTCGTCAGCGCAAGCGATCGGACTCCCAAGCTCGACAACTTCCTAACAGTCTCCTGGACCCGCGCCTCCGTCCCGGGCTCGCTCGTCGGCACAACATGGCATCCAAGCTCCGCAAAGGCTAGCGACAAGCCAAGGCCGATTCCGCTGCTTCCACCGGTGATGACGGCGACTTTGCCCTTCAGATCCGCCCCCACTAGGCTCACGACAGTCTCCTTTTGCGTCGGGCGTGTCCCTCTACGGACGGCCCACTTCGCGTTCAGCGTTCGGCGGGACGCGGAGCGCGAGGTCGCCGAGTCCTACCGCGACCAGCCTCTCTCGAGTCGGTCCCCACTCGTCCCATCCACGTTCCTCGTAGTACTTCGACACCTGCTCGTCCATGACGTCCCGCGCCAGGGATTCCCCAGCGCTCGCCCCGCGCCCCAGAGGCTCCTCGAACCGCTTCGGCAGGACATCGTCCTTGCGCCGATACCCGCAGAGCGCCGAGTAGAGTCGGAGAAGCATGTAGTTGCGCTCCCCTACGAGAACCATCTCCTCCGGAGCGAGGCTCCGCCCCGTAACCGCGAAGAGCGCCTCGCGGATCCGCGGGTAGTTGTAGTCCTTCCCAGCGCGGTTAACGACGAAATCGCACAGAATCAGGGAGTTATCGAACGATGAGAGGTCCTCGAAGAGCTTGCACAGGCGGGGCCGCTGATCCCAATGGAAGCGACTCAC
>JAQTNX010000192.1 GCA_028713635.1 Candidatus Bipolaricaulis sp.
AATCCGCGAGGTTGGAACCGCGGCCGGCATCCTGCTGAGCCTTGCGCTCTCCGCAGCCGTCGGCCGAGTCGGTCCGAAGAAGCTCCTGCGGGTCGCTGTTCGCGCGCGTCCGTGGACGTACGCGGCGATCGTCATCGCGATGTTCGCCTTCCTGAACGTGTTCGCTTCGTCGGGAGCCCCCGAGCGGCTGGCGGAGATGAGTCTCTCTCCGCTCGTCTTGTGCGTCGGCGTGGCCTTCGCGCTCGGCCTCGTCACCGGGCGGATCGAGGCCCCGTTGGCGGTGATCCTCCCGATCTACGCGTCGACGGTTGGGCCGATGACGCTGCCGGGGTTCGCGGTGGCGTACTACGCGGCGTTCCTCGGCTACGTGATCACGCCGGTCCACCCGTGCGTCTCCGTGTCGGTCACGTACTTCGACACGTCGATCGGGGCGCTCGTGCGGCGCTTGGCTCCGCCCGTCCTGGTCGGCGCGGCCGTGACTCTACTGGTGGGTCTTGTCGTCCTCTAGGGACGCTCCGGAGCGGACGTACAGGGTCCGCGTCGGGTAGGCAAGGCGAAGCCCTCGCTCCTCGAGCGCGCGAAGGATGCCGAGATTGATCAGGTGCTGGGCGTCCATGTACTCGAGGTAGTTGCCCGTCAGCACGAAGTAGACGACCTCGAACGAGAGGGCCGAGTCGGCGAACGACTTGAGGTGGCAGCGGTCGAAGCGAACGCCGGGGATCCTCTCGATCTCGGTTCGGACAAGCGCGGGAACCCCTTCGACCTCCGCCGTCGGCGTGCCGTACTCGAGCCCGAACGAGAATGCGATGCGGCGCTCGGTCATCGCTTTGTAGTTGCGCACGCGGCTGTCGAGCAGGTCGCCGTTGGAGAACACGATCTGTTCTCCGGAGAGGCTTCGGACCCTGGTCGTCTTCAATCCGACGCGTTCGACGGTTCCGGAGAGCTCGCCCACGGCGATGAAGTCGCCGATGACGAAGGGTTTGTCGACGAGGATCGACAGCGACGCAAACGCGTCTTTGAAGATGCTTTGAACGCCGAGCGCGACGGCGAGTCCGGTGATCCCAAGCCCGGCGACGAGCGTCGTGATGTCGACGCCTACGTTGTCGAGGGCGATGAGAAGCACGATGGCCCAGATCACGAGCTTCGCGATGAAGCCGAGGGCGGCGAGCGACGTCGCCGCCGAGGCATCACCGCCGAAGCGTCGTCGCACGATGCGCGCCAGCCAGAAAGCGACGAGCCCGTTTCCCCAGTACCCGGCTTGGGTGAGCATCGCCATCACGAAGCCGACGTGGAGGATCTTCGTCGCCGTGACCGGCAGGCTCAGCAGCTGGGATCCGGCGTACGCGGAGATGACGAAGACGAGGAGGAAGCGGGTCTTGTGGAGCAGCTCGACGAGGAGGTCGTCGAGTTGTCCGCTCGTCCGCTCGGCGATGCTGCGGAGGTGCCGGATGGCGATGCGGGTCACGACCTGCAGCGAGACCCAAGTGAACAGGACGACGCCGACGGCGGCGAGCCATCGCCCCACGGGGTTGTTGTAGAACGTCGTCTGGAGAAAGGTCACGCGGCCTCCCTTTGTCAATCCTCACGGCTTCGGTCGGGTGAAGAGTATCCAGGCCGGCTCCGCTCCTTCAAGCGTCGCAGCGTCCGCGCGCCGGGCGACGCCCGGCGTCCGTCCCGGAGGGGAGAGCGGCCCGGATCGCCCCGTCGCTTGGTCCGGCGTCCGGGTGATCCGTGTCTGGGGCGCGGGTCTGCGAATGGATCGAGGAGGTGCGGACGCGGAGGCTACGATGACTCCATGGACAAGATCGGGGTCATCGTGCGGGCGAGTGGCCTCCACGACAAGAGCCACGTCGACTCGCTGCGGGACCGCATCCTGGCGGAGCTCCGCGCGAGCGACGGGCTCCGCATTGAGGAGATCGCCCACCCGACCGCCGACAAGCTGACGGCGATCCTCGTGCTCACCGGGGGCGTGGAACGCGACGTGCTGAAGACCGTCGCCCAGTTGCCATCCCCCACGCTCCTCATCGCCCACCCCGGAGACAACTCGCTTCCCGCGTCGCTCGAGGTCTTGGCACGCATCCGCCAAGACGGCGGCGAGGGCCGAATCCTGTTCGGAGCCCCGCCGGAGATCGTGGCCGGACTGAAGCAAGAACTCGTGCTCGCCAACGCCTGGGACACGCTCCGGTTTTCGCGGATCGGCCTGATCGGCGAGCCCTCCGACTGGCTCGTTGCGAGCGACGTCGATCGCGCGTTCCTCAAGGGACGCCTCTCGATCGAGCTTGTGCAGATTCCGATCGAGACCCTGCTCGAGCGGGTCAAAGCCGCCGAGGCTCCACGGAAGGACGTTGCGAGCCTGACGAAGCGGGCGGAGGCCGTGGCGGAGCCGAAGCCGGCCGAGATTCGCGATGCCGTCCAGGTGTACGCGGGCCTCCGAAGCCTCGTCGACGAGCACCGGTTGTCGGCGTGCACCGTGCGGTGCTTCGACCTCGTGAAGCGCATGAAGACGACGGGGTGCTACGCCGTGTCCCGCCTGAACGACGAGCGCGTGCCGGCGGGGTGCGAGGGCGACCTTCAGGCGCTGATCACGCTGTACCTGGCTTTCCTGCTGTCGGGGCAGACGGCGTTCATGGGGAACGTCGCCGACGTCGACACGAAGACGCCCGCCGTCGGCATCGCACACTGCACGTGCCCGCTCTCGATGACGACGAGCTACGCGATCCGCAGCCACTTCGAGTCTGGGATCGGCGTCGGCCTCTCGGGGTCGATCCCCGCCGGAGACTGCACGCTCTTTCGACTCGGCGGAGAGAGGCTCGACCAGCTCTTTCTCCGCGAGGGGCGAATCGAGGAGGCTCCGTTCCGCGACGACCTCTGCCGGACGCAGGTTCGCATCGTCGTCGACGAGCCGGTTGACGAACTCCTCTCCTCGCCGCTCGGCAACCACCACATCCTGCTCGCCGGCCGCCACGGCGAGACCATCCGTCGGTTCTTCGGCCGGT
>JAQTNX010000193.1 GCA_028713635.1 Candidatus Bipolaricaulis sp.
CTTGCCCCACGCGATCCGCGGTACGGAGTCCCGCGGCTCGAGGGGAACCGGGTGCACCATGCCTGTGAATGCGACCCAAGGGATCGCTGTCATGAACAGGAGATCGTCCCGATCGGGCTCCGACAAGAGCGATCCGGCGCCGCGCGCTCGCTCGATGCGCTCTGCGGCGTCCGCCGCAAAGCGAGCGAACTGGGACGAGTACCGCAGCGTAACGAACCGGAACGTGCCATCGTCGGCAAGCACCGTGATCGAAGGGTGAACGACAGCGTGTTCGACCGCTCCACCGTCGCGTACCCGTTGCCGGAACTCAGGAACCTCGTTCGCCGCTCGGGCAAGGACGTAGACAAGGCTCACTGTGAACGACGTTCCGCGGGCGTGAACCGAACCCCGAAGCGCGCCGACGTCGACATCGGCGGTTACGTTGACGTAAGGGAAGCCGAACCCGCGGAACAGCTCGTACGCCTCGCGTCGCGGCCATCGCTCACGATCGATCCGCCGAACCTCCCCGAGCTCGTCCATGCCTTATCCTAACGCACGGCGGCACAGACGGTCAGGACTCTTCCCCGGACCCAGCGGCTGCGCCCCGCCCTTCTCCCCGCAGCGCCCGGTACGCAGCCACCTGCGATGCGATGGCCCACGGACCGACGACGGCTCCGATGGCGAACGCGCTCGCGCTAGTGACCGCCCAGCAAGGAATGGGCGAGAGGTAGAGCTGGGAGAAGACAAGAGCCGCCGCGGCCGGCACCGCCGGAAAGAAGAGGATCAGCCCCATTCCAAGCAAGCGCAGAAGAGACCCCTGTGTGATCTCCGCGCTTCTCTGGAGGCTGTCGAACGACCCGAGGCTCTCATCGAGCAGGAGCACGCCAGCGAACGCGTAGCGAAGAGCAAGACGGATGACGAGGGCTATGCTGAGAAGCCCGGCAAGAGCCCAGACGATGTAGAGCCCTGCCCGCAAGCCCGGTCCCGCTCCAGGCAGCGGTCCGGCTGTGACGAAGACGACGACGAGCGGCGGAAGCATCACCGCGAAGTACCGAAGCATGAGAAGAAGCTGGAGACCCATCGCGGGCCCGAACCGCTCGAATCCCTGGAAGACCATCCCAAATCCGCATGGCCGACCCCGCGCCACCGACAAGAAGACGCGAAACTGACCGAGCCCGATGACGAACCACAGCGCGAGGAGGGCGCACTCCACCAACTCCCCCGTGGCGCCGCCCAGGAGACGCAACGGACGCGCGGCCGTCACGACGAGATAGACGACAGAGCCAACCGCCCAGACTCCGATCAAGAAACCTCGACGCTTCCCAAACAGTCGCCAGCCTTCGCGAAGACACGCCCCAACGGGCAAGGGCTCCGCGATTTTCCCTCCTTAGGCACACCTCTCTTATTGGTGAGTGTAGTCTATCTCTTTCGACGTGCCAACTCGTGGGCCGGCGATCAAGCGGAGGGGGAGCGCCGGCAGCGGTCCCTCTCCGTCGGTTGTCGCGGGGGCCCCGAAGAACGAAACTCGTTCCATGCGACGTTTCGAGGTCCTGTCCGACGAAGAACGCGTCGATCGCTACAAGGCACTGGCTAGGAAGGCGCTCCTGGCCTACGGACTCGCTCCCGACCTCACGTACGTGGACCAGGGGACGCATACCGTCTACCGCGCTTTCTTTGGGGGTGGAGCGTTCGCCGTGCGGATTGGCGAAGCGGGGCGGGATCTCGCGCTCGTCCGCCGCGAACTCCTGTGGCTCGCCGCGCTCGGACGAGACACGTCCCTTGCCGTGCCAGAACCGATCCTGACGCTCCACGGAGACTTGTTCTCCAGCGTTTCGATGGAGGGCGTCCCCGGAATCCGGTCGTGCTCCGTGGTGCGCTGGGTTGAGGGCGAGCGCCGTGAAGCCGAACTCACGGCGGACGAGGTCGCCGCGATGGGCGGGCTGGCGGCGGCGCTGCACCGACACGCCGACACGTTTCGTTGGCCGGAGGAGATCACGCCCGTGCATGGGGACGCCCAGAGCCGCGCCTTCGCTGCGTGCGAGGCGCTTCGCCCCGCGGTGAATGCGCCCGGCGATCCCTCGCTCCTCGCCGACGCCGCGGCGTTGATCGCGGACGAAATCTCTCCGTCGCCCAGCGCCGGCCCGATCCACGGCGACCTCCGGCTGCGCAAGCTCCGCCTCGACCATGGAGTCGGCGGCGTTCTCGGTTTCGGCCGCTGCCGGCCGGGAGCCGATCTCGAGGACCTCTCCGTCCTGTGGATGGAACTGGCCGGTCGCAGGAGTGCGCTCGAGCTGCGCGCCGCCCTTCTCGAAGGCTACCGCGCCGTGCGTCCTCTCCCCGCCTCGTGCGAAGACCCGATGCGCGCGTACGCCGTGCTGCGTGCGCTGGAGGACGCCGCACGCGGACTCGACGCCCTGTCCCGGGAGAGGCGATCGAAGGGAGAAGCCGCGGAGCGCGTCGCGGCAGAACTTCGGCGCACCCTCTCGACCCTCCTCCAACCTGCGGAGGCCTGACATCGACCTCGAACGCGGAGGCGGGACGTTTCTTGGTCGGACCGCACGCGATGACTAGACTTCCACCATCATGAGCCCAAGCAAGCTCTCCCTCCACTGTGTCCCGCTCACACTCGACCGCTGGACGGACCTCGAGAAGCTGTTTGGAGCCCACGGGGCGCAGGCCGGCTGCTGGTGCATGTGGTGGCGTCAGACGGCATCAGAGTTCGCAGCGGGAAGAGGCGATCGGAACCGGGAAGCCTTGCGGACGATTGTGGCGTCAGGAGAACCGCCGGGGCTTCTCGCCTACGCGGGTGACGAACCCGTGGGTTGGTGTGCCGTGGCGCCGCGCGAGCGGTACGTGCGCCTCGCGCGCTCTCGGATCCTGAAACCGATTGACGAGCAGCCCGTCTGGTCCATCCCCTGTTTCTTCGTCGCCCGGAGCTACCGAAGGCGCGGAATCAGCGCGCG
>JAQTNX010000194.1 GCA_028713635.1 Candidatus Bipolaricaulis sp.
CGCAGGACAAATGGAGAACGCGATTCGCTGGCTGGATGCGAGTCGAAAGCTGTTGGAGTCCGCGAAGGAGGAGACGTGAAGCGTTGGTTGGCCGTGGGAATTGCCGTAGGCATCTTCATGAGTCTGTCCGTCACCGCGTTCGGCCAAGACATCGTAGAGGTCACCGATTCGACCGGGGCCTTCGTCCCTGTTCCCCAGCCGGTGGAGCGGCTGATCTGCGCGTACGGCTCCGGCACGTACCTTGTCTACGCGCTCGGGGCGGGGGATCTGCTGGTCGAGGCGTGGTACGTCGGCGTGAAAGGGATCTCGCAGGCGTGGGACTCGATGTTCAGGATCGAGCCGCGACTGCCCGACATCCTCGCGTTCGGCGATCCGAACGTGGAAGACGTGGTTGCGCGAAGCGCACAGCTCGTGATTGCAGACGGCTCGAAGCACGGAGCGTTTGCCCAACAGCTGGGCGATCTCGGGATTCCGGTGATCCAATGCCTGATCGAGACGCCGGACCAACTGCGGCAGGCGACCGCGACCCTCGCGCAGGCGCTCGGCCCCGAGGCGAAGCGGCGTGCGGCGCTTTTTCTCTACGACTTCCTGCGCATCACGGAGACGGTCGAGCACGATCTCCGCGGGGTCGTCCCCGCAGATCGACCGCGCGTGTTGTTCATCGGCACAGATCCGCTCAAGGTGGCAAGCGGCGATATGTACCAGACGTGGCTGATCGAGACGGCGGGCGGCGTCTCGGTAAGTGCGGACCTGCGCGGCGGCTGGAACACGGTGAACCTGGAACAGATCCTGGTGTGGAACCCCGACGTCATCGTCATCCCTCCGTACGGTCCCGTGAAGCCCGCCGACCTCGCAGGAAGCCCGGATTGGCAAACGGTTCGCGCGGTGCGCGAGAACCGCATCTACCGCATGCCCCGCGTGTTCGGTCCGATGGACACGCCCGTTCCGGAGTCCCTGCTGGGTGTTCTCTGGCTGGTGAACGCGCTTCATCCGGGTGAGGTCCTCCTCGACATCGTCGGCGAAATGAACGCGTTCTACGCCACGTACTACGACTACTCACTGACCGAGTCGGAGCTCGCGTCCCTGATCCATCCATGACCGCACGCCGGGGCCGCCGTGCCCTCTGGATCCTGATACCGATCGCGGCAGCCCTGTTCCTCGCTTCGCTCGTTGTCGGCCGATACGGCGTCCGGCCGATCGAGGCCCTCCGTGCCCTGTTCGGGGCGGATGGTTCCGACGTTCTGCGCGCCCTGATCCTGCGCGTGCGTCTTCCGCGGACGATCGCAGCGGCATGCGTCGGGGCGAACCTTGCGGTGAGCGGCGCGGTCCTGCAGGGGCTGTTCCGCAACCCGCTCGTCGACGGCAAGGTCTTGGGAGTGAGCTCGGGGGCGGCATTCGGCGCTGCGCTGGCCCTCTCGTTGGCCGGCGGGGCCGCGGCCGTCCAGGGGTCGTCGTTCCTCTTCGCGATCGTGGCCGTTGGACTGGTCGCCTGGATCGGCTGGCGATTCGGCGCGGCTCCGCTCGTTCTCGTGGTCGGCGGGATCGCGGTCAGCGCGCTGTTCGATGCGCTCATCGGGCTCGTCAAGTACGTCGCCGACCCGCTGAGCCGGCTTCCCGCGATCACCTACTGGCTGCTCGGCGGCCTCAGCGCGAGTCGATGGGAGACGTTGCTTCCCGTCGCCGCGACCACCGCTGCGGGGATGGTGTTCTTCGGCCTCGTCTCGTGGCGTCTCAATCTTCTGACGCTCGGCGACGCGGAGGCCGCGAGCCTCGGGGTGCACGTACGACCGCTTCGCGTCGTCGTGATTGGCGCCGCGACGGTTCTCATTGCGGCATCGGTTTCCATCTCGGGGATGATCGGCTGGATCGGCCTCGTCGTCCCCCATGTGGCGCGCGCGTGGGTCGGCGCCGATCACGAGCGGCTGATTCCGACGGCGGCGATCCTCGGCGCGGCGGCGCTCATCGGTCTGGACACCGTCGCCCGGACCGCCTTGCCAGGCGAGATCCCGCTCGGGAACCTCACCGGGCTGATCGGGATTCCTGCGTTCCTGCTTCTCTTCCTTCGGCTCGTGCGATCTCGAGGAGCGGAGCGATGAGGCTGACGGCGATCGACGTCTCGTACGCCTACACTCACGGCGAGGAAGTCCTGCACCGCGTGTCGCTGTCCCTCGCCGACGGAGACGTGACCTTCATCCTCGGCGCGAACGGCTCGGGCAAGACGACACTCCTCCAGTGCTTGAGCGGTGTGCGGCAACCGGCGTCCGGGGCCGTGTCCATCGACGGCCGGCCGTTGATTCGGCTCACGCCTCGGGAGCGAGCCCGATGGATCGGCGTCGTTCCCCAGCTTCACGAGCCCGCGTTCGCGTTCACGGTGGCCGAGGCCGTCCTGATGGGGCGTGCTCCGCACCTCGGGCTGTTCGCCCGCCCGGGGCCCAGCGACCGGGCGATCGTGGATCGTGCCCTCGAGGCCGTGGGGATCTTGGGGATGCGGGACCGCGCGTACACTGAGATCAGCGGGGGCGAGCAGCAGCTCGTCCTCGTCGCGCGCGGGTTGGCCCAAGGCGCGAGCTGTCTCCTGATGGACGAGCCGGCCGCGCACCTCGATCCACGCCACCAGCATGGCATCCTCGGGGTCGTCAAAGACCTGGCGACACGGGGGCACTCGTTCGTCGTCTCGTCGCACCAACCGGACAACGCGCTTCTCTACGCCGACTTTGTCCTTCTTCTCGTCGACGGAGCGACGCACAGCTACGGTCGCCCCAGCGAGGCGATCACCGAAGGGTCACTACGGGCAGCCTACGGGATAGACTTCGAGATCGTGCAAGGGCAGAGCGGTGCTCGTGCGGTCGTGCCCCGCATGTCGAAGGCTTTCCCAGGCTGACGCAGGC
>JAQTNX010000195.1 GCA_028713635.1 Candidatus Bipolaricaulis sp.
TGTCGCCTATATATATCGCAACGTGTCCGATGCCGATTGGAAATTTATTGTCGTATCTTCCCACAGTTCCCTTGAAAAAAATGAGGTCACCCACCTCAAGAGAGCTTTTTGGGTTTATTTTTCTTCCAATATGGGCCTGTTCAAGTGCGGTTCTTGGCAAGGTTATACCTATATTTTTGTATAAATACTGAACAAAGCTCGAACAGTCGAATATGTCGGGAGCCTCATCTGGTTTTGACCCATATTTGTAGGGCTTGCCAAGATTGGCCACAGCAAAGGCTGCTATTTTTTCTTTTTGACCGCTATTCATTTTTTTTCTCCTGCGAATTGGCCGCAGGCAGCTTTTATATCCTGACCGAACCTGAATCGCTGCGAGAAAACAATTTTATTTTTCTTTAAAATCTCTTTGAATTTTTTAACGCGTTCGGTTGTTGACGGCCTAAAACTATTGCCCATTGTTGGATTATACAAAATTAAGTTTACATAATACAATGGGTTTCGCATTATTCTTGCCAGGTCTTTGGCGTTGGCATCGGTGTCGTTTACATCTTTAATCAGTAAATACTCAAACATCACCTGTCGCTTTGTTTTTTTAATATAGCTGTCAACTGCATCCAGTACGCGCTCTAAGTGATACCTTTTGTTTATTGGCATCAACCTGCTTCTTAATTCATTGTTTGGCGCATGCAAAGATATCGCCAGGTTTATCTGGGTGCCTTCTTTGGCAAATTTTTCTATACCTTCTATTATGCCGGCTGTTGAAATAGAAATGTTGCGCGCTCCGATGCCAAGTTTGTCTTTTGAGTTTATGATTCGGCAGGCTTTCAACACATTGTCATAATTTAAAAATGGCTCCCCCATACCCATAAATGTGACATTGGTCACTTTTTTGCCACCCCTTTTAAGATATCTGGCAAAAAATATCACCTGCTCCACAATTTCCATCGGCGTCAAATTTCTCTTGAACCCAGCCAGCCCGGTTGCGCAAAATCCGCAGCCCAACGGGCATCCAACCTGCGAAGACACGCACACAGTGTTGCGGCCGTCTTTGTGGCGCATCAAAACGCTTTCTATCAAAAGGCCGTCTTCCAAAGTAATGCGAGCCTTCACGGAGTCTTTGTTTTTTGATACCAATGCCTCGGCTTTTATATCCAATGGGCATTTTTCATTTAATTCCTGCCGCAAAGCCAGGGGCAAAAAACTGGCCTTATTCCAGTCGGGAATAAGGTTTTTAAATATAGCTTCTTTTGCCTGTTTTACTCTGTACTTTGGCAAAGCCTCCAAAACTTTTGCCAGCTTTTCTATATTCATTTTAATACCATATTATGCCACATTTTATATAAAAAAAGAAGCCCTCGATTTGAGTCTCGGGCCTCATTGAATTTGAACGACAGGCATCTGCGCTTCGCCAGTTATGCCACCGAACGAAGGACCTCGGTCCTGACTGCGGACCAGGAAGATGCGCGCTTCTCGGAAAACCTGGCATAGGCAATTTCAATTGTCCGAACCAAGATTTTTCCAAAGTGTGCGATCTCTTCCTGTGTCGCCATCTCCCGAAGCTGACGCCCCTTGCCTTTGTAAAAGAGAAGGCAAGGGCGCCGGTATTCCTGGAAGATCTCGCAGAACAAGAAGTCGATGACAGAATGGTATCTGTCCATGTTCTTGCGATTGGACACGAACTTGAGGGCGTTTTGGAGGTCTGACGAGTCCATGAGCATGAGCTCAACCTCCGGAAACACCGAAGCCGTGATACCGCCGGAAACCTTCAACTGCTGCGACTGGCGCACAACGAGTGACATTCGCATCGCGATTCTCCTTGATTTGAACGGTTTTGTGGGTTTATTCCTTGCTATCTGAGCAGAGCCGACATAATGAACAAATAGCCTCAATTTGTAGGGCTATATTATTTAATTATATCACGATAATTTAATATTGTCAATTAAACGTAACAACGAAAAACCGCACTTATGTGCGATTTTCGTCGTATTCTTTTAATATTCTAACCTTATTTTACTTTTGTGCCCAGTCGCAGATGTCTTTAAAGTCACAATACTGGCATTGCCAGCCTGGCGTCGGGTCAAACTCGGAATTTTTTATCTGTTCAATTTCTTTTATAATTTTTTCCTTCTGCGTTTCAAGCTCGTTTTCAGTGCCCAAGAATGACATCATTTTACCGTCATTCAGATAAAAATAGGCAAGCTTTTGGGGCCTTAAATGCAAAACTTCCTGGGCTGCGATTTGATAAATCAAAAGCTGCTCTTTTGAGTCTGCATCCAATTTATCTTTTGATTCCCCTGTCTTGTAGTCCACGATTGTGATTCCGTCTTTCGCGTCATCAATTCTGTCTATTACACCGAACAAAGTGTGTCCCCCGATTTTTAAGTTAAATGGCATCTCCAGGGCCGGGCTTTCGTTGATTTTTAAAATATTTGGCGGATTTTTTTCAAATTTATCCCAAAAATCTTTTATAATTTCAATTCCCTTTTTATGATATTCTTCCTTTTGTTTTTTTGATTCGTACCATTCGTCTATCCAATTTTTTTCATAAAAATCCAGCAATGCTTTAAAAGACATTTGATTGTCTGTATTTTTGCCAAACAAGTCTTTTTGGTTGGATTTTTCAGAGTAGAGCTTTAAAAAATCATGCAAGGTTCCGTGCATTGTTTTTCCGAACGAAAATACGGATTTTCCTTTTACGGGGACTTTTAAAATAAAGTTAAACTTGTATTGCAATGGACATTTTTCAAAGGCAGCCAGCTGCGAATATGAAAAATGTGAAGGCAAATATTGGGGCTGTGTTTTAGTTTTTAGCTTCTGGGTCGGCGTTTGCTTTTTTGCCACCAGTAAATTTTCTTTTGAATCTTTTGCTTCTGCATCCTTATAGCCT
>JAQTNX010000196.1 GCA_028713635.1 Candidatus Bipolaricaulis sp.
TTGTTGAAGAGATACTCAAGGATTTTAAGAATTTTCCCTTCACTGTTGAGGGCTTGGCGTCATTAATGGCATCAATGACGCGGGTGGCATTTTCCGCGATCTTATCTTCGGCAAAAGAAATCTTGCCCACGCTCAAATGGATCCCGCCCTGCTTATCCACGCGAAATTCAACCTTACTCTTACGCACGTCATCAATGGCCTTGACAATATCGTTGGTCACGGTCCCGGTCTTGGGGCTGGGCATAAGCCCCCTGGGGCCTAAGACCTTGCCTAACTTGCTTAAGTCCTTCATCATCTCAGGCGTTGAAATAGCGCAATCAAAATCCAGGAAACCTCCGGCGACCTTATCTATCAGGTCCATACCTCCGACAAAATCGGCATTGGCCTCACGGGCAAGCTTCTCATGTTCTCCTTTACAGAATACGGCTACCCTTACTTTTTTCCCCGTGCCAAAAGGAAGGACAACTGTCCCGCGCACCATCTGGTCTGATTTTTTGGAATCCACGTTCAGGTTAAAATGCAGGTCTACCGAGGCGTCAAATTTGATCTGCGGTAATTTCTTCAGCAGCGTCACCGCCTCTTTTAACTGGTAAGTTTTCTCTGGTTCTGTGAGCTTAGTAGTCTCTTCGTATCTTTTGCTGTGCGTCTTCATAAGCGCCTTTGGTTTATCCTTCCACGACTATGCCCATGCTGCGGGCTGTGCCTTCAATGATCTTCACTGCCTGATCAAGGTCGGCGGTATTGATGTCTTTCATCTTCTGCTTTGCGATCTCTTCCACCTGTTTCCTTGTCACCTTGCCGATAGTCTCTTTTCCTGCGATACCGGAGGCCTTTGCTAAATTCGCCGCCCGCTTAAGCAGGACACTTGATGGAGGGCTCTTAATAATAAAGGTAAAGGTCCTGTCTTCGTAAACGCTTATGACGACCGGCAGGATAAGCCCTTCCCTGCCCTTGGTCTGGTCATTGAACTGCTTGCAAAACTGCATAATGTTTACGCCGTGCTGACCTAATGCCGGCCCTACCGGAGGCGCCGGGTTAGCCTGTGCGCCTGGAACGTGCAATTTGATCTGTGCGGTTATCTTCTTTGCCATTATATCTTCTCTACTTGCCAGTATTCTAACTCTACCGGCGTTGACCTGCCGAAGATCGAGACACTCACCTTGAGTTTCCCTTTCTCCGGATGGACATCATCTATTGTGCCGTTAAAATTCACAAAAGGACCGTCGGTAACTCTTACTTGTTCGCCTTTTTCAAAAATTGTTTTAGGGCTGGGCTTTACTTGTGTTTCCTGGGATTTCTTTAAGATATTCTCTACTTCCGATTGTGGCAGGGGCATTGGTTTCTTGCCTAATCCGATAAAACCTGTTACGCCGGTAGTTGACTTGATCAGGAGGTATGTCGCTTCGGTAAGCTCCATTTCAACCAGCAGGTACCCGGGGAAAAATTTCCTCTGGGATATCCTTCTCTTCCCTGAGCGGATTTCAGAGACCTGTTCAGTGGGGATCATCACCTTGGTAATGTATTCCGAAAGTTTTCCTGCGGTGATCCTGTTTTCCAGGAGCTGCTTTACCTTGTCTTCCGAGCCGGTCTGAGTATGTACGACGTACCAGTTTTTCATTTGAACATTAAGCTTAATATTTTAGAAAGAGCAAGGTCGATTATCCCGATAAACACGGCAGTGATGCCTGTGATCACTATGACGACCACGGTAGAGCCGAACAACTCCTGCCTGCTGGACCATGATACCTTGCCTAATTCAGTTTTTACTTCTGTGAGGAATTTTTTGATCCTGTGGTAATACTTTAAAACAGTTACAATGGAAATTATCGCGATTACCGCCCAGATTATGCCTTTCAGATTGCTCGTGATAAAACCCATCATTATCCTTGCTTCCCTTGCCGCTTCGCGGCCTGTTCTCCGCTGGAGCTTATCTTAGGTTCGTCTCTGTGAACTGCAGGAGCGGCAGGAGTCGAACCTGCAGTCACGGTTTTGGAGACCGTTGGTTTGCCATTAACCGACGCTCCTATTAATGAGGCCACAACTTAACCAGCGATAGCGAAGTTAAATTGTTTGGCCGAATTAACTCCGATACCGCATACGAAACTCATAGCTATCGGAGCAACATATTAATTAAAGAACGTGTAACTTATTTTATTTCTTTGTGTGGCGTGTGCTTATGGCAATACATGCAAAACTTGGAAATCTCCAACCTCTCCTGATGCAGTTTCTTATTCTTGGTAAGAGTGTAATTCCTGTTTTTACAAACCGTGCATTCTAAGGTGATTATCTCGCGCATAAATCCTAGCAGGCATGCTGCCTCAGTTAAATAATAAATTTTTCCTTACAGTTATAAGACCTGGATAAGTTCGTGCATTAAGTTATGTCGATGCAATCTATAATTACCGCTCCATAACTTATGCGCTCACTTAATCCTTACAGTTTAAGAACCTGGATAAGTTCGCGCCTATAAGTTATGTCGGTGCAATCTATACATTACCGCTCCATAACTTATGCGCTCACTTAATCCTTACAGTTTAAAAACCTGGATAAGTTCGTGCATTAAGTTATGTCGTAACCCGTTATTTGCTGGCTCCATAACTTAAGCACTCACTTAAGCTGGAGACGGGAATTGAACCCGTGACCCCGTCCTTACCAAGGACGTGCTCTGCCAACTGAGCTACTCCAGCAAAAATCGTTCAGTCACGGGCTTAAAAGATAAAAAAACCGCCATAAAGAATTTTTTTAAATTCTTTTAGTTAACTTCCCAAAGGTTGTATGGGGGAAAATATATAGACTAGAGAATATACATTATAAATGCGGGCTTGTCAACCCTTTTTTTATTTTTTTTTATGTGTTTGCTAAAGAGGCAAAGT
>JAQTNX010000197.1 GCA_028713635.1 Candidatus Bipolaricaulis sp.
CGAGCAACGCCCGTCGCGGGAGCCGCAGAACGCCCGCAGACAATGGAACCGGAGAAGAAGGAGTCGAACCGATGCTGGACAAGGCGAGGGCGCTCGGGATCGACCCGATCCGGAAGCTGATCGTGCGGCTGGCCACCCCCTCGATTGTCTCGCTCGGCGTCCTCGCGTTCTACAACGTCGTCGATGCAATCTACGTCGGGCGCGGCGTCGGAACCCTGGCCATGGCCGGCATCGGCGTCATGTTCCCTCTCTTCCTTGTGGTGATCGGGATCGGTCAGTTCATCGGCGCCGGTAGCGCGTCTCTCCTGTCGCGGGCGCTCGGGAAGGGAGACACACGGCTTGCCGAGCGGACCTTCGGGAATGCCGTGACCCTCGGGATCGTGGCCAGCATTCTCGTCGCCGTCCTCGGACGGCTCTACACGGTCCCCCTCCTGAAGTTCGCCGGCGCGACGCCCGACGTCCTGCCGTACGCCGACGCGTTTGCCAAGGTGATTCTGACCGGATCGTTCGCGTTCATCTTTCCGTCGATCTTCATGTCCATCCTTCGCGCGCAGGGCGACGCCTCGCGTGCCACGGTCCCGATGATTGTCGGCGGCGTTCTGAACATCTTCCTCGAGCCGATCTTCATCTTCGCCCTCCACATGGGGACGGCGGGCGCGGCGTGGGCGACGGTCGTCTCTTCGGGCATCGGCGTCGCCTACTACGTCTACAACGTCCTGCAGAAGAAGACGTCGGTGCGGTTCTCGCCGCGCAACCTCGTCCTCGGAGGGCGGACGACGTGGGCGATCGTCAGCGTCGGCGTCCCTTCGTTCGTCGGGATCTTCGCATCGAGTGCCGCCACCGTCGTCATCAACCGCGCTCTCGGAGCGTACGGCGGCGGCGTCGCGCTCGCGATCTACAGCGTCCTCAATCGGATTGTGACGCTCGCGCGAATGCCGGTCTTCGGCGTGGCCGACGGGTCTCAGCCGATCTATGCCTACAACTTCGGAGCGGGCAACTACCCGCGGGTCATCGCCACGCTCAAGCACGCTCTCGTTCTGGCGGCCGGGCTCTCCGGCGCCGCCTGGGCGCTTCTGCTTTTCCTGCCCCGTCCATTCCTCTCCATGTTCAGCTCGGATCCCACGATGATCTCCGAGGGGACGGTCGCGCTCAGGATCATGGTGGTCGTGATCCCACTCCTCGCTCTGCAGCCGATCGTCGGCAGCTTCTATCAGGCCATGGGGCGGGCCGGGCGCGCGTTCGGCCTTTCTCTTCTCCGTGACATCGTGCTCGTCATACCGGCCGTCCTCGTCCTCTCGGCGCACTTCTCGACGAAGGGCATCTGGATCGCCTTTCCGGTCGCCGACTTCGTGTCGGCCCTGATCGTGACGCCGATGCTCTTCCTGGAGGTTCGCAAGCTCCGGCGAATGACGGCCGCGTCCGCCCCGGCCGGGGACTAGTGTCGCCGCTGCCAACCCGAAGGAAGAACGGGCGGCCGTCGGGCCGCCCGTGGTCCCTCGTGTTCATTGCGGCGAGCCGATTACGAGCGGCCGCCTCCGCACCCTCGAGAGCCGCCCTGCATACGGGCGCAACCCTGACCGTTTCCGGCGCCGGCCTGGCCATTCGGACACGACGCCTTGCAGTTGGCGCCGCCTCCACGTTCGGCTCCCGGCCCTTCTCCGCTGCACGTTGCGACCCAGTCGGGGTCTTGGCCGTTCGGGGTTCCGTCTCCGTCGGCGTCGAGGTTCCCCTGACATGCTGCGGAGGCGTTCTGGTTCGCTTGGCACGGCATCGCCTGTGCCCCGGCGCCGGCCCCACGTCCGAAGCCGTTGCCTGCGAGAACCACGGCGCCCGCAAGGAGGAGGCCTACGGCAGCGACTCCGACGATCCAGCCTAGTCTGCGTTTGTTCATGACTTGCACCTCGTGCTTCATAGGATGTCGTCAGGGTGACGGCGTGACGTGGCGGAAGTGCGGTGGCCCTGTGGCAGTCCTGTGCGCGGCGTGAGGAGGAGATGTCGGGGTTTCGTGCGCGGCGTGTGAGCGGGAGCCCTTCTCCGGGCTTCGTACGGCCGCGCCGCGCGCTGGGATAAGTGCGCGGCGCGGCAAGAGAAAGGGGACGCCGGCGCTCGGCCGACGTCCCCGAGTACAAGCACTGAACGTGAGCCTGGTTTCCTACCCTTGGTAGACAGCTCTCACCTTGCCGCCCGAACCGAGCGTGCCGGACAGCCCGGTCGATACGGCGCCAACGAACTCCACAGATCCGGCGAACTCCCACGCCTTGGTGTCAGTGTTGTACCTCTGCCAACCGACGAACCTGTAGCGGAGCTTCAGGTCTCCTCTTCCAGTGACCGTGGTCTCCCCCGGAGCCACAAGCGCGTACCTCGTGTCGCTTGTGCCGCAGACCTGGAAGTCCGTGGTCTTGTACTCCTTGTCGTTCACGAGGATGCTCACGCTGATGGGTGTGTAGGTTGGGACGCGCGCGACGGTCGTGGCGGTCGTGCTCGCGACCACGGCGCTTACGTCGAGGCACACTGACAAGCCTGTGAAAACGAGCCCCGGGAAGGTGCCGATTGTGCCGGACGGCGGACTCTCGGTGGGCCCCCCGACATAGACCGCGTGGATCTGCCCCTGTTCGGTCACCGTCACGGTGACGGCGAGGTCCTCGCTGAACTTGTCCCACTTCCCGGTTGCCTTGTTGTAGCGGTCCCAGTACTGGAAGACGAAGCCCCCCTCGCTTCCCTTGTACTCCTTTGGGGCGGCGATCGTGTACTGAGCGCCGGGCGCGGCACAGAGC
>JAQTNX010000198.1 GCA_028713635.1 Candidatus Bipolaricaulis sp.
GGGCCGTGTGGGCCACGCGCCCAGAGCGCGACGGCGGCCGCGATGGCGGCCGGACGATCCCTTCCCTGCCCGACCGCCCGCTCGACGAACGCGACTACCGCGTCGGCCTGATCGTGGGGTCGGCTCACGCCGCCCGCCGGTTGGGCCACGACGATTCGGATTGCCGCCTCGCATGGGATCCCACCGGCCACGAGGCGCTGGTAGGCCGCGGCAAGGTTCATCGCCAGGGCGTACGAGAGCCCGTCTCCGTGCCTCGCGACGGCCCGGCGGACGCCATCTTCCGCCATGTTCGCCGAGCGCAGCACGTCGAGCGGCCCGCGGGCGGGGGATGTCTGCACGGTCGTCACGACTCCTCCTGCACCTGCGGCGCCGGACCTCGCTTGCGTCCGACAATCCGTACCTCTTGTCCCATCACGCGCAGGCTGGCGCGTACCGGCGCCGACCGGCGGGCGCTCAGGCCGAGCCGGAACCCGATGGCGAGAGAACCGACGTCGATCCTCGCTACGTCACGGATCCCCGCTTCGAGCTGCACCCGCCGCCACACCCGCTCGCGAAGGGCTCCCGACGGACCGTCGCCGGCCGACAGGCCGTGCCGCAGCCGGAGAACCTCGGCGAGTTCGAGTCGGCACGCGTCGCAGCTCCGAAGGTGCTCGGAGACGGAGGTCGCGGCCTCCCCGCCGAGCTTGCCCACGGCGTACCAGGGAAGAACCTCGAGGACGTGTTCGCAATCGTTCATGTCAGCACCTTGGCCAGCGCCTTCCTCGCGTGGAACATCCGCGACTTGACCGTCCCCTCGGGAATCCCGAGGACGTCGGCCGCCTCGCCCAGCGTCATCTCCTCATGGAACACGAGGTGCAAGACCTCCCGCAGGTGCGGCGGAAGCGTCGCCACCGCGTCCTCGACCCGAACGCAGAGCTCGGCGATCTCGGAGGGATCGCGCTCGATCACCGCGTCGTCCGGCGTACGCTCTCCGCGTTTCTCTCGACGCAGAAGGCCGTACGCCTGGTTCTTGGCGATCCCGAGGATCCACGTCGTCACCTTCGATGCTCCCTTGAACCTGTCGGCCGTCTTCCACACAGCGACCATCGTCTCCTGCAGCACCTCCTCCGCGAGGTGGGGGGCTCGAAGAAGGGAGACGGCGAACCGGAAGACTCGTTCCGCGTGTCGCTCGTACAGCTCGTGGAACGCGATGCGATCTCCGCGAGCCACGGCGCGCAGCAGCGCTTCGTCTGTTCTCACGCCGTGCACTCCATTCGAACCCTCCCGTCGGTTGGTCTGCCTATGAGTAGAGCCGTGGGCCTTCCCGGTTCACTCGGACGGCGGGGGAGCCTCCCCACTCGGCGGGCGCCGGTCGTCCGCGATCGGCTCGCAGCTCGACAGGATGTAGGCCCGCTTCCCGGCGGGCAAGGGAACGATCCGCTCTACGAGGGAGACCTGGATCTCTGCTCCTTCGCCGAACAGCGATCGCGCACGCTCGAGGATGGTGCGCCTCGCCGCGTCGCGGAACGTGGGCTCGGGAACGATGACGATGTCGTAGCGATCCGAAGCGCGCTGAATCAGCTGGAACTGACGGATCTCGGGGAGGTCGACGAAAATGCCGCCCAGACCGGTCGCCTCGATGTCGCGTCCGTCGGGAAGGGTGATTCGTTCCGAGACGCGCCCGAGGACCGAACGCAGGAGCGGCGAGGTTCGGCCGCAGGGGCAGAGCCTCTGGTCGGGAACCACTCGGTCGGCAAGTTCGTACCGCAGGAAAGGCATCCCGTAGTTGAAGAGGTCGGTGATGACGATCCGGTACTCGTCGATCGCCGTCGAGCCTGCGGGCGACGTCGGCCGAAGAAGCTCGATCCACAGGCTTCCGACGTTGAGGTGGAGTCGGTGCTCCTCACAGTCGTGGGCGATGTACCCCACTTCGGTCGCGCTGTACCGTTCGAAGACGGGGCAGTCGAAGCCACGTTCGATCGTCTGCCGAGCGTCGGGCAGCAGAACCTCCCCGATCGAGATTGCCGATTTCATCGGGAACGACTCCGGCTTTCCCGTCTCCAGACGACGGCGGGCGAGCCGATCGAGCACGGAGGGGTATCCGATCAACGTCACGGCCCGCGAGCGGGCGATCCGTCGAAGGAGCCGGTCGGCCTCCGCGCCTCCCAGCCCCCGAGGTTCGAGGACGACCTGATTCTCGACAAGGCGCAGGAGGCGGGGTTTCGGGTGCCAGAAGAGAAGTCGAAGGAAAGCATGGGGTGCGCCGAGCTCGTACCCGGCCCACCCGCCGAAGAAAAGGGTCTCGGCCCGCACGCGGTCCCGCCGTCGGCGATCCATGAAGAACGCAAACGGCGCGCCGGTCGAGCCGTTGGTGTGGCCCTCCCGGAGCCTGTCGCGGCGAAACGCGGACGAAACGAACTCATCGAAGCGGTCCTTGATGACGCGCTTGTCGACGATCGGCAACTTGGCGAGCACGTCGGGCGCGATCTCCGGGTCGACCCGCGGCGGAATCCGGTCGCGGTAGAAACGGGTCGTGGCGCGCGCGTGGTTCAAGATCGCCGCCAGCCTCTCCCGCTGCCAACGCGTCACCTCGTCGCGCGACATCCGCTGCGCTCGTTCGAGTTCGGCGATCTGGCAACGAACGGGCGATCCGCGCAGGGCATCGACCAACGCGAAACCTACGGCTCTCAACCGGTCGATACCGTGCGTCATGCTTCTCCCATGAACCCGCGCGGCGGACGCATC
>JAQTNX010000199.1 GCA_028713635.1 Candidatus Bipolaricaulis sp.
AATTACATTAAATAATACTTATGGATTATGGTGTTACGCAGCAGATGGAAACCCAATATTTTCCGCATCTTTATCTTCTCCAAATGATGGCGATATTACTATTGGTAGATATGTTGGTGGTAAAGGAATATTTTGGGATGATAGTGCTGGTATTTTAACAATAAAATTATCTCCACAAACTAGAAAATTAGCTATAAATTGTTCGTCTTTTACACCAGCAAATTCAGAAGATACGTGGATTATTTCAGGTGGTTTAGTGATGAATGGTGCATCTGATTTAAACGAAAATCAATATGACGCACCAGTCAATATACCAAATGGTTGTATTGTAACTAGTATTAAAGCATATTATTATCGTGATGATGCTGCTTCTGCTGGTATATTATATTTAGTAAGAAATAGTGCTGGCTCAGGAGATGTAATGGCATCTGTAGATTTTACTTCTACCGCTGGGGGAGCTAATGGCGAAGATACTTCTATTAGTTATGCAACAATAGATAACGAAACTTATTCTTATTCTCTTAATTTAAGACTTGACCCTAATGATAATTCAGCAGATGTTAAGCTTTTTGCATGTAGTATAACTTATACAATTACAGACCCATTACCTTAAGGAGATTTTATGACTGAAATAAATAAAGTAAGGACAGATATACCTTTCGCTGAAGCGATACGCAAACTACAGGACAATGATAACAAACTCCTTGGCTTGTCTGAAGTAGACACAGTAGACGCTATTGACCTACAGGACTTATTCAGCGGTACTGGGCACTCTTCACGCTTTACTAGGGATTTCCCACTTGGCCATAGTCTGGCTACTTATAATCTCTTCAGCGGAGTATCTAACGAAGCTGGCTATACAATCTGGAAGTATCCAGTAACTAACTTCAAAGACTCAATTTATAATGCACTTTATCTAGATGATGTGAAACTAGACTACCGTGGTTCGGCTATTAGTGAAGCAGCGACTTCGTTTAATTCAGTATTCTTGCTTTCAGGAACTACGTGGGTTAATGATACTACGGAAGCAGGGACAGATAATGGAACTGCTTTTGGCTTAATGAGTCATTCTTCCAATAGTCTCTATATAGGCGATACTAATACTTTTAACGGTATTGACTTTAACTTAAGCACGTTAGGGTATAACTATGACCTTAAGGCTTATTACTTCTCTGGCACGTGGGTAGAATTAAGCCCTATTACTCATAGTCTAAATGATGATACTAGTGACCTTACATCTAATGGTCGTATTAGCTTTGATATACCCACTGACTGGATTTCAGGAACATTTAATGGAGTGAGTAATAAGTGGATTAAACTTACTACTGATTCAAACCCTATTACTACCGCTCAGGCATATTATATAAGACCAGATGATAGTGTAAAGAACCTGCTCTCTCTATCCAGTGATGATATTTTAGACAAGAACTGGTCTTGGTGCTACTTTAATAACTATGTTTATCTTACTCTTAAGAATCGTGGTGGCATAGGGTATGAAGGCAACGAGTGGGTACGTATTGAATCAAACGACACTAATAGGAAGAACTACTTCGTCTACAACCACGAGTTAAAAACCACTTATCAAAATAATACATGGGGCCAGTGGTTTGGAGAAGTGCCTTCACAAACAGGAAATGCTAATAAGTTTTTATCAACTAATGGGGTACACACTTTTTGGTCTGGGACAAACCCAGTAATAAAAACTTTTATACCTACATTATCAGGGACTACTAGTGGTGTAACATCTCTCGCTGGTTCTGATAATACATTAACTTATATGAAAAATGGTAGTTTATTAACAATAACAGGATATATACAAGTAAATACTGTTAGTGGTTTAGATGGCCAACTTGTATTAGCTAATTTACCTTATACTAATTATCTTAATCGCTCAGGGAATACAGTTGCTAATGTCATTGGTGGAGGATTAAATCCTGGGACAACATATCTTTGGGGAGAATTCCACAATGGTGAAAATAAAATGTTCATTTATGCTCATGTTTCTGGGACAACGGTATCTGCTACTCCATTTATTAAAGCAAGTAGTACGCTAACAATTTTTGGTTCACATTTTACTTCGGATTAAGGAGAGTTTATGTCTAACAAGATAACCGCTTACAAGGGAGATACATTCGTAAAGTCTTTAGCTTTTAAGGACTCTGCTGCTGCGGCTATAGATATTACGGGGTGGACTATCTGGTTCACTATTAAGAATAGCACTGATGATGCAGATGCAGACGCTATAATCCAGAAGAAGATAACCGTGCATACCAGTCCTGCCGCAGGCTTGAGTGCAATTAGTATGACCGCAGCAGAAACTGATAGTTTTGATAGCACGTATAAGTATGATATACAGATAAAGAAGGCAGACGGCACCATCAGGACTGTCCTTGAAGACACCATAACCTTTACCAAAGACGTGACTAGGTCTACGACCTAAGAGGTAGCCAATGGCCGATATTAATGTAACCATAAACGACAATGAAGTAATAACTACGACTATAACACTAGCTGAAGTAGCGATGATACCTACTGGACCGTGACCCTTGACGCCGACGTCATACGGGCGAGGAGCGCAGTCGTGACCAGCCGCACACCGCACCTGATGCGGACGACGAGCCCCGAGCCACGACGGCTCCAACACCACCCCACCCAGCTCC
>JAQTNX010000200.1 GCA_028713635.1 Candidatus Bipolaricaulis sp.
GAGGCTTTCCTCATGCTCCAGGAGTACGCACGCCAGCACGTCCTCCTCTGTCTGATCCCCGCCCTGTTCATCGCCGGTGCGATCTCGGTGTTCGTCAGCCAAGCCGGCGTGATGAAGTACCTGGGAGGGAAGGCGAACAAGGTCGTGGCCTACGGCGTGGCCTCGGTCTCCGGAGCCATCCTGGCGGTCTGTTCGTGCACCGTTCTCCCTCTCTTCGCAGGGATCTACAAGCGCGGCGCGGGGCTGGGACCGGCCATCGCCTTCCTCTACTCGGGTCCCGCGATCAACATCCTCGCGATCATCCTCACCGGGCGGATCTTGGGAGTGAAGTTCGGGTTGGCGCGCGCGATCGGGGCCGTCCTCTTCTCAGTCTTCATCGGCCTTGCGATGCAATTTCTCTTCCGGAAAGAAGAGCGTGAAAAGGATGCGGCCGCCCTGGCGATGCCTGAACCCGAAGCCGGCCGTCCTCTGTGGCAGACCGCGGTCTTCGTCGCGCTCATGATCGGGATTCTCGTGTCCGCGAACTGGGGCAAGCCCGCCGGGATCAACATCCGGACGGTGAGCGGGGATGCGATTGTTGCGACCTACGCCGGGGAGACGTCGGAAGCGATCCGGTACAAGGCGACCGCGGACGGCGAGGTCGAGTCGATCGCGAAGGCGGCCGTCACCGAGGTGACGTACGCGCCGTCCGCGTACACCACGATCTACCAGAACCGGTTCTACATCGCCGGAGCGTTCCTTGCTGCGCTGCTCGTCGTGCTCGGTCTGTGGTTCAGAGGGCCGGAGATCAAGGAGTGGGGCGGCTCGACGTGGTCGTTCGCCAAGCTGATCCTGCCATACCTGCTGGGCGGCGTTCTGGTCGCCGGGTTCCTCCTCGGCCGCCCCGGGCACACTGCGCTCATCCCGCCGGAGTGGATCAGTGCGGCCGTCGGCGGGAACGGTTGGCTGTCGAACTTCGTCGCGAGTCTCGCCGGGGCCCTGATGTACTTCGCGACGTTGACCGAACTGCCGATCCTCCAAGGGCTGATGGGGGCCGGCATGGGCGACGGACCGGCGCTGGCGCTGTTGCTGGCGGGGCCGGCGCTGTCGCTCCCCAGCATGCTCGTCATTCGCAAGGTCTTGGGTACGAAGAAGACCATCGCCTACGTGTCGCTTGTCGTCGTCGCGGCAACGCTGACGGGGAAGCTGTTCGGCGCCGTCGCCTGATGCAGACGCACAGGATGGTGTGATCGTGACCGGCGCAGGATTCGGGCCGTGGATGCCCGGCGCGCGACCGGTAAGGAGCAGGAGATGTTGGAGAGATGCGGTTGCGGGTCAAGTGAAGACGTGAAGCTCGTGTTCCCGTGCTCCGGAGGGTCGGATGTCGGGGAGCTGACGGACCGCGCGGCGCGCAGGCTCGATCAGAATGGAACAGCGCAGATGGACTGCCTTGCCGGCGTCGGCGGGCGCGTGAGCGGCATCGTGAAGACCACCGAGGCGGCCGGTCAGCGTTTGGCCATCGATGGCTGCCCGGTCGGCTGCGCGAGCAAGACGCTGGAGCTGGCGGGAGTCAGCCCGTTTCGCCACGTCTGTGTGACGGATCTTGGTTTCGAGAAAGGCCGGACGAACGTGACAGACGACGCGATTGCCGAGGTGGTTCGGATTGCCGAACAGACGCTTCGGGTTGCCTGAAGGATGCGGAGGTCTATGGTGCATGTGAGGGGAAGCCGTAGGTTGTGGGCGGAGTGGCCGTCTGCTGCGGGCGCGATCGTGCTGGGGCTTGCGGTCTTGCTGGCGGCGGTCGCGTGCTCGGGGCCCGCTGAATCGAGGGTTGCGGCGACGTCCGATGTCACGCACGCGGTGCCGGCACCAAAGTCGGCGTCTGAGATGACAGGGCAGCCGCCCATTGTGCCTGAGGCTGTCGCGGGAAGTGGCGTGCCCGAAGCGCAGCAAGCGGACACGTCGGCTGCGGAAACGCCTATCGCACTCGTGAAGGGCGAGTCGCCTTCCGTGGGTGGGCCGGTTGCGGCGGAAGAGACTGCTGCTGTGGCTGTTTCGGAGAAGGCGAAGCTGCCGCGCCTCGTCGACCTCGGAGCGGGTAAGTGCATCCCGTGCAAGAAGATGGCGCCGATCCTCGAGGAACTCGCGGAGACGCACAAGGCGTTCTTCGAGGTGGAGTTCATCGATGTCTGGGTCAACCCTGACAGGGGGAAGGAGTACGGGGTTCGGATCATTCCGACGCAGATCTTCTATGACGCGCAGGGGCGTGAGCTGTACCGGCACATTGGGTTCTACTCGAAAGAAGATATCCTGGGCCGGTGGCGGAAACTGGGCGTCGACGTCGGCGCATAGTCGTCCGAGGGGGAGTTTGAGGGACTATGGAAGCTGTCCTGTCGGCGCTGTCGCGGGCGGTTGGAAGCAGCGTGCCAGTGGCCATTGCGGCCGCTGTCGCCTGGGGTGTGCTGAGCATCCTCCTGAGCCCATGCCACCTGGCGAGCATTCCCCTGATCGTCGGCTACATCGGGCGCGAGGGAACGGCGTCACCGCGCCGCTCGTTCGCCCTCTCCGTCACGTTCGCCGTCGGGATTCTGATCACGATCGCCGCGGTCGGGGGCATCACAGCCGCGGCGGGGCGGATGATCGGAGACGTCGGCC
>JAQTNX010000201.1 GCA_028713635.1 Candidatus Bipolaricaulis sp.
CAATCGGGCTTCACACACTCCTCACATTTCGCGCCTAGGTTGGAAACGTTTGAACTGCGAGTAAGACATCTCGCACCCCCGATACCAGCCCTCCGGGAGAGGGACGCAAGTCCCTCTCCCCTGGCCTCTTCTCGGATCCCCGAACATCTCGTCCCCGGACGCTGAATGTGTCAAGATTGAGGACGATGCACTCCCAAGACCCTCACACGGAGATGCCATGTTGAGCAAGGCCAGGATGCGGCTTGTCCGATCCCTGCAGGATGGGAAGGCTCGCGCCCGGCTTCGCCTCTACGTTGTCGAAGGCGACAGGATGGTTCGCGACTACCTCGAGGCGGGGCACCCTGTGCAGCAGCTCTACGCCACGGACGACTGGTGCGAGGCGCTGCCCGCGTTCGACCGGATGAGTGCGGGTGAGATCACGCGCGTCAGCCGAGCCGAGCTCGAGAAGCTGAGCGCTCTCGCGACCCCGCAGAGCGCCATCGCCGTGGTTGCGCTGCCTGAGTGCGACCTCGACCCGTCGCAGCTCGTTGAGGGACTGGCGCTCGGCTTGGACGCCGTGCGCGATCCGGGAAACCTTGGGAGTCTCCTTCGCGTCGCCGCGTGGTTCGGGATCTCCCGCGTCGTCTGTTCTCCGGATTGCGTCGACCCCTACAACCCCAAGGTCGTCCAGGCCACCATGGGGGCGCTCTTGCACGTCGGCGTATCGTGCGCGCCTCTGGTCTCCGTGCTTCGGGCGGCGGCCTCGTACGAGCTCCCGGTGTACGGGACCGTCCTCGACGGCGAGCCGGTCTACGAGGCCGAGCTCGACGAGCGCGGAATCATCCTCCTCGGCAACGAGGCGAGAGGCTTGTCGGAGGAACTCCTCTCGTGGATCACTCGGAGGATCACCATCCCGCCGTGGACGGCGGCGGCCCCCGGCAAGGAGTCGCTGAACGTGGCGGTGGCGGCGGCGGTGGTTTGCTCGGAGTTCCGTCGTCGAGGGCGCCCGCGCGCGAGGTGCGGCTGACCCGATGGGACGCGGCGCCGGTGGTACAATGGGCCCGCGGGGACGACCCGAAACTGGGGGGGGACGATGATTCGAGTGAGGTTCGCGCCGAGCCCGACGGGATACCTCCACGTCGGCGGAGCGCGCACGGCGTTGTTCAACTGGCTCTTCGCACGGCACACCGGCGGAACCTTCGTCTTGCGCATCGAGGACACCGACCGCGAGCGGTCCACCGACGAAGCCATCGAGCAGATCGTGGCCTCGATGCGGTGGCTCGGCCTGGATTGGGACGAGTACTACCGCCAGGCGGAGCGCCACGAGCGGCACCTCCAAGCCGCGGAGTCGCTGCTTCGCGCCGGCGCGGTCTATGAGAACGAAGGCGCGTGGTGGTTCCGCGTCCCCGACGCCGGCGCGACGATCGTCCACGACGAGCTGGTGGGTGACGTGCGGTTCGACAACGAGCAGTTGAAGGACTTCGTCATCCGACGCAGCGACGGCTCGTTCGTCTACAACTTCGTCGTGGTCGTCGACGACGTCGACATGGGAATCACGCACGTCATTCGCGGGGACGAGCACCTGAACAACCTGCCGAAGCAGATGCGCATCTATCAGGCGCTCGAGCGCCCCATGCCGCTCTTCTACCACCTTCCGATGATCCTGGGACCGGATCGCGGGAAGCTGTCGAAGAGGCACGGCGCGACGTCGGTGCTCGAGTACAGGAGCCGGGGAGTCCTGCCGGACGCTCTGGTGAATTTCCTCGTGCGCTTGGGGTGGGCGCACGGAGACGAAGAGGTCTTCTCGCGCGACGACCTCGTCCGGCTGTTCACCCTTGAGGGCCTGAACAAGTCGGCGGCCGTGTTCGAGGACGCCAAGCTTCTCTGGCTCAACCAGCAGCACATGAAGCGGGCGGACCTCGATGTGCTCGTCGCTCTTGCAGAACCGTTCGTCGGCGCGCGCGGGCATGTGAGCGCGGAGATGTGGGCGCAGGCTGACCCTGAGAGACTCCGCGTCGGCGCGAATCTCCTGCGGGACCGAGCCAAGACACTTGGCGATCTCGCCGGCACCCTCGAGATGCTCTTCCCCGTCCCGCTCGAGCGCGAGGACGAGGTCGCTGTGACGCCGATGCAGGCTCGCGTGATGGCAGCGCTCGCCGACGGAATCGAGTTGGTGGATCCGTGGACGGCGGAGACGGTCGAAGCGGCGTTTCGCGACGTCCTCGCGAGGGAAGGGGCGACCCTGAAGGACGTGGCACAACCGTGCCGGGTCGCCGTCACAGGACGGAAGGTGGGACCCGGGCTGTTCGAAATCCTGTCGGCCGTGGGCCGTTCCATGGTCGTCGAGCGCCTCCGAGCATGTGCTCGAGGGATCGCCGCATGAGGGCCGGAGCGGCTGCCGCTCTCGGCGCCTTGCTTCTGGCAGCCTACGCTGCGGCCGCGACGAGGGTTCCTCTCGCGTACGTGGGCGACATCACCCTTCTCACGACGTCCTGCGCCCTGCACATGATCAAGGTCTCGCCCGACGGGACGGACGGCGGAGCGCTCTCGGGGACCCTGACCCTTGCGGGCGAGCGGCGTGTCGTGCGCATCGCGTCGCCGAACGACGCGGCCGCGCTCGCCGTCGACCTCGACGGAG
>JAQTNX010000202.1 GCA_028713635.1 Candidatus Bipolaricaulis sp.
GAATCCGTATCCTTATCACCGTCGTTCCCCCCTTACTGGGTGACCAGCAGGCGGAAGACCTCCGAGCGGATCGTCTTTCCGTCCTCATCGGTCGCCGTCACCACGCAGAAGTAGAGCCCGTTCGCGACTTTCTCGTCATCATCGGCCACAAGATCCCAGATGTATGCGGCAGTCTCTTCGTCCAGGTTCGCTTCGAACACCAACTTCCCGTCGAGCCGGTACACGCGCAAGACCGGATCGGTTGCCCCGTTCGGCAGGTAGTAGTTGAGTGTCGCTTGCGTCTTTGCTGGGTTTGGGTACGCCCTCACAGCGATCTGCTCCGGGCCCGTGACGACGATCGCCAACGTCTTCGCTTCGCTCACTCCGCCACGGCTATCGGTGGCTGTGACCGACACCGTATAGGTTCCTGCCGTCATGTACGCGTGACTTGTCGTCCCTGAGATCGTTTCGATGCCCCTCGGGCCGTCGCCGAATGACCAGGTGAAGGCTTCGATGGTATCCGCATCGGCATCCGTTGCCGTCGCTGCGAACTGCACGGTTTCTCCGGCGACTGGATCCATCGGATCCGCCTCGAGTGTTCCGATCACCGGCGGGGTGTTTCCGACGGAGAGCGTTTTGGACACCGTAGTGCGTCCTCGTCGGGAGTCTGTCACGACGAGAGTGACTTCGTAGGACTTCTTCTCCGGGAACGCTTGCGTCGGAGCCGCCGCGGTGCTCGTCCCGATCGAACCAAAGGTCCAGGCGTACGTGAACGGCGTGTCATCGGGGTCGTCGGGGTCGCTAACGGTCGCACTGAAAGTCACGACCTCGTTCTCGTCCGGCGCAGTCGGCGACCACGTGAAGTCGACCACTGGCGCTCTGTTCCCGGCCGTCAACTCCGCCGTCACGGTCGTCTGGCCGCCACGGGCATCCGTGACCGTCAAGCTCACGTCGTAGGTTCGGCGTTCGGCAAAGCTGTGCACCGGGTTCGCGTCAGCGCTTATCGTATCGTCTCCAAAGTCCCACTCGTATGTGTATGGCGAATCGTCGGGGTCGTCCGGATCGCTGACGGTCGACGTGAACTGCACCTGAACGCCGATGTCGGGCGCTTCCGGCTCCCAGGTGAGCCCAGCGGTGGGGGCGAAGTTCACGACAACGTCCTTCGTAACGGTTCCCGAAAGCCCACGGGCGTCGGTCGCGGTCAACGTCACCTCGTAGCGACCACCGGCCGGGAAGGCGTACTTGGGGTCCTTCTCAGTGGATGTCCCGCTCCCGCGTCCGTTCCCGAACGTCCACTCATACGACACTATGGCATCCTTGTCTGCGTCCGCGACACCAGCGGTGAAGGTCATCTCCTCCCTGACGTTGCCGATGTTAGGGACGTGACTGAAGTCCGCCACAGGGCGATGGTTGAGACGAATCGTCCAGGTTGGCCCTGTCGCCTGCTTCTCATACCCCATTCCGCTCTCGGTATGCAGAATCCGGGTCTCGAGGTTGATGGTCCTTCCGGTCTTGGCTTCCTCTGGGTCGGCAACCGTCAGATACACGAGCAGGACGACCAGACCCCCCTCTGGGGAGTCGTGGACGACGTTGTTGACGAAGGTAGAAATCGAGACGCCGCCTGACGTGAACCCCGTGAGGTCGGTTGCCTCGCCAAGAACACGCCCTTCCGAATCAGTAATTTCGATCTTGACGATGTCGGGGTTGCCGGAGGCCGTGCCAAGGTTTTTCACCACGATCGGGTTGATGGTAACGTCGTCCGCATTCTCATCGATGTCCCGGCAGAGAATCTGCTGGGCCAACAGCCGCTGCCCGGTGTAGGCGTCGCCGCCTGCTGGACCGTCAGGATCGCGCTTGACAACCTCGAATCCCGGGCCGTAGAGGCTCACCGTATTCGGGTAGGTTACGTCGTCAGACCAATAGTGCTGCCGAGGATCGCCCACATTCTGCTCGAGGACGTCGACGCGGACTCGCGGCTTCAGTGTATGCCCGGACACGGCTCCGTTACCGATATGGTAGAGGATGGTCAGCGTCGCCGAGCGGTTGTCGCGGACTCCGCGATCGTTGACCTGGTCTCCGAGCGACAGGTTGAACGTCTCCCCGGCCGCGAAGTTCTCTGGGTCGTCGATCGCACCAATCAGCACGCCGCCGCGCAGGACCTCAATGCGCGAGAACTCGTCCCCCGTCGCTGTGCCCGTATTCCTGACCTCGATGGAGCCAAGCTCGAGGTCGTTGCCGTTCACATCATCGTCCGTCAGGCGAATCGTCTGCGTCAGGTACTCGCCCACAGTGAGCACGCCGGAAACAAGTGCCGTACTGATCTCCTCGTTGACCTCAAACCCCTGATAGCGGACACGCTGGATCCTCGTGGACACAGCTCGCTGAGTGTACGACTGCTGGGACCCCGCTTCGCCCTCTCTCACATTGACCGTCGTCCGCGGACGAATCGTCTTGTTGTTCCCGCTCGACGTCATCGCGTCGGCGGACTTCACTCTCATCGTGACCGTTACCGTGATGTCCCGGTCGTCCGGAACCTCAGGGAGATCCGGGGTGAAATCCGCCGCCGTGAACGACACGCCCGCCGTGATCCACGTCTTCGTCGACGTATCGACGAAGAC
>JAQTNX010000203.1 GCA_028713635.1 Candidatus Bipolaricaulis sp.
GAGGAGTACTCGCACGACTTCGTGACGCGGTACTCGAAGTACCGGCGGCTTCGCTCTCCGAAGTGGGATGCGCTCTTGGCCTATGCGTTGGAGCCGACCGCAGACGGGCGGCTCCGCGAGCGGCTACGTCCGCACGCCGCCCGACAGCTCGGCATGGCTCACTTCACGTACCGAGTCGACTGGCGCGCCATCGGCTGCCCGGTGCTCGTGATCTACGCGTCGCAGGACGCCGAGTGGTCGCTGCCGGAGGGGGCGCCTCGCGAGCTTCGCGAAGCCGCGCGGGCGCACGCCGGACGCCTGCAGCGTGAGTACGTCGGGCGCTGCGTGGCCAGGGCACGTCGGGACATCAGGAACCTCTGCATCCTCGAGCTGCGCGACGCGACGCACTACTGCTTCCTCGACCGCGAGGACGAGGTCGTCGACGCGATGCGTCGGTTCCTGTGACGTGGTTTCGGCCCCCGGCGCGGCTCGGTGTATGCTCGACGCCGAGGTGATGCGGGTGTCCGTTCGCGAAGCAAACGAGTCGTTGGAGTCTCTGCCGAACATCGGAACGGAGTGTGCCGCCGTGCTGCGAAAAGTGGGCATCGCGACGGCGGCCGATCTGCGGAGCGCCGGCAGCGTCGAAGCCTCCGTTCGCATTCGGACAGCCCTTGGCGCGGACGCTGTGTGTCGCAGTCGCATGGCGGCGCTCGAGGGCGCGATCCGCGGCGTGCGTTGGCACCGGATTCCCAAGCCGGAGCGAGATCGGCTCTGGACGGAGCTTGAACGGCGCTCGCCAGACGGGAGTCGATGAAGCCCATGATCTCGCTGGACGCCCACGCGCACGTCAAGCCGTCGCGGACGTCCGAGGAGCTGGGCTGCTACTTCTCCGTGCACTCGGCGGTGGCGCGTCGATCCACGTTCCGAACGGCGTGCCCCCCGAGCGGATCCTGATCGAAAGCGACCACGGGCGGAACGCCCCCCCCCGGCGGCGATCCCCTGCCGCGTGGAGTGGGTCGAGCATCTGCTGTCTGTGGAGCTCAGATGCACGAGGGAGGACATCCGCAAGCTTGGCTGGGAGTACTTCGCGAGGGTCGTCCGAGAGACCGGAATTCGCCCGCTGCTGCCGTCGCCGTTGGCGGATCTCTTGGAGCCAGGAAACGGCGGGCGAGGATAGACGGGCCGGCTGTTCTGAGGCATCCCCGCTACGGGCGGCAAACGGTTGCGGCAGGAGACGATGAGGGCGGCGGATCGCCGGCGGACGCCGGCACAGGAGGCAAGATGAAGCACGCGAGAGCGTGGTCTCGCGTGCTCGAGATCGTCGGTCTGGCGGGCCTGCTGATCGGGGCGATCGACCCCCTCGAGGGATCGCCCATCATCGCAGTGGGTAGCGGTCTGGCCGCCCTGGCGGCCCTTCTCGGCAGGACTAAGCACCGACGGCTCTTGTGCTGGTCCTTCGCGCTGGTGGTGGCGGGCGTGGGCGCCATGTGGGTGTTGAGCGCGTTGGGCGGCATCGGAGGCAGCACAGGGCGCTCCATCTGGTGGGGACTTCTCGTCCTGCCGTACGCCGTCGGGTGGATCGTCGGTCTTGTCGGCGCCATCCTCACCGTGGTCGAGCTCTCAAGGCGGCCTGCACCGCGAGATGGATGCGATGGCGGGGTGCATGCAACCGGAGGAGCTTGACGGCACAACGGGCGGCTGCGCGTCGCCGACGGCGATCGGCGGCTCGCCGGCCTTACCATGGAATAGCGAAAGGATGGACAAGGATGTGTGATGGATGAGAGGACGCCGCGGCTGTACAGCGACCTCGCATGGTTGTGGCCGCTGTGGGGCGACCCGGACGGGGAGTATGCCGAGTGGTGCGCCCACGTCGTCGCGATGATCGAGGAACGCGCGAAGCGTCCGGTGAAGACTCTCCTGAACCTCGGTTGCGGCGGCGGAAAGAACGCCCACAACCTGAAGCGCCACTACGCGGTCACGGGCCTCGACCTGTCGAGCGAGATGCTCGCGAACGCAAGGAAGCTCAACCCGGAGTGCCGGTTCATCCAGGGTGACATGCGCGACTTTGCTCTTCCCGAGCGGTTCGATGCGATCCTCATCGACGATGCCGTCGCGTACATGACGTCACAGGAGGACCTCTCGCGCCTGTTCCGGGCCGCCCATCGTCACCTCGAGCCGGGCGGCGTGGTGATCGTCTCGCCCGACGGGACGAAAGAGACGTTCGAGCAGAACGAAACCCACGTCTCCCGCGGCAATGCCGCCGCCGAGGCCGAAGGGGAGCCGAAGAACGTCGACGTCGTGTTCATCGAGAACAACTACGACCCCGATCCGACCGATGACACGTATGATGGACTCATCCTCTACCTCATCCGCGAGGACGGGAAACTCCGGGTTGAGGTCGATCATCACACCCTCGGGATTTTCGCCGCCGACGTCTGGCCCACGCTCCTTCGCGAAGCGGGGTTCGCCGTCTTCGACGACGACTGGCGACCCGGGTCCGTGAAGAGCTACATCGGCGTCAAGCCGCCGGCCGCCTGCGCGACAGGCGGCTAGGGAGAACGACCGAACCGCCCGCGTTCTCCTATCTGGTGCCCGTCCGCCGGACCAAGCGATGATG
>JAQTNX010000204.1 GCA_028713635.1 Candidatus Bipolaricaulis sp.
CGAATCCGTGCCAGACGACGGCGCAGAACGCGACCACCAGCGCACACGCGATGGCGGGAAGCACGGCGTGCGTCGCTCTCATGTCAGGTGCCTCCGAATCCAGTACTCCAGCTCTCCGCTACGTCGCAGGACGTCGAGTTCCGTCGTCAAACGCTGCAGGAGATCGCGGCGCCGCTGTGCCACGACGAACACGTAGCCCGAGTCATCCTGCTCTCGGGTGATGTCGAATTCGACGTTGCAGGTCCGCGTGAGCACCAAGAGCCGCGCCAGGTCGAGTTCCACGGCGACGGCCTCGCCGCGGCGGGCCGATTCGATCAGGTTCGCCATCTCACCCCGGAACGGACGGACGGGCGTCGAACAGTCGCCTCCGTCGCGGCGGCGCACGGCAAACCGCGCCGTCGGGAGGTGCACAGGACCGGCAGCCACCCCGGGACGTTCCTCGCCGGCAAGGAGGCCGCCCGCGCCGACGTCCGCGTCGCCACGCCGTACCGAGGCCACGACCTCCTCGGGAGGCATCAGCTGAACCACGAGTTCCAGGCCGGCGGACCGAGCCAGGAGCTTCAGGAGATCGACCTCGAGTCCCGCAACGACGCCGTGGTCTTCGTGTACCAGCCCTGGGACGTCACACGCCGCGACGACGAGGCGCCCCGTCCTCCGAATCGCGAGGATATACACGAATGTGCTCAACGCCGCCCCGATGGCCGCTTCCGTGATCGCGACATCCGGCGCCCCCGCGAGAAGGAACACCGCCGCCAGAAGCAGGCTGAACACCGACATCCCCAGAACGGCCAGCAGGCGGCGATGATGGAAGAGCGCGAACGCGGCGACGATCGGGAGAAGGGCGAGAAGCACCGTGACTCCGTTCACTCCCTCCCCCCCGTGCAGTGTCGCTGGGTGAACGCGCTCTTCGCGATGCTATGCGCTGCAATCGGATTCGTGATCAGCAACAGGACGACCAGAAGCGCCAGGGTCGCGTCTCGTGCCTCCAGGCCACGTTGCGCAATGAGACCGAGGAGAAGGAAGACCGCCCCTGCGGTGTCTGACACGCCGCTCGCCTGAAGGCGGGAGTAGACGTCTCGGAAGCGCAGGACTCCAATCGTTCCGACCGTCACCAGGAATCCTCCGATCCCCATGAGGACCCACGCCGTCATCGCCGCCCCCCCGACCGCTCCAACGTGCGCGCGAAGATCACGACGCCGAGGAAGCTCAACGCGGCGTAGACGACCGCAACGTCCAGGAGAAGAGCGGAGTCCAGGCCCACCGCAGCCAGGCTCATCAGCAGAACGACGCGAGTCGAGACGGAGTTCGCAGCCGTGAGACGGTCCCACGCCGTCGGCCCGAGAAAGAAGCGGACGAGGACCAGAGCGAGTGTGCCCAGGAGAATGGCCTCAAGAACGATCACGGCCGCACCCTTCCCAGAGCTGAAGCAGTTGCCGCTCCAGCACGTCCTTGATGCTCCTCCAATCACCGGAGCTTCCCTTCACCCCAAGCCAGTGGATGTACAGGAGGTCATCCTCATACAGGAGGCTGATCGTCGACGGAGTCAGGGTGATCGATGTCGAGAGGACAAACTGGGCCACGGGATGGCAGAGCGAGGTAGGCAGAGCCAGGATGCGGCCTTCCTCACGCCGGAATAGGATCACCCAACAGGTGTAGGCCGTAGACTGGAGAAGGCGCCACGCCAGCGTGACGAGGTACACAGCCACCCGATGCGGCCGCCGCCACGCCTCGCCGCCGCCTGCCCATCCAGCGGGAAGAATCCAACGGCGAACAAGCAGCGCGAGCGCCGTGACGACCCCGGCGGCAACCAGGGAGAGGGGCTCGGCGCTGCGGGTGAGCGAAAGCCAGACTAGGAAGAGCAGCCCCGCAGCGATCATCGGTCTCGCCTCCTTTCCTCCGGCATCGTGCCCGCGCGAGGTTGGGGTCCCGCGTCGCTTCGCCTATTCCTCGACCCTCACGACGATCGGGCCGTAGTAGGCCGCGCAGGCTTCCGTCGGGCTCTCGTCTCCGACCACGCTCCACGACGTTCCTCCGACGGACAGGTCGCTTGCGAGCGGCTGCGTCAGCCAACGTTCCCCATCCACGCTCAGGGTGTACTCGTCCGCCGAGTACGTGAGAACATACGTGTGCCACTGGTAGAGGGACGGTTTGAACTGCACGGGGCGGACGATCTCCTCCCCCGACTCGGTCGGTTCACGCATCGAGGCCGTGCCGGGCGTGGTCGAGTAGACATAGTACGGCAGCCCTTCCGCCGGCATCGGGAGTCGCCTCCGCGCCGGCGCAATCACGAACGCGTATCCCGTCCGGTGGTCCGTCGTCATCACGGTGAACGAAAACGACAGTCGTTGTCCCACGCGAAGCGGCGGGATCTCGATGGCGGCGCCGCGCCGATGGAACCGCTCGGCCGGGCTGCGCACCTGGAGGCAGTACGTTGCGTCGCCCGACACGGCGTAGGCAATGCGGCCGTCGCCATCTTCGGAGCCCTCCGGATCAAGAGCCCATCGGCCGAGGGCGTCACTCCCGTCGGAGAAGTCCTCCGTGAACAGCCGGGTGCCGCTCCGCACGTACACGGTCAGCTCCTGCGTCATCG
>JAQTNX010000205.1 GCA_028713635.1 Candidatus Bipolaricaulis sp.
TTCATCCGGTCCATGTCCTCGGGGTGAACGTACTCCGACAGCTGGAGGGACCGCTTGGTCGGGAACCCGATCGCCGCACGCGACGCTTCGTTACGCCGCAGCGCCGTGCCCTCGCGGTCGATGAAGTGGAAGAGGTTGATCGCCGGCTCGAACGTCTCCTTGTCGTGCCGTTCCTTCAAGGCCTTGGTGTGGCGCCACTTCGCTTCGCGGCTTTGCTTCCGTCCGTTCAGCCACCCGATCCCCGCGCCCACGGCCAAATCCCCGGTGCAGAGCGCCACGATCGGGCCGACGGACGGCGCACCGGAGAACACGAGGAACAGGACGCTTGCCGCACAGATCCCCAGGGAGAGAACCATCGCGGCTCGGAGGCGCAGGGTCCAGGTTCCGAAGACGAGGGGGATGGCGAACGCCACGCCGACCACGGGAAGCGCGGGGAGACCTGCTTTGGGCAGAGCAACGCTGACCACCACCGCGATGATGAACGCGATGACGACAACAATCGTCCGTTCGGTAGGGTTCAGACCGCTCGCCAATGCCCGACCATCCTTGGCCGCTCGACGCGTGCGCGTAGACAGATGCCTGCCCTGACCGTACGAACTCAGGTGATCCGGCGAAAGGACACCCGTCACCCCACCGACGGACGTTCCTCCCGTCTCGGCGCTAGATGATCAGGTTCGGGTTCAGATTGGCGGAGAACGGCTCCACGATCTTCTGCAGGTACTCCTCGCGGAGGATCTTGATCCTGCGGCTCTCGATCGCAATGATGCCGCGGCTCTCGAGTTCGCTCAGCGTACGGATCGCCGTCTTCGACGAGACCCCGGCCATCTCGGCAAGCTCGGCGCGGGAGAGCTCGACGCCGCTCTTTCCGAGGTGGAGGATCAGCCGCGCGAGACGCTCCTTGCTCGAGGAGTACGACCGCTCCGCCAGCTTGTTCTGGAACGCCTTCAGCTCCTCGGAGAGCTTCTCGTACAGGCGGAAGATGGTCTTCGGATGCCGCTCGAGGAAGTAGAAGAAGTCTCCCCGCTCGATGAAACCGACCACGACGGGGTCGAGCGTCTTGGCGTAGGCGTTGTGGCTTCCTTTGTCGAACAGCGTTGTTTCGCCGATGACTTCTCCGGGGCCGACGATCTTCAGGATCTGGCTCTTGGCGCGCATGCTGCGCTTGACGAGCTTCACCATGCCGTCGAACACAAGGTAGAAGCCGAACGCCGGCGCCCCCTCCTGGAAGATGATCTCGCCTCGCCCGTAGTTGATCATGCGCACGCTCTCGCGCAGCTTCTCGAGTTCCTTGTCCTTCAGGTCGCAGAAGATGCGGAAGTCCTTCAGGTCAGCCATGCCTAACCCCCTCTTGGCACTTGCCTATCGACCGGTCGAAACGTGTGTCCCCTCACCCTCGTCCCCTCATCACCCGCATGGCGGGGTCAAGCGTCCGTAGTGTAACGCAAATCACAGAGCGTGCCAAATCCCGGCCGAGTTCCGGTCTGCACCCTCGGGCACAGGGGAGGTCGAGGCGCCGTCCGCTCGGCGCTCGCGGCGCCAACGACCTCGGAAACACCGACAGGCAGAGGAATAATGCGACCGATTCCTTGACAGACTCAGGCTCCCCTCCTACACTTGACCCTGCAAGCCGGAGTGGCGGAATTGGCAGACGCGCAGGATTCAGGATCCTGTGAGGTTCACCCCTCGTGTGGGTTCAAGTCCCACCCCCGGCATACGGAGAAACGTCCGAACCGCCGCACATCCTCTGCGGCGGTTTCGCTTTGCGCGATCCGGCGACGAGCCCGTCACCACCGTCCGGCCCATCCGGCGGCGAGCGCAAGGCCGACGAACAGCGCCTGCGCGATCCAGAAGCGGATCGTCACCTGCTGCTCGGGCCACCCGGGAGACCGAAACAGACTCGCCGGCATCGGCCCCGCCTCGAAGTGGTGGTGGAGCGGCGCCATGCGGAAGACCCTCTTCCCTCGAAGCTTCCAGGACGCAACCTGAACGATGTCCGATGCGGTCTCGAGGACGGGGACGCCGGCCACCAGAGGGAGAAGGAAGGCCGTTCCGCTCGTGAGGGCAAACCCCGCCACGACGCCGCCGAGGGCGAACGCGCCGACGTCACCCATGAAGAGCCGCGCCGGAGGCGCGTTCTGCCACAGGAACCCGGCAAGCACGGCGATCAAGGGAACGAGGAGCGCCGCGGACTCGACGGAGGGCCGTAGGAGCAAGAGCCCCAGAACGACCAATCCGCCGACTCCGGCCGCAAGTCCGTCGAGCCCGTCGGTCAGGTTGACGGCGTTCGTCGTCGCGAGGAACACGGCCCACGTCAGAAAGAAGAGCGCCACGGGCGGCAGTACGACCGTCTTCGACGTGAAGGGAATGGCGATGCTCGTCGCAAGGCTTGGGCGCAAGAACACGAAGAGCGCGGCCGAAGAGAGGGTGATGAGCGCGATCTTCTGCCACCCCGAGAGCCCCATCGACTGCCGCCGGCGCCACGACAGGATGTCGTCGGCCGCCCCAATCACGGCCATCGAGAGCCCGGACGCGATGATGAAGGGGGCCGACGGCCCCACGGGGACAAAGCAGGCGACAACCGCAAA
>JAQTNX010000206.1 GCA_028713635.1 Candidatus Bipolaricaulis sp.
CGTTCTCGGCACTGAGCGCGGGGAGGACGAAGAGAAGCTCGTTCTCCGCCGTCGAGCGGAGCATCGTCTCGCGGGACTCGGTCCTCGGTCCGCTGAACAGAGGGAGGTCCTTGCCGACGAGCGCGCTAAGCATCAGGAACGCGGCCGCCGTCGCGGCGATCACGACCGCCTGGCCGAAGCGCCCGCCCCGTGTGGGCGCGACGACCTGCTTCAGGCTGTCCAACCATCCCAGCCGCGGAACGCGATCTCCCAAGTCCTCCACGACCCGCTGTTCGAGTCCGACAAGGCGCCCGGCGGCCGCCGAGGCCTCTTCCCGCAGCGTTTCCTGGATCAGTTTCTCGAGAGGATCAGTGTTCACGATGGATCACGCTCCTCTCCCACGTACTCTTTCAACATGGCCTTCCCCCGATGAATCCGAGTCTTGACCGTTCCTTCGGGGATGTTCAGGATGTCCCCGATCTCGCGGTACGATAAGTCGTTGTAGAACCGCAGCACCAGCGGAGCCCTGTACGCATACGGCAGGCGCTCGAGCGCCTCGCGGATACGGACATGCCGCTCCTCCCGGGCAACCTCTCTTGCCGGGTCCGTGCCGCCCCCCGAGTCCGTCTCGAGCTCGAACACGGGGTGGGCTCGCCGGTAGCGGAGCCGGTTGCGGCACAGGTTCGCCGCAATCGTGAAGACCCACGTCGAGAACCGCTTGTCGAGCCGATACCGGCGCAGGTTCACGTACGCTCGGATGAACGCGTCGTGCGTGATGTCCTCCGCATCGGCACGGTTCCGAAGAAACCCGAGGCAGAGACCGAACACGGCATCCTTGTACCGGGTCACGATCTCTCCCCATGCGGCGGTCTCTCCCTGCAGCGAAGCGCGCAACAGAGTCACCTCGTCCTGCATCCGATACACGGGTCCGGTTGCCTCCTCGGTGCTCAATATACACGGCGAGTCCCCGTTCGTTTCCCCCCGACATCGATCACCTCCGCTCGGGACGAACCCCCCGGCCCTTGCATCCTCGCGTCCAGGGAGCGCACGCGAACGCCGAAGTAGACTTCGTCGGAGGTGTCAGGCTGGGTTTCTAGCGACAAGGGACAGGACAGCTCCTGAGGAGGTCGACACGATGTCTGGAAGCAAGAGCACAGTCCGACGCAACCTGAAGAGACTGGTGATGGCCGTTGGCCTGGTGGCGATCCTTGCCGTAGGGCTCACGGCGTGCCGAGGGTTCTTCGGGCAGGGACCGATCGCCTTTTTCGTGATGAACGCGGGGGGCGACACGGAGGTGCCCGTCACGGTGACGTTCGACCTGAGCGGGTCGAGCGACCCCGACGGCACGATCGTCAGCTACGAGCTCGATGTGGGCGACGGGACGGTCTACGAGGGCACCGACCTCACCGTGGCGATCCCGCACCCGTACACGCAAGCAGGGTCGTACGTCGTGCTGCTGACCGTGACCGACAACGACGGGCGGATCGGCATGGACCTGGAAACGATCGTCATCGGCCCGGCCATGATCGCCTTCGCGTCGAATCGGTCCGGCCAGTACGACATCTACCGGATGCTGGCCGACGGATCCGGTGAAGGCGCCGTGGACGTTACCGACGACGACGAACTCTTCCCCGATCTCGTGGGCACGACCCGCGCGGAGATCGCGTACACGGTGGAAGACAACGTGAGCTGGAACATCTGGACGATGGACGTCTCGGGCAGCGGCCTCTCCCCGCTGACCAGCCAGACCGCGTCGAACCAGATCCAACCGTCTTGGTCGTACGACGGGACCCAGATCGTCTACGCGTCGAACGACACACAGACCCCGACCACGACGACATGGGAGATCTACATCATGGACGTCGACGGCACGAACGTCGAGCAGATCACCGAGCAGTCGCCGAGCTGGGCGATCGCTCCGGCGTGCTCGCCGGTCAATGACGACGTCGTCTTCGTCTCCGATGCGGACTCGACCGGGGACAGCTCCCTGTGGCTCCTCCACGACGGATCGGCGGAAGAGGTCTTCGATCCCGGCGCGGGCGAGCGTGCGGGAGACGCCTCACCGGCCGTGACGATCGCCAGCGTCGATCTCCGCCTTCCGGCTGGCGCCGGCATCTCGAGGCCGTCGTGGTCTCCGGACGGCGCCCTGGTCGTGATCGCGGTGTCCGACGCGGCAGAGACCGACCTCTGGGTCATCGACCCGTACGGGACGTACGCCGAGCTGCTCGAGGACTACATCGACGAGACGTACGCCGTGACCGCCACGGACGTCAACACCGCCGACCACGAGTTCAGCCCGTACTGGCTCGAGGACGGAACCGGGATTGCCTTCGTGAGCGATCGCGACGGCGACTACCAGATCTACCGGGTGACCTTCGCGACCGGCGTGGTCACGACCCTGACCGAGACGGGAGACAACATCCTTCCGGCGTCGGAAAGACCGTAAGCCGAACAGCAGGCCCACGACCTCCTAGGGTGTCCAGTTTCGGAAGGGTGTTGACACATTCACACCTCCTGACGGACTTCGTGACTGATTGCACCCCAGAAGATTTCGGCTGGGGTGCGTCCCTTGGTGCGGTAACCCTGGTGCGGGCGCTCGAAGT
>JAQTNX010000207.1 GCA_028713635.1 Candidatus Bipolaricaulis sp.
TTGTTCGTCAGGACAAGCATGTTCTAACGGTTCATGCGGCAACGTAGCATGTTCGTGCAGCTCAGACTGCGGAACAGACGGATACATAGGTTCAGCTTTCTGTAAAAATGGTGATGTTTACAAAACATACAAGACATACACCTGCAACAACCCTGGGACAACCAATTCTTCCTGCTCAAACAGCTCAACCGACAAGCTCGTGACAAACTGCTCGACAAACCAGACCTGTTCTAATGGTTCGTGTGAGGACCAGAATATTGAATGCAGTTCCAATTCACAGTGCGGAACGAACGCCTATACAGGTTCTCCATACTGCCAGGGAAACAAGGTATACCAGAACTACATAACATACACCTGCAACAACTCGGGAACAGCAAACTCATACTGTTCTTCTTCAACAGAATCCAAATTAAAGCAGACCTGTTCAGACTCGCAGAACTGCTCAAATGGCAGCTGCTCTGATCAGAACATTGAATGTTCAACAAGCTCTCAGTGTGGAACATCAGGTTACACAGGTTCTGCCTTTTGCTCAAACGGAGATGTGTATAAAAGATACACAACATATACCTGTAACAATGCAGGAACATCTTCTTCGTATTGTTCTTCTTCAAATGAGAACAAGCTATTCGAAGACTGCGGAACAAATCAGACGTGCTCCAATGGATCTTGCATTGACCAGAACATAGAGTGCGATTCAAATTCAGACTGCGGAAGCTCCGGATACACAGGTTCCAACTTCTGCCAGGACGGAGATGTTTACAGAAAATACAAAGAGTATACATGTAACAACGCAGGCTCTTCAAATTCGTACTGTTCTTCGAATACTCAAAACAAGCTTGTAGATAACTGTGATTCAGACGAATACTGCAGCAACGGATACTGCGAACAGGATAACAACAACTGCGGAGTAGACCACTACGAAAGAAGGTGCTCTGGACCATATGCATATTGGTACAACAACTGCGGACAGATGAAAGACCTCATCCAGTACTGCAGCAACGGATGCTCAAACGGATACTGCAACAACGAAAACAACAATAATGGATACGTGTCTATCGCAAAAACAGTAAGGAATATGACCTCGGGCGGAGGATTCTCAACATCCACCTATGCTAACCCAGGAGATACCTTAATGTTTATGATAACCATAGACACCAACGGAGGAGATACGAGCAACGTCCGTGTTCAGGATACATTGTCATCAAGATTGCAGTACTCTGACAATATGATAGTGTCAGGTTCCTCAAACTACTCAGGAGATATTATCTCAGGATTGAATTTCAATACCGTCAGAGATTCTGATTACATAACCATCACATACTTAGCCAGGGTGGCATCGGTTGAAAACTTCGGATATGGAACAAACACCGAAACCTCAAACACATCTGTTTCAGGATACAACCTGCAATACCAACCTAACCAGTCAGCATCGGTGTACGTGACGAGAACAGCCGTATTAGGAGCTACCACCATCTCAACAGGTCTGACCAACAACTTCCTTACAGACTCTTTCCTTTTACCTTTATTGGTTGCATTGGCTGGAATCTGGATGTTCAAGGCAGGAATGTTCATCAGCCTTGAGAAATGGCTGGATAACAAGAGAAAACAGAGGAATGGCAGGAAGGCTGCGAAAGAGCTTCAAACAAAGATTGAATTGATCAAAAAAACAGAGGCATAAAAAACAAAAAAGTAGGTTTCTGTTAGGATCCGGAGGGAAATTGCACGGTTTGCCGCAGCAAAATTTCCTGAGGACATGAGTCAATTTCGTCGCTGGACGAAATTGACGCCTAACAGAAACCTACTTTTTGTTTATATAAAACCCGAGTTATTTACGACCTTCAAAGGCGGATTGCAGGGTTTCGTCATCTGTGTATTCAAGCTCGCCACCCGTGGGAATACCCCTCGCCAAGTGAGTGATTTTGCCCGAAAAACCTGTTTCTCTGATGTTTCTTTCTGTTAAAACGGATGTTGCAATGCCTTCTGGCGTTGGATTTAAGGCTAAGATGATTTCGGAGAAGCTGGATTTGTTTATGCGGTTTTTCAGTTCCTCTATTCTTAGCTTACTGATATCTTCTTTTCTCATCATCAGTAAAGTGCCGCCCAAAACAAAATAAAGGCCATTATACCTTTTTGCATTTTCAATAGATTGCAAATCAGCTTCTTTTTCAACGACGCACAAAATATTTTTATTACGGGCGGGGTTCTGACAAATAGGACAAATCAATTCTTGACCTTCAAATGGGTTGAAACACATCTGGCAGATTTTCACATTTTTTTGCAATTGCAAGATGGCAGTTACCAGCTCGTTTATGTCTTCTTTTGGCTGCTTTGCCAGATAATAAACAAAACGCATGGCTGTGCGATGGCCTACAGTTGGAAATTTTCTGAAAATTTCTTTTAGTTTTTCTATTGAAGAAGACATTTTTAGTTTAAAGCTCCTGTCTCAGAGGTATAATCGTTTTTATCAAGATTGCGGAAGCTCGCCCTGTTTTCATCGAAATAAAGCTCAATGCCGCCGGTCGGGCCGTTCCTATGCTTTTCTATTAATACCTTGGCAATGCCTGGGGTTAGA
>JAQTNX010000208.1 GCA_028713635.1 Candidatus Bipolaricaulis sp.
ATTGTCTCTGTCGACATCGGCATGAGCTTCGGGCTCGTACTGGGGGTGTGGTGCGGGTTCTTCGGCGGATGGCTCGATGAGTTCGTCATGCGGGGAATGGACGTGCTGTTTGCCTTTCCAGCGATCCTGAACGCCATCCTCTTCACCACGATCTTCGGAGTGGGCGTGATCAACAGCATTGTGGCGATCGGGATCTACACCATTCCAGTCTTTGCCCGCCTGTCGCGGAGCGGCGTGCTGGTCGGCAAGGAGGCGGACTACGTGGCCGCAGCGTACGCGATCGGGAGGGGCAACCTCTCCGTCGCCTGGAGGCACGTGTTCCCGAACATCGTCTCGCCGCTCATCGTGCAAGGCACCGTGCAATTCGCCGGGGCGATCCTCTCCGAGGCCGGTCTCTCCTACCTCGGCCTCGGCACGCAACCTCCCACCGCAAGCTGGGGCAGGATGTTGAGGGATGCCCAGACCTACATGGCACAGAACCCCCGCCTGGCGATCCTGCCCGGTGTGGCCATCGCTGTGGCCGTCCTCGGGCTGAACCTGCTCGGCGACGGCTTGAGAGACGTTCTCGACCCCCGACTCACTCGATCGCGATAAGAAAGGAGCTTTGGCAATGGATGCAAGGAAGGATATCGACCGGGCGCTGGCCCAGATCCAGCAAGACGAACTCGTGGACCTCACCCGCGCCCTGATTCGTATTCCCAGCGTCGTGCGAGCCGACGGCTCGGAGCACGAAGGGAAGGTGGCGGCGTTCGTCGCGGAGAAGCTGCGTGCGCTCGGATTCGACCGCGTGGAAACGATGGAAGTCCACCCGGACCGTCCGAACGTCATCGGCGTCATGGAGGGAAGCCGGCCGGGAAAGACCATCCTCCTCGAGGGACACACCGACGTCGTCAGCGAAGGCGACCCCGACGAGTGGATGGATCCGCCGTTCGCGGCGGTGATCAAGGACAACCGCATCTACGGACGCGGCGCGTGCGACACGAAGAACAACCTCGCCTCGGCCATGCTGGCCATCGCGGCGCTTCGCCGCGCCAAGATCGACTTTCCCGGCCGCGTCGTTCTCGCCGTCCCGGTGGACGAAGAAGGGATGATGACGGGAATCAAAGCCCTGATCCAGGCGGGGCACGCGGACGGCGTCGACGGCGCCCTGATCTGCGAGCCGGAGGACAACCAGCTCTGCGCAACCCAGAAGGGGGCCCTGCGGGCGATCGTGACGAGCCAGGGGAAGATGAGCCACGGCTGCATGCCGCTGACCGGCTTCAACGCCACGATTCCGATGGCGAGGATCCTCCTTCGCCTGAAGGAATTTGAGAAGACGGAGATCGAGCGCCTCGGCTACCACAAGTTCCTCGGATTTCCGAGCGTCACGCCGACGGTCCTTCAATCGCCAGCGAAGGGAGAAGGACAGCTCAACGTGCAGCCCAAGGACTGCATGGCGTACCTCGACATCCGGACGATCCCTGGCCAGGACCACGAGGAGCTGAAGCGGTCGCTCTTGAAGATCGTGGCCGAAGTCGAGGCGGAGACGAGGATCGACCTGGAGAAAGGGTTCGAGGGGAAGGTCCGCAAGACCTTGGCCGCGCACGAGAAGCTCCCGGCCGGAATCGCCTACGCGGCGACGATCGAGTTCATCGAGGACCGTCCGTGGACGGAGACGCCGGTGGACGACCCGATCGTGCGCGCTACCGCGGAAGCGGTGCGCATCGTCACGGGGAAGGAGCCCGTCTACAACGGAGTCCCTGGCGCCACCGACGGAACGTTCCTCTTCGCGCGGAAGCAGATCCCGATTCTGACCACGGGCTCGGGGGATCGGATGGTCCCCCACCAGAAGGACGAGTGGGTTTCGATCGACCAGCTGGTCGAGACGACGAGGATCTACGCGGCGACGATCCTCCTCTTCCTGTCGGGAGGAGAGGGGAGGTAGCGGCATGGAAGGGTACATCACCGATGTCGAGGGAATCCGCGTCGGCCAGATCTCCGACCTGGAGGGACTCACCGGATGCACGGTGCTTCTGTTCGACGACCGCTACCTTGGGGGCGTACACATTCCCGGGATCGCGGCCGGATCGAGGAGCTTCGATACCTTTCGCTCGATCGCTGGAAGGATCGACGGGATCCTCCTCGCCGGCGGGAGCGCCTACGGACTCGACGCAACGGGCGGCGTGATGAAGTTCCTGGAGGAGCGCGGCAAGGGGTTTCGAGTCGGCGTCACGACCGTTCCGGCTGTTCCAACCTGCATTATCTTCGATCTTGGTTTTGGCAGCGCGCAGGCTCGCCCGGACCAGGCCATGGCCTACCGAGCGTGCGAGGAAGCCAAGCGAGGGCCTGTCTCTGAGGGCAGCGTCGGCGTGGGCACCGGAGCGACCGTCGGGAAGCTCCACGGAATCGCCCGCGCGATGAAGGGCGGGGTGGGCACAGCGAGCCTCGACACGTGCTATGGCCGCGTCGGCGCCCTCGCCGTGGTCAACGCGTTCGGGGAGTGCCTCGACTACGCCACGGGGGAGCGAATCGCCGGGATGCGCGATTCGCCGACAGGGACCCAGATCGTAGACCTCGTGGAGGAGATGG
>JAQTNX010000209.1 GCA_028713635.1 Candidatus Bipolaricaulis sp.
AACGAACTAACAAGATACAGGTGAGGGGATACGGTTCTCCGAGAGGGGCATGGACTGCCCCTCTCGATCTCTTTTGCAGTCGGGTGTAACAAAAGTTATATTGGTACGGTGGTCGGAGGGGGGCCTCCAGGGTGGACGAACTTGGGAAGCGGCTTCAGGTCTTTCGACTCGAGAATGGGCTGAGCAAACGGGCCACCGCCCAGCGTCTCGGAGTTTCGACTCCGTCGATCATTCGATGGGAGGAAGGGATCTCCGAGCCGAACGACTACAACCGGTTCAAGATTGACCAGCTGCTCGTCGGCTTCGAGGTGCCCGCGAGCCCTCCGGCCCGCGGAGCGATCATCCAACTGAGCCTGTTCCCTGAGCGAATCCCCAGTACCCTTTCGCCAACGTGACATGACGAAGATCAATCGGGTGGAGCTGGCGGGGTTCAAGTCGTTCCGCAAGAGAACCGAGCTTCCCTTCTTCGAAGGGATGACGGCGATCGTCGGCGAGAACGGCTCGGGGAAGTCCAATCTCTTCGACGCCATCAGCTTCGTCATGGGGCGACGCTCGTCCCAGCTCCGCGCCGATCGCCTCGAGCACCTGATCTTCAACGGAGGAGAGCGGTTCGACCCGGCGGATTCGGCCGAGGTCACCCTCTTCCTCGACAACGAGGACGGTGTCTTCAATTGCTTTATCGACGCGGGCGCCAAGGTCCCCGAGATCGCGCTCGGCCGCCGCATCACGCGCAAGTCCTCGACCTACACGTTCATGGGGAGGAGCTGCCCGCGGACGACAATCGACGAGGCGCTCGAAGCCGCCCGTATCGATCCCGACGGCCAGCAGCTGATCGCGCAGGGGCGCGTGACGGAGATCGTGCGCCGCACGCCTCTCCGCCGCCGCGAGATCCTCGACGAAGTGAGCGGCATTGCCTCCTACGACGAGAAGCGCAACAAGGCCATCCTCGAGCTGAAGGACGTGAAGACGAAGCTCAACACCCACCGAGTCATCCTGGCCGAGCGCCGGCGACGCCTCGTGGCGCTTCAGAAGGAGCGAGACGCGGCCCTTGAGTACCAGAATCTGTTGAAGGAACAGGAGCGCCTCGACCACTCGATCCGCCACCTCGAGCGGCAGCGCATCGCCGACAAGCTCAAGCAGGCGGTGACGGAACGCCAAGGAATGGACGAGCGCATCGCCCAGCTTGAGAAAGAGGTCGCGCAGCTCGACGCGGAGATCGAGAACAAGGAATGGGAACTGGAAGGGATGCGTGAGGACCTCGCGGGCGACACGCAGATCGCGATCATCAAGGACGTGGAGCGCGTGCGGTCGGAGATGCTGCACAAGCAGGGCGAGCTGAACTTCAAGCGTCAGCAGATCCACAACATCCAGGAGATGATCGACGAGATCTCCCGGATGCGCGCCGCGTCCCCCTCCAAGACCGCCGACGGGACCGTGTCGGCCCGCGCCAACCCGGCCGTGGACGCGCTGATCGAACGCAAGTACGGCGGCGTATACGGCACCGTCGCGTCCCTCGCGTCTCCGAAGCCTGGATTCGAGGTCGCGTTCGAGACGGCCGCCGGCGGCAGCCTGGGCGACCTCGTCGTCGACTCCCGTGAGACGGCCATCGACTGCATCAACTACCTCAAGGAGAAGCGGCTCGGACGGGCCCGCATCCTTCCCCTCCGGCGGCTGGTCACAGTGCGGAAGAGCCTCGCCTCAGCGGAGGCGATCAAGCTTCCTGGGGTGATCGACTACGCGATCAACCTCGTCACGTTCGACGAGAAGTATCGCCGCGCCTTCGAGTACGTCCTCTCCGACACCGTGGTCGCGGAGAACCTCGAGTCCGTCAAGGCGATCGACGGCGTCCGCGTCGTGACGCTGGACGGCGACATGCAAAGCAAGGGCGGAGCGCTCTCCGGCGGATGGCGGCCGACGCCCGGCGCGAAGGCCGAGCCCGCGGCGAAGCCGAAAGACGGTGGGTTCGACGTCGCCGAGCGAAGGCAGCACATCGTCAAGCTTCGCAAGGACGCCGAGAAACTTGAGGAGGAACTGGCCGAGCTCGCGTCCAAGCTCGAGGCCAAGGAACAGGAGGCCGCCGCCGCCCAGGAAACGAAGTCGCGAACCAAGGGTGAGGCCTCGAATCGCAGCGACAAGCTCCGTGACCTGCGCGAGAAGCGCCGCGAGACGTACCAGAGCTTGGAGAACCTGCGCCGCGCCATGACCCGCTACGAGCGGCAAGAGGCCGAGGCCCAAACGGAGCTCGAGACCCTCGGCGAGGAGGAGAAGCGCCCGGCGGACTACTACGTCGACGCCCCTCTTCGCGAACTCGAGCGCCGCGTCGAGCAGAACCGGCGCCAGTTGAAGCACCTCGAGCCGATCAACATGCGGGCGATCGACGAGTACGCGGCCTACGAGGCGGAGTTCAACCAGTTCCACGCGCGGGTCGACGCCCTCGAGCAAGAGAAGCGCGACATCGAGCGGCTGATCGGCGAGATCGAGGAGCGGAAGAAGGAGCGTTTCCTCGAGACCCTGACGGCCGTGGGAGCGCAATTCGATCGCCTGTTCCGCGAGCTCTTCGAGAGC
>JAQTNX010000210.1 GCA_028713635.1 Candidatus Bipolaricaulis sp.
GTGGGTCGGATCGGCGGGCGCGCTCACCGGCGACGCAGCCGATGTCATCACGATCCGATTGGACCTGTAGGGGGTCGATCGCGTGGAGCGGCGAACGCAACGGGGTCAGATCTCCATTCCGCGTGTGCGCTCCTGTAGACTCGCCCTGTGGCCCACGCGACGCAGCGGGGTCTGACGCAGCAGGGTCAGATCTCCACTTGGCGTGTCCGCTCCTGTAGACTCGCCCTGTGGCCCAGGCAACGCGTTTCGAGTGCGAGGGAGGCAAGCCGGCGTGAACTCCGGTTCGATCACCATCCACCCCGCACGGCCCAACGCGGAGGACGGCCTCTTGTTTGCACACTACGCCGACGAGGCGGCCGAGGGATCGTTCCGCATTCTGCTCGGCCGGCGCGCTCATGGCATCCTCGCCGCGGTGTTTGTCGAGCCTGACCACGACTACTCCTACGAGCACGTGCTCCTCGCCGAGGCCGGCGGCAGCGTCGTGGGGATGGCCCAAGGGTTCCGCGCCGTGCCCGGTCGCTGTCTCGCGAACCAGCCTCTCCTCCGCGCCGCAGGCCCGCGGGGTCGGATTCTGCGATGGGCGGCCGCCGCCGGGCATCCGCTCTTCCGAATTCACAGCACCCTCCGAGAGGGGCACTTCTACCTTCAGTTCCTCGCGGTCGAGGAAGGCCATCGCGGCCGGGGCATTGGCCCCGCGCTGATCGATGCGATCGAGAAACGGGCTCGCGCCGACGGCTCGCTCCGCTTCGCCGTCGACGTCTGGGATCGCAATCCGCGCGCCAAGCACCTGTATGCAGGTCATGGAATGACGGCGGAGTCGTATTGGCCACGGCGCATCGTCATCCCCGGGTTCGGGCTCGTGCGGATGACGAAGCCGCTCTAGGTCTCCGCCCTGCGCCGATGCTCCGTATCGTGGCGGCGGAGGATGAGAGTGAAGGGGACGATGCACACGACGGAGTTCGACCACTTCCTTCGGGCGCAGGATGCTGTCTACGGCGAGGCGCTGCGCGAGCTGGTGGAGGGCCGTAGGCGGTCACACTGGATGTGGTTCGTCTTCCCGCAGCTCCGCGGGCTGGGGCACAGCACGACGGCCGAGCGGTACGCGCTCGACTCCGTCGCTCAGGCGGAGCGGTACCTGTCCCATGGAGTGCTCGGGCCGCGTCTGGTCCAATGCACCGGGCTCGTCCTCGCGATCCCGAATCCGGATCCTCAAGCGATCTTCGGCCATCCGGACTGGATGAAGTTCCGCTCGTCGATGACGCTCTTCACGCAATGCTCGTCCGGCTCCGCGGTGTTTGCCGAAGCGATCGACCGATGCTTCTCCGGCGTTCCGGACGAGAAGACGCTGCAACTCCTCGGTCAACTGCGAGCATAGCGCTGAAACACCAACCGCTCCGACGATCACGCACAACCAGGTCGCAAGTAGGTGCGAGAGGGAATCAGGACCCGCTACGCGCCTTCCGCAGGCAGTCGGGGCAGATGCCGTGCGAGAAGCTCGCGCTTGTGCGTTCGCGGATGTACGTCTCGATCGCGATCCATGAGGCTGGATCGTCTTCGTCTGCGTCTGGAAGCCTGATCTTCTTGCAGTACTGGCACGTCGGCAGAACCCCCTCGAGCTTCTGAACGCGGCCGAGCGCTGCCTCAAGCTCCTGAGCACGCCGGATCGACACGAGGTCGTGCTCGATGTGCACCTTGAACCGATCGAGGAGTCGATCGAACCGGCTCTCCAGATCGTGCGGCGCGGTGTCAAGGACACAGATGGTCCCGAACACGCCTCCGTCCGGAGAAGCGATGGGGTAGCCGTGGTAGGCGATCATGCCCAGCTTGATGTCGGGGTTCTGGCGCCACCGCTCATCGGCCAGGGCGTCCGGAACGTGGAGCGGCGCATGCGTTTTGGCCACGTGCTCGCAATACAGGCCCGATCCGACCAGTCTCTCCCTGTCGCCGACACGGTAGGGGTTACCCTGTGTGCGGCTGCTGACGAAGACCTCGATGTCGTTGCCGGTGATCCGCATGACGAGTCCAGCAGGGACACCGCAGATCTCGGCCATGAGATCGACGATCCCTTGCCAGCCAGACATCGTATCCGCATCCACTTCCCACAGCGCGTCGACCTTCGGTTCCGTCATGCGTCCCTCGCTGCCATGCTACAGCCGCCGCTCGGCGCCGCCAATGGGCGGTTGCGCCGGGACCATGGAACCAGGATCGATCCTCGCGAGTCACTCGAGCTTCTCGTTGCGGCGAGGGGAATCGCCTCTTGAAGCCGCGGCATGTGGAACCGTCGTCGAGTCTGCGAGGACCCCTCGCGCGCCGGCCCGTGACGCGACGAGCACGCGGCGTCGACGCCCGGCTGCCGTGTCTCGCTTGGGAGAATGCGGCAGCCGGGGTGTTGCCCTAGAATCCTCAGCATGAAGAGGACCAAAGTAGCCGCGATCGTCTTCCTGCTCCTATCTGCCATTGTCCCGGGGCTCGCCCTTGCGGCGGCACCGAGCGATCCGTTCTCCCGCAGCCCGTCGTCGCCGGAAGCCGAGGGGATGGACTCCGAGCTGCTTCTTGCGATGATG
>JAQTNX010000211.1 GCA_028713635.1 Candidatus Bipolaricaulis sp.
CATCCCGATGACCTCCGAGGCGGGCCGTCCGGCGTTCGTAGGGTCGGTGCTCGCCACGGCAAGGAAGCCTCGTGCCGTCAACCCGATGACCGTGATCTCGACGATCGACTCGTCGCGTGAGAGGAGTCGGTTGATGTCCGCGGTGAGGTCTTCGGAGTAGTAGAGAACGTAATCCTTCTCCTGGATCGACTTCGAGATCAGGCTGGCGACGCTGCGAGCTCGTTGCTCGTAGATCGAGGCAATCGACGCGTGGAGGGACACAAAAGCGAACCAAGACAAGGCTCCCACCACCGCGCAGGCGAGCAACAGAACGGGCACGATGAGCTTGAGTTCCAGCGACGTTCCGTATCGAACAGCGGACCTCACTCGCGCCGCCCGGCCGCCGTCCGACCGGGCGTCCTCGGGGTTCTTCGGCTCGACGCTCGTACGCATGACCGCTCCTCTTGCACGACGGCTAGTCGATCAGTCCTTCATGGCTCAGGAATTCCGTGACGACATCCAAGGGTTCTCGACGAAACAGCCGCACTCGGCTGACCATGCTCCGCAGGTTCTCCTCCGTGAGGTGGGGCGAGAGCTTCGCGAACACCGACTCGATCCCCGGGAGTCGGCCCAGGCTGCCCTCGCGGACGAGCACCCCGACTCCCCGATCCGGCAACGCGGACGCGTCGTCCTCAAGACGGACAAACCCCGCTACCGTCGCCGTCTCTTCGAGATTCTCGAGCACGGCCGCCGAGACCGTCCCGAACTTCAGGAGGACTTCCACTTCCTCGCGGGTCGCGACGCGTCGGAACTGACGGGCGTGCAATCCGTAAGACAACGCAAGCTGGGACACCGCGCCGTCCGAAAGGGCATCGGGAATCGCGATGGCTTCGTCCCCCAGGGCGCGGTGACGGAGGAACGCCGAGATGGAGGGCTCGCTCAATGCGTGGGCGACGTCGCTCGACACGATCCAATCCCATCGCAACCGGGCCGGAGTGCTCCAAAACACCATTGTCTCCGACGGCGCCGCCAGGAGGGACACCGCGTCGCCAAACCACCAGACGAGATCGACATCCCCCTGGGCCATCGCATCGAGGAGAGCGTTCGGTTCCCCCAGGCCTGAGAGGTCGACGACGCGGAATCCCGCCTCGGACAGCGCAACCTCCAGTGTGCAGCTGAGGACAAGGTCTGTGAGGTTCCTCCCCGACGCAACAACGACCGTTCCCTTCCAAGCCGTGTCCGGCAGATGGACGTTCGGTGACACGGTTGGCTCGTCGTCCCAACGATTTCCCCCGGCGTACAGGAGCTCGTGGGTCTCGTTCTCCACGTCAGCCCGCCGACTTCCTGCGAAGAAGTTATCCTGGACGATCGGGGTTCCGCCCGTGGGTTCCGCCGCCGGCACGATCCCGAGCGCCGCGAGAACCGCGTCGGTCGGAGACAGCGTGCTCGCCCATCGCAGACCGACGTTGTTTCTCTCCAACCGGTTTCCGACCACACGAACGCCGAATCCCGGCGCGTGGATGATGACACCGACGCCGCAGGCGAAGATCCGATTCGCTTGGACGGCGTCGCGGGACGATGATGTGATGAGGACTCCCGTGGCGGCTCCGGAGATAGCACTCTCCGTCACGATGTTCGCCTGACAACGGTTGGCCAGCACGACGCCGATTCCTCCGCACCGGCGCAGGTCGCTTCGCAGAACCGAGTTTTCCTCCGCACCGATGAGAACGATCCCGGAGGGCGCGCGGTCTACGCGGTTGTCCACGAGCTCGTTCCGTCGGGCCCCCTCCAGCAGGATCCCCGCGATGTTCGTCTCCGCCACGGTGTTCCCCAGCAGTCGCGCTCCCGCGGACCGCGCGAGGAAAATTCCGATCGGGCTCTTCGAGACCACGTTTCGCGCGATGAGATTGTCGTCGCTGCCGTCGGCGCGAACTCCCGCGCCTTGACAACGGGACACCCGGCTGTCGACGAACCCATTCTCCCCGCCGCCGGTGATCCTCACCCCGTCTGTGCCACAGACGTCGACCGCGTTTCGCTCCATCCGGTTTCGTCGGGCGTCGATCAGAGAAACACCAACATCCTCGACGGTCTGCACGACGCAGTCCGCAATGCCGTTCTCAACGGTTCCTTCCAGGACCACCCCGGCGCGCGACGTGCGAATCCGGCTCGCCGTGAGGGTGTTCCCCCTCCCCCCGAGCACCTCGCAGCCGACGATCGATGCCCCGCGGATGTCGACTTCGACCAAGAGGTTGTCTTCCGAGTCCTCGAGGGACAGCCCGGTCGCTGCGCCTTCAATCGCTGCGCCGCGGATCTCGTTCGCTCGTGCCTTTCGAAGCCGGATCCCAATCTCCGCGTCGCCGCGGGAGACGATCTCGCGAAAGACATTGCCGGAGGCCATCGAAGCGTCGATCCCAACGCGGCCACCCTCCACGGTGATCCGCTCGAAGGTTCCCTGCTGGCTGCCGGACAGGAGGAGGGCCGTGTCGCCGCCGCGTACCCCGACATCGGTGACAACGCAGCCGGTCCCTTCGACCACGACGCCCACCGAG
>JAQTNX010000212.1 GCA_028713635.1 Candidatus Bipolaricaulis sp.
GAAAACGGTCAAGCTACTTATAAAGAAAAAACTGGTTACAAATGTGCTCTCGAAAACCCAGAAGTTATTGAAAAGTGGAAAAAAGAATATAAAGAAGAAACAGGTTATAATAACCCTTTTGAAAATCCAGAAGTAAGACAGAAAATATTATCAAATGAAAACTATATAAATTCGAAATCAAAATACAAAAAGGGTTGGTATAAATCGACTAAAACGGGAGCTTGGGAACATTTTGACTCATCATACGAATATATTCGCTTTCTTCAACTTGACGAAGATTCAAATGTTTTTTATTGGCATAAAAATAGAAGTGAGACCATTAAGTATCAAAAATATATTCCTGAAACAGATTCGTTTAAAGAAGCAAATCATATTCCAGATCTTTTTGTAATTTATGTCGATCTACATATCGAAGTTGAAGAAATAAAAGGTGCTGAACTGTCTATAAACACTTGGTTAAAAGCAGATGCAACTGCGGAATTTTGTGCAAATAATGATATGACATTTCGCTATCTGATGCAAGATGATATTTTATTTGGCAAATGGTGTGAAGCACACAAGCAGTTTGAATCAACTTATAAACGCGAAGATTGGAGAAAATATGACTAATAATAACAGACAGCTTCTTGTTGAAACAAATCTTTTTGAATACAAGAGCGAGAAAAGAAGCGATGGAAAAATCATATTACACGGAATCGTTCAGCGAGCCGACACGCGCAATCAAAATGGTAGAGTTTATCCAAAAGAAGTTCTTGTAAAAGAACTTAAGAACTACGATACTCTCGTAAAAGAACGTCGCGCCTGTGGCGAGTTGGACCATACAGATGAAAGTTTGATACTTCTAAAAAATGTTTCACATCTCTTCACAAGAATATGGTGGGAGGGAAATGATGTGTGGGGAGAAGCTGAGATCCTTGATACTCCAAACGGAAAAACCCTTAGATCTCTTGTAGAATCTGGTGTAAAAATTGGCACTAGTAGTCGCGCAGTTGGAAGTTTAAAAGAGGAAAACGGTTCTTCGATTGTACAAAGCGATCTCACTTTAATCACAATTGGCGATGCGGTTTCAGACCCGTCAACCCAAGGCGCATATCTCAAGAAGCTAAACGAATCATTCAATCCTCTCGACACAAAGTTCATAACTGAATCTGGCAATCATGAAAATCTGTTTTCGAAAGAGTATCGCATAAATCGGATCTTAAATAAGATCATTTGCAATTGCGCTGACTCATGTTCGATATAAGGAGAAATAAAATGAACTTAAGAAAAGAAATAAGAAAAGCACTAAAAGAACAAAAAATTTTTCGGCCACAGAAGGAAGACTTCGGTTGGTTTTTCGATAATGAAGGTGGTTGGGCCGATATTCCTCTTCTGAAAGGACATCTCGACTCATCTTTCGTCGGAATCCATAATGATGGAACCTACTACTTCGACACTGAAGATCCGCTCGAGCGATCTGGCGATATGTTATCTTTTAGAGGATTCTCTGAAGTTCTTCATCGGCTCGGTTTGAAGGTTGATGCACATAAAGTTTCAGATCAGCTTTACAAGCTGGCGCCTCGACGTTTGAAAATCGATCTTATTGAAACTGATATGAGTCTCTGGGAAGAACAAGTCGAAAAGAAAGAAGCGTGGCTTCAAGATAATAGCCCTAAAGAATATAAACTTATCTTAGCGGCCAAAATAACTAAAGAAGAATATAACCAGATAGCTGATTCGATTGAGCACACTCTTCAAGATGGAGGAACACTTGATAACGCGCTCGATATGATACACGACGAAAGAATGTCTTCTGGATATGGCAGAATCACACCAGAAATTAGAAAACTCGTTCGTTTTATGTATGAAGATTTTGGTGGATAGTGATAATGAATTATAGAATAAGAAAAGAAATAAGAAAAATCTTTAAAGAAGAAGCTGCAGCGAAAGTTTTTCCGATGAGAAAAATTGATATTGAAGGACTTACGCAAATGTCTCCTGAACAATTTTCAAAGTTGAGCCCAGAAGAAGTATCAGAAATTCTCAATGAAATACTTCCGAGCATGGAACAACTCGAAAAACAAACAAAGCAACTCGAATGGATCTTCGATCAATTGAAAGAACAACGCCTCCTAAGTGAAGCAAAGAAATTCAAGGACAATACTCTTCGATACAAAAACGTCCTTATAACTCTCATGCAGCAATCATATGCTGATCCTCGTACAATTCTAAAAAGACTCGAACAAGAAAATCCGAAGATTATAAAGCTCGTTGAAAAAATAAAGAGTGAAGAAACAAGAACAATTGATAAAATACGGAAAGCTTATTCAACATCGAGAATAAGACCGAAAGGATATCCTGATAAGCTTGAAAAAGTTGTTGTTGAAGCGAATCTCAAGGGTTTTATTATAAAGTCGTGGGATAAAATAAAGAGCGTCGGAATAAAAATAACTGAAGTTGTTTATGATATGTGGTCAGTTATCTTCGATGATATAAATGATGAAATCGATGACATGATTGATGAAGTTGAAAGAATTAAG
>JAQTNX010000213.1 GCA_028713635.1 Candidatus Bipolaricaulis sp.
GACGTCGGCCGCCTGCAGCGCTTCCTCCACGCGCCGTGGATCTTGGATCCCGATCAGGCTGACGACGCGATACCCCGCCCGAGTGAGGGCCCTCTTCAGGATGTGGCCGACGACCGCCTGCAACTCGCTCGTGTCGGCTCCGATCGCGACGGTCCCCCGCCACGCCGACTCGTCGAGGCTCACGCCCGTGGAGACGCGAGGCATCGCCGCGCTTCGGTCGCTGTCCGAGTCCTGCCATCGATTCCCTGCGGCATAAAGCAGCCGAGGAGCATCGTTCTGAATGTCCCGGACGCGGCTTCCGACGAACGCGTTGTGCGCGAGAAGCGGCGTCGCCTCCTCGTGGCGACCCACGGCCGTCTGGGGCCCGCCGAGCGCGGCGACCCCCGTGAGCGCGTCACTCGCGGAGTCGGCCTGCTGCAATCCGATCCGGTTCCGTACGAGGCGGTTGCCCTCCAAGCGCAGTCCGGCGCCTGGGCGCACGAGCAGAACGCCGACATCGTTCTGTACGGCGCGGTTGTCCAGTATCGCGCTGTCCGCCGTGGCCTCAATCAAGATCCCGACTCCGCTTCGAAGGACGGTGTTCTGCGAGACGGTGTTGTTCGCCGAATCGCCAAGCGCGGCGATCCCGCTTCCCGCCGACCCGGTGATGCGGTTCCGCAGGATCGTGTTTCCGACCGTGGAGACGGCGGAGATGCCGAGCTCTCCGCCCGAGACGTGGTTGTCGGGCACGTGGTTCGTCTCGCCGCCCTCCAAGAGCAGGCCCACCCGATCCGCGGCGATGCAGTTCCGCAGGACACGACAGGAGGACGCGGCGTCGCTCCGAATCCCGATGCCGACATCCGCGATGTTGTTTCCCATGACGAGGGTCCGATCGCTTGCGCGGAGCAGGATGGCGGGTCCCGCGCCACCGCGGATCGTGTTCCCCGAGAGCGTGTTCTGGGCGCTTCCGGTCGCGCGGACACCCGCACCCCGGGATGCGCGAATCACGCTGTCGAGCACGCGGTTCTGCACCGATTCCTCCAAGACTACGCCCGCGGCGGCGGTCTCCTCGATCGTGCAGTTGTGGATCTCGCACCCCGACGTTCGCTCGAGCGCGACGCCGACCGGAGTCCGGTGGAAGACGCTGCCATCGACCGTGACATCGGTGGATCCTCGCACGACAACGGCGGCGACGTCGCAGTCGCTCACTCGGCACCCCGCGAGGCGGGTTTGCCGCGAACCTTCCTCGACCGCGATTCCGATCGGGGCGCGAGCGATCTCGAGCCGTTCCAGAGCGTTGCTCCACGACGCGACGACTCGCACGCCAACCTCGTCGGTGTTCCGGATGGTGGCGGAGCGGACGGTCGTCTCGCTCGAGGACACGATTTCGAGCGCGACGTCGCCTCCTTCAACCGTCATTCGGTCAAGGACGCCGTCGCGGGCTCCCGAGAGCCTCACGGCCGTGGGCGTGTCTCGGACCGTGGTCTCGGAGATCCGGCAACGCGCGGCCGCGACGAGGATGCCGACACCGTCGGCGCGAACGTCCAGCCGTCGCAGCGTGACGTCGTCGGCGCGCACGGAGATCGCGGGGGCGCTCCCCTCGGCGACGATCTCTGCGGCCCGTCCGAAGGCGCGGATGGTGATCCGCGGAACGTTGATGACCAAGGGCCCCAGGATCGCGCCGTTGCGGGTGTCGAGGAGAATCGTCCCGCCCGCTGCGACCCGATCGAGTGCGGCATCGAGCGTGGCAACGTCGCGAGGAACGACGATCGCATCTCGGGGAATGCGCTCGGGTGGGAAGAGGGGGTGGCGTACGACAAGCGTGGTGCCCACGCCTAAGACCACGACAAGAAGCGCAAGGACGACAACCATACGCTTGCGCGAGATCGGGGCCATGGGACCTACTCTACCATCCGGCCTTGCGTCGCGTCCAGGCACTCGGCCGCCATCAAGGCGGGCGCTGTGCTCTGTAGCGGTCTCGCTCTGTGTGGGCCGCCCGCGGAAGGTGCGCCAAGGCGGGCGTTGCCGAGGTAGAATCATCCTGCGCAAGGGGGCGGGCGGCGCTTGCGCCGGGCAAGGGACGTCTTGCCCACATCGCCGTGGGTTGAGCGAGGGCTGCGGCCCGCGACGTGGTAGGTTCCGCAGGAGCGTACGCGGAAGGGAGGCTTCATGTCCGTGGGCCGGATCCGATGGATGACCCGCAGAGACTCGAAGGCGTGCGGCGCCCGCAGAGTCAGAGACCTGTCGGCGGGGTGGAGGGGCGCGTGCCTTGCGCTTCTCATGGTCGCCGCAGGGCTGGCGGCGCTCGTTGTCGCCGCCGACGATGCGCTGCAGATCGGCGATCACCTGTTCGAGTTCCGTGGAGTGACGTACAACGCCGACGGCACCTCGACGTGGTTGTTCGACGTGACTTCCGGCCACAAGCCGGCCCTCAGCCACTGGGTTCTTGAGTGGGATCCGTCGGTCCTCGGCCCGAGCAACGTCGTCAGCTGCTCCGAGCGGTATGAGGTGGGCAGCGACCCGAAGACC